>CAZUCF010000036.1:0-1606 GCA_964619405.1 uncultured archaeon | reverse complement strand
ATAGGAATTCCTTTTAGAATGGCAGTTAGTTTGTTCGAACCATTTATAATTAATAAACTTTTATATTCTAATGATATAAATAGAAATTTATTAGAAAAAGAAATTAAGGAATTTACTAAAACAGAATTATCTATTAATAGTATAATGATTGTATTTAGAAGTATAAAATCTGGAGACACAATACCAAGTAATTTATATAAAATATTTTTTGACGCAACAGTTTTAGCATCTGAGGACAGAGTTGTTTTAGCTAAAAGAGATCCAGTTTTACATGCAGAATCAGTTAGAGCTTTTTATCCGGTTATTGTTGAAGGAAATACTATTCAATTATCTTCATTAGTAACTGGTGGATTTAATGCTGATTTTGATGGAGATCAGATGGCCATTTTTCATCCTCTAACAAATGAATCACAGGATGAAGCCAAAAAAAGAATGATGATGGCCAGATCTTCTAATTCATCAACTTCTATAACATTTGAATTAAGCAAAGAAATGTGTGTTGGTTTATATTTATTAACTAAAGATGTTAAACAATTTAAATCCCCAATAAGTATTACTAAGGAGGATTTGATTAATGCTACAGATCCTTATATTCCTGTAATATATAAAAAACAAAACACAACAATGGGTAAAGCAATTTTTAATAATTGTTTACCTTCTGATTTTAGATTTATAAATGAACAGATTACGAAAAAAATTGTTAACAAACTAATTTTTGAAGTAATTAATAAGTATGGTGGAGATATAGGCTCTGATGTTGCTTCAAAATTGAAAAATGTTGGTTTTAAATTTGCTACATTGATTTCACCATCATTAAATTTAGATGAAATTACTATTCCACCAGAGATATATGAATTAAAAAAGAATTTAGATAAAGCAACAACAGAAGAAGCAATTGAAATTATTGATAAAATGAGAAAAATTATGATTGACCATTTAAAGGGAACTGGTCTTTATAATTTAGTAGAGTCTGGAAGTACAAAAGGTTGGGATCAACCAATACAAATTTTAGTTGCAAAAGGAATCATGGTTGATCCAACTGGAAAGATATTACCCGCTATTAAAGGTTCTCTGTCAGATGGATTGTCCCCAACAGAATATTTTAATGCTGCAGGAGGCGCCAGGGCAGGAATCATCGACCGCGTGTTGAATACCGCGTCCACCGGATATAGTTCTAGAAAATTGGCTTTTTTATTAAACTCAGTTGAAATAGATTGGTTATTAAAAGATTGTGGTACAGATTTAACTCTTGATATAAAATTAGATTCCGATATTATTAGTAGATTAAAAGGTAGATATATAATTAACCGTGGGAAACTAGAGGAATTTGATTCTTCAAAATTTAAAACTGGAGATTTAATTCATTTAAGAAGTCCAATTTTTTGTAAATCTTTAAAATTATGTCATACTTGTTATGGAAAATTATTAGAAATTCACAAGAGTCCCTATGCTGGAATAATTGCAGCACAATGTATTGGAGAACGTGGCACACAGTTAGTAATGAGATCATTCCATTCAACAACGATTAAAATTATAAATAGGGATATTATAAAAGATATTTTCGAAAATGATCCTTTAATTAAAATTGATCAAGTAAAGAAAAAAT
>CAZUCF010000035.1:0-1621 GCA_964619405.1 uncultured archaeon | reverse complement strand
GAAGGAAAAAATATTTTAACAAAAGTTAAAGAAAAAAGAAAAGAAATTTATGAAAGCATAAACCAAAATACTCCAATGGGACTTGGAAAACTAAATGCAGAACATAATGTTAGTAAAGAAAGTAAAGAAGAATTCAAAAAAATACTAAAAAAACTTGAAGAAAACAAAATTGATCCTGAATTATTTAATTGGATAAAAAGAAAAGCACTAAGTAATATTGGCTCACTAGGACACGGAAATCACTTTATTGAAATAAGTGAAGAAAGAGAACTGACAAACACAAATTCTAAAAAAAGCACAAAAAAAACAAAACCAAAAACCAACAACAATGTTGTTTGGTTAATTATTCATTCAGGATCAAGAAATGTAGGACATCATGTTGCTAGCCACTATATGAAAAATGCTCAAAAATTAAATGAAACTGACAAGACAAAATTAAACGAAAGTGTGGAAAAAACTTATCCTATTGACTCTACAACAAAACTTGGAAAAGAATACTTAGCAGCACTCAATTTTTGTTTAGAACTAGCATTACTCAATAGAATTGAAATTGGAAAAAAAGTAATTAGTGAAATTGAATTAATTTTAGGTGAGAAAATCAAAGACGAACTTTGGACAAACAAAAACCATAATCATGCACAAAAATTTGGGAAAAACAATAAATTTATTCACAGAAAAGGAGCAACTCCGAGTAAAAAAGGAGAAAGAGGAATTATTCCTGGAAATATGAGAGATGGTTGTTTTTTAGTAATTGGAAAAGGAAACAAAAAATTCATAGAATCAAGTAGTCATGGAGCTGGAAGGAGAATAAGTAAGAGTCAAGCAAGAAAAGAAATTACTATTGACCAATTTAAAGAAACAATGAAAGGAATTACTGCAACTATTGAAAACGGAACAATTGACGAGAGTCCTTTTGCTTACAAAAACATTAATGAAGTGATGAATGCACAAAAAGAAAGCACAAAAATCTACAAATACTTAAAACCAATCATTAACCTAAAAGGAAAAGAAAACTAACTCTAAATAACTAAAAAAATTAAACAACTAAGATAATTAAAGACCAAAAAAATTAATTAAAACAAGAAAATTTTAATTTTTTAAAATATTTTTTAAAATATTTTTAACCGACAAATACCTTTAAATAGATGTTTTTCCTCTAATTATTCAAACATATTAAACTTAAAAGGAGGTTAAAATATGGCTGAAGATTCAAAGACATTTGCAGCATTATGTGCTGCTTTAACTTGGATAGGTTTCATAATCGCTATTGTAGCTAAGAAAGATGATAGCTATGTAATGTATTATGGAAAACAAGGTCTAGCATTAACAATCCTTGTGTTAATACTTGGAGCAATTTCATTTACAATTGGACTTGTTATCACAGTGTTAATGTTTATCCCAGGAGTTAATATTATTGTTGGATTACTTTCATTATTACTAATACCATTATATTTGATAGTAATGCTTGCAATTATAGCGCTATGGATATTAGGAATAGTAAATGCATTAAGTGGTCAAAAGAAATCACTTCCGTTAGTTGGAATGATTGCTGATAAATTACCACTATAAATATTTTTTCTTGTCTCGGTTTACTCCGAGGCAAGGATTTCTTTTTTTATAA
>CAZUCF010000034.1:0-1719 GCA_964619405.1 uncultured archaeon | reverse complement strand
CCTCTGCTTTAATAAAAATGGGGGTTAGTTTTGTTTAAAAAACTGCTTAATTTGTTAAAAATTTGAAAAAATTCCTTAAAGCAAGGTTTTTATAGTAAAAAAATATCTATTGAATAATAGGATAAATGATTTATTATGAATCTTGATGACGAAATTGATGATTACTCAAAAAGTAAAGATTTGAGTAAAAACTCAAACAAAGAATTCTCTTTTGGAAAAGTATTTCAAATATTAACATCTACCTTAGCATTAGGTTTAGTTGTTTTTTTAATTGTGGCAATACTTGATTATCTTGGACCAAGTTTACAAATACCTGTTGTAATTAATATTAAAGATTTTTTGAAACTATATTGGTTTATTATTGTTGGATATGTTTTATTAATTAGTTTTTGGGACTATTTTTACGAATTATACAAAAAGCAATTAACTTATTTTAAACCAGTAATTGATGGAACTTCACTAATGTTTGGATTATGGTTGATTGTAGTGTTTTTGAAAGGATTAGTTGTTTTCTTAGATCCTACATCACAAACAGCAATCTTCCTAAACTTTCCACACGACTTCTATTTACAACAATTTGTAATATTATATTTATTATTTATTTTTGTTGGATACTCTAAATTATTTTTGAAAAAATAAAATATTTTAAGAAAATATAATATTTTTAAAAAATGAAATATTTTTTTAAAAAAACTCTAATCAATTTTTGCTTTTTTTAATAGTTGTTTCATTCTTAGAATTGATTTTTTGTTAATTTCTTTAGTTTTTAGTTTTTCTTTAAAAAAATCGTATCTTCTCAAAATTTCTTTTTTTGCAGCTTCTTGAATGATTTGATCATTAATTATTCCATCCTTCGCCATATTTACGCCCATATTAGTTGGGGATTTGTAAGAGTGCATATAGTTTTCTTTTGGAATAAATTGTTTTGTTATTTTTTTTAGTAAATAAAAGTTTTCTACATCCCTATTATAGTTCACTGCCTTTTCCCCATATGCTTTCTCATGTAATTTGTCATATTTGTTTTTGTCCAAAATATCAGCTGTTGCTGCTTCGTACGCAATATTCACTGGGTGTTCTATTGGTAAATTCCATATTGGGAAAGTTTCCCACTTCGCATACCCAGCATTAACTCCTCTTTTGTAATCTTGGTAAATTTGTGACATACAGGTAAACATTTTTCCACTATTTGCTCCAGCACCTGTTACAATAATTATCTTTTTTGTAGTTGGAATATAATCTTGTGCATCAAAACCATTTTTCCCAAAAACTTTTTTCAAATCATTTGGGTATCCTTTGATTTCTTTTGTGAAAAAAACTTTACCACCCCTCTCTTCTACTTCTCGCTTAAATTTTATTGATCTTTTTTCTCCATTTTGTCTACAAACAACAATTCCAAGAACACTAATTCCTCTCTTTTCTAGTTCCATTGTTTCTCTTAGTGCTAATTTATCAAGAGTAAGTCCCGTGTCACTCCACTTATGCTGTAACTCAAGTTCGGTTGCATTAATACAATAAAGAACTTCAACATTCTCTTTCATTGATTCAATTAATTTTAATTTATTATCCCCCTCATACCCAGGCAATACTCTTGTTGCGTGTCCATCAAAGAGAAGTTTTCCTCCAAACTCTAAATAAAGTTTAGAAAACTTATTTACACGCTCAAGTATAGCTTTTTTTTGTGCAGAGAAATACTTTTCATTATCAAAACCAATGTTTTGA
>CAZUCF010000033.1:0-1860 GCA_964619405.1 uncultured archaeon | reverse complement strand
TCTTGTATTGCTTTTAAATAAAATTAAGAAAATAGTGTAACGATTTGTATATGTTGAATTTAGTGTTTTTCCAATTGTTTTATTAATTGTATTTCTTGTTCAATTAAAGGTACTTTTTGTGGGTAAAAATCACATTCAATCACTTTTGGTACATTTAGTTCTAGAACTGGTTTTAGTTTTTCTAGTTGTTCTTTTTCGCTTTCTATTAAAAATCCATGTTCTTTTAAGTTTCCTTTTTTAATCCATTGCCCGCTTGAGTGAATTCCTTTCAATTTATTTTTTAATATCAAAAAGTCAATTGGGTTTATGTTGTTTCCTAATGTGTGAGAGGTATCGAGCACAAATCCAAAATCAGGGTATTTATCAAATAATCTTTTCATTTCTTTAACAGTAGTATATCCTGTTTTTTCTAGTTTTTTGTTCATATTTTCAATTACAATGGGGGTTGTTGATTTTAATGAATCAAAATCAGTTACTGTGTTTGGGTGAAATAAAATATAATTAATTTTAATTTCACTTGCTAACTTTTCAGCTTTTTTTATTAGCTCTTTTGTTAATTCATCTTTTTTGTATTCTATTTCGTTAAAAGGCATGTGAATGGAATTAAATTTTTTTGATTTTAAAAAATTGAGTGATTTTGAGTCAAATTCAAATTCTAAAAGTTCTTTTGGAGTTGCAAATAGCAATTCCACTCCATCAATTAAAGAACTATATTTCTCCAAAAAGTTAATACTCTCGTTTCGACTTAATTTAAGATCAAAGCAACAACCAATTGAAATTGAAATAGGCATATTTTATTAGTTTAATGAACTTATTATAAATTTATTTTTTGTATTTTATTGTTTTTATCATTTGGTCGTATGTTTTTTCTGCTTGTTTTAGCATGAATTGAAAGTATTTCTTTTTATCTCCTTCGCGCATAGCATTTATTGCATTGAAGTATGCAAGCTTATTTTCTTTGTAAATTATAATTGGAGGGTAATTGTTTTGCATTAATATTTTGTTCATTATTAATCTGCCCGTTCTTCCATTTCCATTAGTAAATGGGTGTATGCTCTCGTAGGTTGAGTGGAATTCAAAAGCTCTTTTTAATGGATATAATTTAGTGGCGTTTTGTTTATTCCAGTTTATTAGTGCTTTTAGCTCAGGTTCAACGTTTTTTGGCTCTGATGTTGTAGAGTTGCCCACAATAATTGGTTGTTTTTTGAATCCTTTTGGATATGGGGCTCCATTTTCTTGAATTAGGTTTTTAGTTAAAATATAATACAAGCTTTTTATGTTTTTTATTGTAAATGAAAAATCTTTTTTAATATAATAAAGTGCTTTTATTGAGTTCTCTATTTCTGCTAATTCATTTTTGTTTTTGTATTTAGTGTTTCCTTTTTCAAATAATTCAACTAATTGTTCTTTTGGTATTTTTGATCCTTCAATGTTATTAGAGTTGTAAATAAATTCTTTTGCAAATTCAAATTGCATTATTTCTTCAGCTGAGTGGGCTTCTATTAAATTATTTAGCAGTATTGCTTTTTTTTCAATTCTTTCTACAAGTCCTGGGTCATATACAAAATTAATGTTTGGTTTCCAAATTGGTGTTCTTAGATTTAGTTCTTCATCTACTAACAAATTCATGTTTTTCACCAAATAATTTTCTTTTGAGAATAATCCTGTATCTTTACCGATGTATTTTCTTAAAACAAAGGGTTTGTTTTGAAGAGTCCACTTTTTTACAAAGTAAGTGTATTTTTCTTTTCCTCTTGATTTTGTTTCTAAATAACTCATATTCTAATATTGTTTCAACAAGTATATATTTGTATCTATTTGGGCGACAACTATTTATAATTAAAAGTGCTTTTTTTGGCT
>CAZUCF010000032.1:0-1862 GCA_964619405.1 uncultured archaeon | reverse complement strand
AATAGAAGGGCAACCTTCTATTTATCTCTATTTATAAAGGATTTCTACAGAGCCTATTACTAAAAATAATCAGTAATAAAAAAATAATTATGACAAAAAAATAACATTACAAAAAGATAATCATTAGAAAGAATCAAAAATTATCAAGAATATAAATATAAAAAAAATAATTCAATTTATTTTTTATTTCATGCAACTACAAGGATTGGAATAGAAACGAATTCAATTAGTTTTAAAACAAAAAACAATATGTTCAAAACAACTAAAATGACACAAATAATCGCATTTCTTTTTTGCCCATTAAAAAAATAGTTTATCAACCTAATAACTAACAAGATTGAAACAAAAATAGATAATAATAATAGCAATGCACCGTTTTGCAAAGAAAGAGAGGTAACCCCAATAAAGGTAGCAATAAAAACAGATAAAATAGAACTAATTACACCAAAAACACCAACAATTATTTCAAAATAAATGTAATTTGAACCATTATTTTTAACTTGTTTTTCATCAGAATTTTGAGAAACACTAACTAAGTCTTCATCCAAACTAAATCACTCTAAAAAACATTATTATTCAAACAATATTCAATAAATTTAGATGTATTTTCTACTATTTAAATGCTTTTACCAAGAAGAATAACAAAAAAACATTAGAATTCCCGAGACAAATATTCCAGTTGAAATAGCAAGCATTGTATCATACAAACAAACAAAAACTATTCCCAAAACAAGAAATCTTCCAACAGCCAACGAAAATTCTCTCGCAACAAAAAATTCTAATTTATTAAAACGCTTTGACTTACTATAAACAAATGATTCCAAAGGAAGCTCAAACAAGGGCCAAAGCAAACCACCCAAAAACCAAATCATTGATGCTTGAAGAGCATTAAAAACAAAAGCTCTCAATATAATAGTAAAAGAAAATATTGTTGCACCCTTCTTAATAACATTTTTTTTGTTTTTGTTAAAAATTTTTTTTCCAATTAAAAAAGTTATGATAACGCTAAGCAAATTTACTATTAAAGCAAAATAACCAATTATAAAAAAATCAGAAACAATAAAGAATAATAATAATGGCCACAAACAAGCCGTTGTTATTAATACTGCCCCATAACCAAAATGCGGTACAAAATCAGAAAAGTTTTTTGTTCGAAAAATATTTTTCAAATAAAATCTTTGCCTAGTTTTTATGTCCTTTGAAAGTAATAATGGTATTTGACTAGCTAACAACAAAATAATTGTTGACAAGAAAAGAACACTAAAACCAAAAAATAATATTATTATTGAACCAATTAATGGGCCAATTGTAGAAAAAACAATGCCAAATATTCTGTAATAACTAATTTCTTTATCAATTTCTTTTGATTTTGAAATAAAAGAGAATTCACTGTGAAACGGCATCCAAAAAAATGCTTCTGCAAAACCAAGTAAGACACCAAGAAATGGTAACAAAGCAATTATTTGATTTGAAGAATACAAAATTAAGAAAAATAATATTAAAAATGGTGAACTGAAAAGCATTGTGTGAGCATTACCAATTTTTGAAGTTAGTTTTCCAGCAAGTGGGAAAAAAATTATTAGTGATAAAAATTGAAAAAACAAGAAATTAATAACATCAAAAAGAGAATTCCTCAAAGAAAAAATAAATATTGGTAAAAACAAATTAATCATTGCTAAACCAAGATTTCTAAGACTAAACATTATATAGAATTCGGAAAGTTTATTATGAAAAAAATATTTTAATGAATGATTGAGAAACATTGTATTGAATAAATAGTTTAGAAATTAATAAGGTTTTGCAATCGTGCGGTCGTGTAGAAATCCTATTGGATTTCTATTGTGAATGAAATAATTATTCTT
>CAZUCF010000031.1:0-2191 GCA_964619405.1 uncultured archaeon | reverse complement strand
TATTATCAAAGGACTTAATTAATATTAACAATGATATTTTGAGTGTAATATTTTGGACATTAATTTTGGTTAATTAAATACCTTTTTATACTTCCTAAAATAGAGTATTATTATGAATTCAGCGCCACAATCAATAAAAATAATGCGAAATACTGGTTTTGAATGAGTCTGCTTGGGCGTAAGCAGGTTCAATGATTTTTAATTTATAAAAAGTTCTTGATTTTAGACTGCTTAATTTTTTTAAAAGTCTATATTGATTCTTCAAGTCATTGATTCTCCTGCTAAACAAACTTGACAAAAAAGGAGTTGATGTGTATGGCAATGCCGCACAGAGTGTTTAAGCAGAAATGTGAAAAAGAATTAATTGGATTAAGTGGAGAGAGTAGAGCAAAAAAAGTTGACGAATTACTCGCACAAATGTCAGGATACAAATCAGGACCTTACGCCGAAGTAAGGGCTTGGTTACATTCACAAAAAAATAAGGCCATTGTTAGTAAAAATGTTTTACACTTTGAGCCTTGGGAAGTAAAAAAACAAGGACAATTTAGTTTTGCTCTTGTGGGGTTTCCCAGTGTTGGAAAAAGTTCGTTAATAAAAGCAATTACAGGAGCACAAATTGCTGTCGCAAGTTATGACTTCACCACAATAAAACCTTTCTCCTCAATAATGCACTACAATAATGTGTACATCCAGTTAATTGATTTACCTGGAATAATTGAAGGAGCATCAAGCGGGAAGGGTTTTGGAAAAAGAGTATTAAACAATGCAATAATTGCAAACAAAGTAATTCTAGTAGTTGATTCTACAAAACCAGAACAACTAGAAAAACTAGAACAAGAATTACACTTGTTTGGTTTTGAAATAAATAAAAACAATACTTGTGTTGTTTATACAAAAAACGATCTTGCGAGTGCTACTACAAATAAATATAATTGCAAAAGTGTTTCAGTAAACAAAAAAGAATCAATAGAGTCAATAAAAGAATTTTTGTTTAATGAAACAAAACTCTTGCGAGTGTACCCGTTTGATTCAGGCGAACCAGTAATACTAAAACAAGAATCAACTATTAGTGATTTTTGTGACAAAATTCACAAAGAGTTAAAACAAAAATTCAAATTCGCTTTTGTTAGAGGGGTATCAGCAAAATTTGAAAAACAACAAGTAGGTTTAGAACACAAACTAAAAGACTGTGACATTGTAGAACTAGTGTTATCAAACTAACACTAGTTTTATAAAAATTAGAATAAATTACTAAATAAAATATTCAATCGCAATTCTTATTAAGTAAGAAATCATTGTTTCTTGATGATTTTAAATAACCAAAACATTGGTTTTGATAATGAAAAATATTTCTCTGCACAAAAAAAAGCTATAATTCAGCGTGTGGGTAACTTCTCAAAACTTTATTTAGAGTTTGGAGGAAAACTTCTTTTTGATGGACACGCAACAAGAGTATTACCTGGTTATGAGGGGGATAATAAATTAAAATTAATTGAATCAATAAAAGAAAGTGTTGAAGTATTATATTGCATTAATGCAACTGAACTTGAGTTACAACACAAATGGAGTGACACTGGACTAACTCTTGATAAATTAGCATTAAGGGAAACTATGGAACTAGAAAAAAGAGGAATTAAAGTTCTAGGAATTGTTGTTTGTAGACAAAATGGAGAAAAAAGATCAATAAAATTTAAGAAAGAAGTTGAAGAAAATGGTGGGAAAGTTTTTTTCACAAAAGAAATTAAAGGATACCCTAATGATTTAAAAAAAGTTTTTGGAAAAAACGGTTTTGATTCACAAGATTATATCCCAACCACAAAAAAAATAATTATTGTAACGGGTGCTGGAGCAAATAGTGGAAAAATGTTTACATGCATGTCACAAATTTATCAAGATTATAAAAGAGGAATTAATGCGGGTTACGCAAAGTGGGAAACTTTCCCAATTTGGAACTTACCAATAGAGCATCCTGTAAATATTGCTTATGAAGCAGCAACAGCAGATATTTTAGACAAAAACAAATATGATAAATTACATGAAAAAGCATATGGGGAAAAGGCAGTGAACTATAATAGGGATGTAGAGAATTTTTATTTATTAAAAAAAATAACAAAACAATTCCTTCCAAAAGAAAATTATATGCACTCTTACAAATCCCCAACTAATATGGGGGTAAATATGGCGAAGGATG
>CAZUCF010000030.1:0-2339 GCA_964619405.1 uncultured archaeon | reverse complement strand
AACAAGAAACTGTTTCAAGTCAAAGCAAGTATGATTTTCTAATGCTTGGCTTTCCAGTCTATGCTTTTTATCCACCAGAGGTGGTAATTGATTTTGTAAAAAAATTACCTGTCGTTAAAGAAAAACCAGTTATTCTTTTTTCAACAGGCGGGGCAAGTGCCGGTGCAAGCTTTAATGTTCTAGAACAGATTTTAAAAAAGAAAAACTATGATGTGATTTCTAATTTTTTTTATGTAGTGCCTAGTAACGATAGTTTTTTATTTAATAAAAACACTCAAACAAAAGAACAAATTGATTTAATTATTAATAGCACTCAAGAAAGGGTAAAGCAAGACTTTGATATTTTAATTGCAGGAAAATCCCAGTTTAAGAAAGCAAATGTTTTTTTGTCAATAATTTCTCAAATAGCAAAATTTGTTTTTTTTAAAATACTTCACAAAAACAATCGTCGTTGGTATTGGGAAAGAGATGCTTGTAACTATTGTGGCCTTTGTGAGAAAGTATGCCCCACAAAAAACATCACAGTAAAGAAAGAAAAAGGCAAAGTCATTTGGGGCAACAACTGTATGTTCTGTACACGTTGTTACAACTTCTGCTCAAAGAAAGCAATCCATTTCAAATCTCTGAAGAAAACCAAAAAATACAGAAGATATGATAGACTAAAGAATGAAATATTATGATTGCTAAAAAATATATTTGGTTATTTTTATTAATTTCAATATTAATACTTCCAATGGTTTATGCAAGAAGCTTTGCAATAACTAATTATGATATAAATTATACCCTTCAGCAGAACGGCACAGTTGCAGTTTCTGAGAAATTAGATTATTCAATATCTGGTTGTTACAGAGAACTATTCCTTCAAAGACCAAACGTAATAATCTCTAATCCTGGCGGTTATTGTACAGGAGCAATATGCAAATTTGAACATAAGCAAACAAATACGGAATCAGGAGACCCAGAATTAATTCTAAAAGGAAATTTTTGTGATACACAAGTTACTGCAAATTTTAATTACACAATAGAACAGCAGATACGAAAATTAGTTGATGGAACACAATTTTATTATCAAGTTTATCCAGGAAATACACGCGTTTCAACAAATGCTAACCTCAATATTATTTTTCCAAAAAATATTGATGCTAATCAAATAACACAATTTATTCATTCTAATAATTATGAACAAAAAGTATTTGAGAATATTTTAACAATTTCAAAACACGTTGGTGCTTATGAAATAATTGAAGTAAATATCTTAATGCCAAAGGATTGGTTTGTAGGCGATTATCTTTATCGCTATCCAAACCGAACATATACACAAGCACAAATAATTGAAGAAGAAAAAAATTGGCAAGAAGGATATACACAATATACAAAAAAAATGGTAAAGAACGAAGCCACCCCTAGAATCATAGCATTATTTCTTTTTTTAATGATAGGATTACCAATATTGTTGTTATTTATTATTTGGTTAATCTTTGGTAGAGATATACCAGAAAATAAAACCGGATATTTTGGGATATATGAAAGAGATTTGCCTGGAACAGAAGATCCATTAATGGCAAATTATTTAATAACTGGGGAATTTTCAAAAAATTGGTTTTCTTCTGCAATCATGTACCTTGTCTGGAAAAAGCAATATGAATTAGTAAAAGAAAGTAAAGACAAATACAAATTAGTAAAAATAAAATCTGCAAAAAAAGTAGAATTGCCAAGTTATGTTTCGGATATTAATGGTTTTTTATTAAAACATTATCCTGATGGGATAATAAATTTAGATGATTTAAAAAACAAATTAACTTCGAAATTTCTATTAACTAAAATGCAGGAAGAATTTATTGTATTACAAAAAGAAATAGATAATAAATATGCAAATTGGTTTACAAAAGAAAGCAAATTATTTACTAATACAGGTTATATTATAGTATATGTCTTATTTATTGTAGTTTGTTTTTTGGAATTTGGACCACTAATTAATTTGTTGTTTAAAAATTATCACTTTTCAATTATTATAGTATTTATGCCATTTATGTTTGCATTTTTATTTTTTATTGTTTATAAATTAATTTTGGAAAAAAGAGGAATAACTATTAAAACAATATTTGGTCGTTTCTCAAAAGAAGGCAGAATAAAAAATCAGAAATGGACAAATTTTAAAAAATATATTACGGATTTCTCTTTAATGAAAGAGCACCCACCACAACACGTAATCCTCTGGGAAGAATATATGGTTTATGCTACGGCCTTTGGAGTGGCAAAAGAAGCCTCAAAAGCACTAAAGACTGCAATGCCTCAAGAGATTTCAAATAATGATAGATTTTTAGTTTATTCAACTTTTG
>CAZUCF010000029.1:0-2550 GCA_964619405.1 uncultured archaeon | reverse complement strand
ATTCCGACCTACTACCTACAAATGTAAATTGATTGTCTTTTCCTTTCTTTGTTAAAGCCATTAAGCAACCAATTGTCGACGGAACCGCCTGCACATATGCACTCAAATCTATAATTTTGGAATAAACTCCAGGACTTACATTACTCATACTTTTATTTTTCCTATTTCTAATTTTTATTTTTTTGTTTCTATTGAGGTTTAACCTTTCCTACAATTCTAAGTATTTAAAAATAAATATACCACACGAACAATAATTGTCTACTCGAAGTTTTCACGATGGTTGGGAATGTGACACGCGCATACAGATTAAACGGCCCTGCATATCCACCAGCGCTACTATCAGCGGTATACAAACCTGCTTCACTAAGATTAAACCCATTAGCATCATCTGCGCCTAATGTGGTTGATACTTTACCAATCAACCAATAATTATAATTGTCTCCATCTTGCTCAAATTCAATTGATGAATTAAATGGATGTTTATAATACCCAGCATCAGGGGCTAATCTATAATCTGCACACAATGCATCTGTAGCGTTAATCATAACTGATGTATCTAAATCAGTATCTAAATTTGTTGGGGATGTTGGGTTTAAAGGATCACCGATAGGACATCCACCATTTCCTACCCCAAACCATGTAATGAATTCTGTTGGTTGAGGTATAATATTTGCATTAATTGTATTAAAAGCTCTAGATATCAACCATTCTCTTCCAAGGTAAACCACAAGATTCGATTTTCCAATTAATTTTTTATCTTTATCAGTATTTAATTCATAAATTTCAACAAACCCTTTTGGTCTATCAGGGCGGTTTTTAATTTTAACGGTTGAACTATCGGTTAAACAATCACTATATGAATCTGTGATTTTAACCATTAAATCTTTATCGTTCATGTTTTTATAATATCCTTTTTTATATTGTATGGTAGACTAAATTTATTGTTTGTTCATCATAATTGAATGGATCAGAAAAATAATTTAGATAAGAAACAAACTTATTCTAAAAAAGTTCCACAATTAGAACAAAATTTTAAATGGGATTTGGATTTCTTACCACAAGTAGGACATAATTTTCTAGATTGAATTGTTAATGGTTTTTCCACAATTTTTCCAGATTCTTTTGTTCCAATTAATCTTAAAATAATAACTCGTTTATTATCTTCTAAACAACCAATATTTCCATATGTAAAAGATTGATTAACTTCAGACCCTTTAACTGTTATTCCGTTATCATTTTGAACTTGTGATTCACTAATACAATAACAACTTGAAGATTCAATATTATTACAAACATTATTAACAGAATTGCTAAATACTCCATTGCTATTATTATTACCATACAAATTAAAATTAGGATTAGTAGTATAAGTATAATAAGATATGGAGTGAGAAATTATTTCTTTTTCAAATTGATATTCAATTCTAACAATTCCATCATCAATTCTATCACCACGATAATCTGAAATTTCTTTTGTTTTTTTAATAAATTTAAATTTGTTTTTAGCCGCATTTCCTTTCATGAATCCTTCTAACTCAATTTCAGTATTTGGATGAATAATTATGGAATTACCATCTAAAACATCTTGACCATCAATAGAAATTTTTATTAGAGCTTTTCTTGTTTCTAGATTTTTAATTAGAAGGGTATACTCTGAATTAAATGGAAGGAAACAAACATCTTTGTCTTCTCTTAAAATCTTACCATTACTTTTTACTACACAAACTAAACCAGCATTATACATCATTTTCACTACCTCCTTTTTACTGAGTACTGACTAAACTCATAATTTATTTTTAAAGTCAGTTGGATTTTTGATGGTATAATCCATCATATATTTGTTCTAAACATTATAGAAAATCAGTTTAAAAACAAACTACTACATATATTAATTATTGAAAAGAAAAATTAAATTTGTTTACTAACTTAAACTAAGGAGGAATTTACAATGGTAAATGTTACAGTTACAAACGTTCATCAATCAAACTCAACAAGAAAAAACAGAAGTAGAATTTCGGCAGAAGATATTTTAAGATTAATAAAAATAGGAATAAACACAAGTCCTATGATTGCAGCCAACTTAAAAGTATCATCACATGGTATATGGAATCATCTTCTTGCTTTAAAAAAGAAAGGTCTTGTTTATGCAACAGGAACTAAACCGTTGATCTATCATATCTCAAAAAGATCATACAAAAAAGAGAAAAAAGTTTGGGCGCAACGTACTGAAAATGATACAAAACCAGATTGGAAGAATGAACTTTGTGATTTTGTTGAGAAATTAGCAACAAAAATTGCAAAAGAAAAGATTAATGATATTACCGCAAAACTAAAAGAAGAATGTAAATATTAATCTTCTTGATTCTTGAGTCCTGAATAGATCTTTATAATCTATTCAGGACTAATTTTCATTATAAAATTTTACATATTTTTTTGTTTGAATTATTAATTTTTTTTATAAATAAAAATCAGTTTAAAAACAAACCACTACATATATTAATTTTTGAGAAAAACAAATAAGACCTAACCTTGTTGAATTTTTGAGTGGTA
>CAZUCF010000028.1:0-2610 GCA_964619405.1 uncultured archaeon | reverse complement strand
GATTCCACTAGGATTAATTGCATTAGTTCTAATCGGACTTGTTGTACTAGTAATGAAAGGAAAAACTATTACTAAGAAAAGAAAGTAAATTCTTTCTTTTCTAAAATCTTTTTTTTAAAAACAATTTTTTCAAAAACACTACTTTCAAGTAAAAAAATTATTCCCAAAAGAAATTAATTAAAGTACAACAACTTTTTTCTCAAACGAGCTTAATACAACTATTTTTTATATAACTTATTTACTTATTTTATTTAATGGAATACAAGTTTACTCTATTTGGGGTTAGTCCTTCTATACAAAGTTGGGAAAAAATAAAACAACAACTTGATATTCTTGCTCATGATGGGAAAAAAATAGGTTTAGATATTTCTAATACACAATTAGATAAACTAAAAAACGAACCCTTACCTACACAAATGGATTATGTAGGAAACCCAAAACTTGCACTTGCAAAACAACTAATCAATTATGCAAAATCAAGAAAATTAGTTATTATTCCACTAAAAACAGTTAGAGCTGACATGAGAAAATTTAGTGAAGAACAAGAATGGTTAACTTCAAGAAAACTAGAAAGACCAGATAATCAAGCAACAGAGTACTTAATAGAATCAGGAATGAGAATGAGAGTAAAAAAATTTAAACCAGATTTTGTTATAGTGCATGCAGCAAGAATGGGTGCTTTTAGAGGAATACCTCACAGAATTGGAATTGATGAAAGAGGAGTACTAGAAAAATACTTACCAAACACAATAGAAAAAATGAGAAGAAGACAAATAATTAGAAGAGCAAGAAATATTAAAAAAATAAGAAAAAAACAACAACCAAAAAGACACTAAAAAAATTAACACCGGCATCATACTTAACTTTTGTTTAAAAAGAATAATTAATACTAATTAATATAGGAAAGTAAGCTCAATCTTACTTGTAAGAAAGTATTAAATATGGCTTAGATTATAATTTATTTAGTGGTGTTTTATGCAAACTATAGTTGAAACAACAAAAATGTCTACTAAAGGCCAGGTCATTATCCCAAAAGAAGTTAGGGAGTTTACTAAAAGTAATCAAAATACTCTTTTTACAGTAATGCCTTTGAATTCAGAGATAATAATTCTAAAAAAACTTGATAAACAAAAAATGGTTGATGAATTCAGAAAAATAAGACAGCAAGTTAAAGCAAAACTTTCTGAGGAAGAAATAAATGACATCACTCACAAAGTTAGATAAATTGGTTCTTGACACAAACATAATAATATCATCTCTTTTAGCAAAACACGGAGAACCAGCAAAATTATTCGAAAAACTAATACTGGAAGAAATAGAAAATTTTACTAGCAAAGAAATAATTAACGAACTAATTAATGTACTTAATCGTGAAGAGATAACAAAAAGAACAACTGTTCATGCAAGAGAATTTATTCTAGAACAATACTTAATACACTCAAAACTAATTGAACCCAAAACAAAACACAAAATAATCAAACACGATTCAGATAACAAATTCATTGATGTTGCGATAGAATCAAAAGCGAATTTTATTATAAGTGGAGACAAACATTTACTAGAAATAAAAAAATATCAAGAAATAAAAATAATTAAAGCAAAAGAATACTTTCAAAAATAATTTATTAATAACATTCAAAAAAAAGAGCAGTTTTTTATATAATCTATTTCATCATTATTTATGCCACTACCATTAAAACCATTAACTCCTGAGCGGGCAATTGTTCTTAAGCGAGTTAATCTTAGAAGAAAACAAAAACGTCTTTTTAAAAGATTAAAATTTAATGACACTAATGTTTTTACTGTAGCTAATGCAAAGTTTTTAGCAAGAGAAAATATTCTAACATTGTTATTTGTAGAAAGATTACAAAGACAAACTAACAGACCTATTTTAGTAGTCCCCATTGGTAAAACTGGAGAACCTTACACTTGGGGAATAGCGGCCACTAATCCAAGAGGAATTACCCTAGCAGAAAATGTTGCTTACCCTTCAACTAAATCAAAACCACTAATTTATTTAGCTGAGATAGATAAGTTGACAAGGATACACAAATCAATTAAGGATAATCCTTTACTTGTATGTGTTGATTCTTCAAGCGAGGCAAGAATGCCCTCCTCTTTTGTAGGTTATGAAAAAAAATTAGGGTATACAAAAATAAAACAATCTATTAAATCAATGCTCGAAGCAAGAGGATACAATGTAATCCTAGCTGGTTACAACTATAGCACTCAAAAACAAAGAATGCGGTTTTTTTGGGAAAAAAGAGAAAAAGACAAATTACCAAAAAATATTAAAATAAATAATTCAGAAAAAACAGTGATCTTATTTAATCCATCAAAAGAAAGAAAAGTAAAAATTAATGATGGAACATCTAATGCTAAATGGAGTTCCGCATTTCACGATGATAATATGAGTGGAGTTCCCCAAGGATTTAAAGAATATGTAAAAAACCAAGTAATACTAGCAAAAAAATAGTAAAACTAATTTTAAAAATCCACTCGGCATGGCACTTTCAAAAAGAATTTAAACAAAAAAAACTTATTGTTTTTTATGGACAAGAATTTTTTAACAAACAACAAAAACCTTATATATCATTTGATATACAATAA
>CAZUCF010000027.1:0-2616 GCA_964619405.1 uncultured archaeon | reverse complement strand
GAACAAAAAGTAGAACTACCAAAAGAATTTGAAAAACTAAAAAAAGACTTTTCAAAAATGAAAGGAAAATCAAAAGCAAAACTACTAGATGAAAAGAAAAAGAAAATCAAAGAAGTAGATGTAAAAGACCTACTAGAAACAATAGACAAATCAAAGAAAAAAATAACAACAATACTCTTTGATGGAATAATAACAAACAGACTAGTAGAAACTGCTGAAAAAAAAGGAATCAAAAACCTAATTGGAGTAAGAAAAGGAAATGTTACTCCAAACGAAAAAGTAACAGTTTATACAATAGAATAAAAAAACAAAAAATTAGAAATGAAGGGGGAAAATTTTCCCCTTCAAAACTTTTTTAAAAAACTATTTTTTCTTTTTACTAAAACTTCTAACCGGCAATTCCACTTGCTCAATAGGAACAACAACTGAGTTATTCTTAAACAAGAAAATCGCAAATAAGAACACTATTGCCCAAATAAAAAATTGAACAACTGGCCCTAACACTGCAGTCCAAGCTTGACGAGTAGTTAAAGCAAATACTCCCCCCGGAACTTGAGCACCTGTAATTTGGTATAAAGAATTCTTACACTCTTGAACTCTTATTGAGTAAATCAAACTACTTATCCCATTATCCACTGCAAGAGAATCTGCTGAATTGTATGCAGTAATTATACAATCATCAAAATCTCTAACTGATTGCCAAGAATCAAACATTACAGCCCCAGACTTTACTAACATCAAAACTGCAATGATTATCAAAAAGCCACCAATTAGTTTAGGCAACTCAACATGCGAGTCCCCAATCTTAAATAAAAAAAGTCTCTTCAATTAATCACCTTCTTAGTAGAAAAACAAAAAACTAATATATAAACCTTTTTAATGAAAAAAACTACTAAAAATGACAAAAATATAGAAAACTAGGGAAAATAATTAAAAGTTAAGAAAAGTTAAGGTTTAAAAAAACACACCACCACTTTTTAATTTGTAAATGGGCTCGTGGTCTAGCGGCTATGACATCACCCTTACAAGGTGAGAGTCGTCGGTTCGAATCCGACCGGGCCCACTTAAGATTAAATCAAGTTTTGAAATTAACACTAATTTTAAATACACTAAACCCTTTCAATTAATTATGAAAACCTTAAATAAATTTCTTGCGAGCTTAATAATTCTAAGTTTATTAATAACAACAATTTATGCACAAGACATATACCCTACTACAATTTCTGAAATGACAACACAAGTAACTATTGGGGGAAATGGAAAAATAAGTGAACTAAAAACAGGAGAAGAGGTAAAATTTCAAACACTCACATTTCAAAACACCCCTTACCAAGAAATACTTGAAATCAATGAAGAACTAATAATTAATGGAAAAATAATAAAACCAACTTATAGTTATGATGAATTTGATAACAAATATGTTAACTTTTCAATTACAGAAAACGGAACATTCACTTATGAAATAAAGGCAAAAATAAATACAAAAGCTGAAATTCATGAAATAGAGGATTATGAAATAAACAGTTATGAAGAAAAAATAATTGAGTTTACTAAAAGTTCTGAAAAAATAGAAAGCAGCAGTGTAGAAATAACTACTCTTGCAAACAACAAACTGACAAAAAAAAGTTTTTTAGATTCAGTAAATAAAACAATCTCTTGGGTAAATGACTATGTAGAATATGCAAAAGGAGACGAATTTAAAACATATTATCTACTGCAAAAATCCTCAATAGAAACCCTGCTTGAAAAAAAAGGAGTATGTGATGAATTTGCAAATCTTGCAGCAGCAATGCTTAGAGCCAAAAATATTCCAACAAAAATTGTTATAGGAATAACTTTTGATGGAAGCGAATGGGGAAATCACGCATGGATAGAAATATACCACCCAAAACTAGGGTGGATACCAAGCGACCCAACATTTAGAGAAAGTGGATTCGTTGACGCAACACACATAAAAATGGGATCATTTAAAGACATCACTCAATCATTAGCAAAAGCCACCTACCCTTCAACAGCAAGCGTAACATTTCAAACACAAACACTACCAAAAATAGAAATACTTGAAAAAAATTATTTTAAAGAAGTAGAAGTAAACGCAAAAAATACTGAAATAAAAACAAACCAGTGGAATGAAATAAAATTAGAAATAAAAAACAAAACTAATAAAACAATTAATGTTCCAATTAATATTAAAGAGAATTATAAAGAAATTTTAATACAAGAAAAAAACAAATCAATATTTTTAAAACCAGACGAAAAAGGAGAAATAATTTTTAAAATATATCCAACAATTAATTTAAAAATAAATGAAATAGCAAAAGGGACATTAACTTTCAATACCTTATCAGAACCAATAACCCAAGAAATAACAATAAAAATAGGGGAAGAAATACAAGAAGGCCCAATAATAATTAATGATATAACCCCAATAACAACACTAAAAGAAATACTAATTGATATAACAGCAACAAATTATAGCACGAAAAAAGAAATCATTGATATTAACATAAATAATGAAGATAAAAATTATTATTGGAGTGAAGAAATTGCCCCATTTACTAAACAAAATTTTAGAAAATTAATCGACAACAATAGTACAAAACTACAAATATTTGT
>CAZUCF010000026.1:0-2622 GCA_964619405.1 uncultured archaeon | reverse complement strand
AAAAGCAATTAATTATAAAAGTAAGTGAAAAGAAAAAAAATAGTGCCACTGGGCGACAACACTCCAAAAAGTACGATGCACTTTCTAATAATTCAAATTAATTAAGAACATACCCCATCTTTTTCAACAAACCCATACTTACACCACCCATTTGGACAAGGACTACTGCCTTCATCTCCGCAACTTACACAAACCCCATTAATTTCAATAAACCACTCATTACACCCATTATAGCAAGGTTCTTGTCCCCCATACCCACAGGATATACAAATACCATTTTTTTCAATATAACCTCCTTTACAACCCTGTTCACAAACAATTCTATTATCCCAACCACAACTTACACACACCCCATCTTTTTTTATTGCCCAATCAATACAATCATTTTCACAAGGAGTATTACCATCAACTTCACAATGAGTGCATATTCCATTAGTAATGTCTAATCCATCATTACAACCATTCTCACAAGGAATTTGATTCAAAAAACCACATCTAACACACCTCCAATCTGATAAAGTATGCAACTTAGAACAACTCGAAACACAATCATCATCTTGTTCTAATAATCCCTTTGAAAGACAATCCTTGAAACATTCTTCACCAACATTTACATACCCTTCAGAACAATTCAAAACACAAACTCCTTTTTGTTTGAAATAACCTTCATTACACCCAAAATCACAATAAGGTTCATTTAAATTTCCACAAGAAATACAATCCTCTTTATAGAATTTGTGAGAAGGCAAATTGTTACAAGATTCCAAACTAATACATTTTCCACCTAATTTCACCCCTCCTTCTTTACAACCAGAGTATTTACAAGGAGCAGTGTTTAAATCCCCACAATAAACACAAACACCATCTTCAGGAACATAAAAATATCTGCACTCATTGTCACAAGGTGGTTGATTGTTTCCACCACAATTAGGGTTAACTGATTTTTCATCAATTAAATTCAATGTATCAACTACTTCATTTGTATCATTATTAATTAGGTCAATTGTAGCTTCTGAATAACACCCCAAAACTTTAAGTTCAAATTTTTTTGTTGTTTTTGGAGTAATTAGAACAACATCAGTATTATGTATCCAAAAATCAATCAAATTAGAGGTTAAAAAATTATAATACTCTTTCTGACCATAATACATAAGTCTAGAATAAGCCTCACCCTCAGGATTAGGTAATTTAGTATGACCAAAAATATTCATGTTAGTATTTGTATTATTAGTATACTCTAATTGAAGTACTGTGAAAGCCATTTCAGCTTGTCTGAAGGAATCAAGACACTCTTCTTCATTTTTTAGTGTAAACTCTTTAACACCATCCCAACAAATACCCCACCATTCACAACCCCCAACACCACGCTCAACTTTGTAAGAAATAGAATTAGAATTTTCTAAAACTTCTTTTTCACTATTAATGCAACCAAACAAAAAAGTGAAAAATATTAAAAGTGAAAAAATTAAAATTACTTCTAATTTAACCATTACAAACCAAGTTCTTTTAAATTAATAAACCTAAGTGCCACTGGGCGACATTACCCTAAAAAGTGTGATGCCAACTTCACTTCTCAAAAGCTGGTTTCCCAGATACTTTTCTAACAATTAATAAAATTGTTGCAATTACAAAAATGAATGTTATAAACATCCCAACAAAAATCAACCAACCTAAAACTAATACAAACGCACCCAGTAAAGCTAAGAAAAAAGAAACTATTAAAATTAGCAATAAAATTAGATAATTCTTTCTTGTTAACTTCAAGTCAAACACCACTTCAAGTTAATTCTTTAATCTTAATAAATCTAAGTGCCACTGGGCAACAAAACTCCAAAAAGAACGATGCCACTCTACCAATAAATTGCCTAAAAACCATAACTGTAGAGCATATTAAACTCATTTTACGATGCGGGTTCTTTTCCCATTTTAGCTTTCTCAAATTGGTTCCCAATAAAAAAACTTATTATAGCAATAACTGTGCCACCAAAAATAATTAAGGGGATTAAACCAAAAAAGGTTTTAAGTTTATTTTTTGAATAAACATAATGTCTACCATAAAAAAAGTTTGATAGAATACCGCCTAAAATAAAACATCCAAGTCCAACAAAAGTCAAATATGAGCTGGGGGGCACAAGCAAAAATATAATCCAGCCAATAACAATCACACAGGCAAAAATCAATGTAAACTTCAAATTCTTTTCCATAAACAAATTACCCTTTGCATCTATTTAAACATTCTTATCCCTTCAATAATCCCCGCAAATGAAAGTATTAACACTAGGACAATAGCTTTAATTTCATCCAAATTTAGTTCAATTAAAGTTCCTTGAACGTAACGAACATAAAAATCAAAAATTAACAATAAAATCAAAAAAGACCCCACAACAATACCGACAATTCCACGATATCGTTTATTTTTAATAAAAAAAAAAGAAAATAAAAATATTAAAAAAACTATGCAAACTAGAACAAAATTATCAATGACCATACTATAAACACCAATAATCCATTAAAAAAGTTAGTTCATTCTTAATAACTATTTCCTTGTGAGGCATTACACCATAAGATAAGTGCCACTGGGCGGAATCGCACCGCCGAGCTTCCGATTATGAGTCGGACGAT
>CAZUCF010000025.1:0-3750 GCA_964619405.1 uncultured archaeon | reverse complement strand
CAATAATAACACTCAAATAAATTAGAAAAAAACAGGGAGATAATAAGAACTTTTTTCTAATACCCCGACCGAGTCGGTTTAAAGAAGTGCAAAACTTTCGGACAATCCAAAAGCCTTTATGAAATAACTAATAAAACAAAGAGTTTTTAATTGTCACTTGATAGGCTTTCTTGTAATAATTTTTCTTTTTCTTCCAATTCTTTTTTTAATCCTGAATAACTTAACCAATCAGAATAATCTTGTGATAAATACAACATATCGTTCTCGAGAATTATTGTATCGATATAATAATTAAACAAATCATCATTAATAAAACCAGAATATTCTCCAAATTTGCTATATATCCAAAGCTCTCCTGATTCGTCAAAATAATAATTACTATATGTTGGATAACCATCAGAATCAATAGTCATTCGCCCATTTTCAAATTTAAATTCTCCTGTTTGTGGTTCAATTATTACTCCTTCAAGTAACTTATTTATATCATTCACAGAATCAATTTTTTCTGGGCTAAGAATTACATTACAATGTCCATAATATTTATTTGGGTCGTCATCATCTAACAGAACATATTCAAAAGTTCCACAAATAACATAAAAATGATTGTATTTATTTTCTTCACTTAACCAATGTCCGACTATAACATTTGGGCTTTTCTTTTTGCATTCATCATAAACATATCTTAGTTCTGCAACAAATAAAAGAGACCAATCTTCACAATCTCCTTTTTTATTTTTTAGAAATCCTGATAAAGATTGCAAATAATCTTCTTTTGTTGTAATATTGATGTCATCCTCATATCTTAGTTGTAAACTTCTATCATTAACTATTGATAAACTTCTATTTCCCCCAATCCAATCATTTTGATTAGTGTATATTGTACAACTATTATAATCATTTTTTGGGTTTGAATCTTCATATTCATAATAAACTGCTGAATTTTTTAATTTTCGCATAATATCTTTTTGTAATGGGTCACTTTCATCAAAATATGAATTTTTGTTAAACCAATCCATCGAATTATCAATTTCTTGCTTGTAATAATCAATTTTATCTAGTGTATCAGTTACTGAATCATTCAGCTTAGATAAATTATTTTCAATTTCACTTTTTTCCATCTCAACATCTTTTAAATTTTCCACTTTTAAATTTAATTTCTGTTCCAAGTCTTGTTTTTCTGTCAATAAATTATTAAAATCCATTTGCAAATTATTAAACTTATCTTCTGAAATTTTTTTATATTCGTCAAATGAAAATAATGTGCTAATAAGAAAAAGCATCAATATTAGCACAAATATTGAAAGCCCAATAATCAGTAAATTATTTTTTTCTAATTTTAATTTTTTATTTTGCTTCATTTTTTCGCCTGTTTTATATTTTTTGATTTCTTAATTGATTTAAATTCAAAAGGGATTGCTTTTTCAGCCACAATATCATCAGCAATGTTATCAAGTTTTAATTTTGTTAACGGGAAAAGTAGAACCAATATAACAACTGCAATCCAAAAAAGTCCTTCTTTTAAAATAGGAAAAAACTCCCATAATCCAGTTGCAACAATATTTCCAACTATTCCAAGTACAATCCCCAAAATGAATATTATTGTAAAATCCTTTTGATAGTGATATTCTTTTGTTCTTTTAATTGATTTTCTTAATTCCTTCTTCATTGACATATTAAAGCACCTATTTTTCTATGATTGTTAAGTTTGATGAAAGTTTAGATTTTAAAAGTTGAATTGCTTTCTCTTTATCTGTCCTTACCACAATGTTTTTTGTACCATTGCCGAGATTAATTGTAAGCCTTCCAGTATTATTGAATTCTGTTCGTTTGATTTTTGCTTTTGATACATCAGACCATTTTATTATTTTTGTTTTTTCCTTCAATTGTTCTTTTGTAAGAGCCATTATTTCTAATTCTCTTGGTTCGCCAGATGTTTTTGCCAATATTGCTTTAGCCCCCCAAAATGCAAATAACAATCCAAGAAAACCCAATATTAACCCGAAAAATAAAAATACGATAAATATACATATCATTAAAATCCACGGGTAATAGCTAGGATAAGTTTGTATAACTAAGATATTCTCTTTTGATAATAAGTAAACATTTGATACGTCTTTGTCAACTGCTCTTACAATCCCTTCAGTCTTGGAAGATTTTGTGTTACTTGATTTCGTGACTATATTAGAGTGGCTTTTGTACCAGTCTTTTCCAATGCTATTTTCGCATTTATCACATAAATATGTGCCATCTTCGTAATCCCAAAAAGTTTTGCTTTTTGAACTTCCACAACTTGAACATTTTTCTTCAGTCAAATTAATCACTTTTTCTTTATGTGTTTTTTATTTTTTTTAGTCGAGTTAATTAAATCTTGAACTTTTTCTCTGTTCATAAAAACAACAACTCCACCAATTATAATAATTAAAATTATTACAACCAATCAAAAAATCCCATTCTAATCACTACACAATATTAAATGAACTTGATTTAAACTTTAGCAGACTTAAGTATTCTAAAAAAAAATTAAAAAAAAGCCTTTGATACAATTTTGAATTCATTTATACTTAACCCAATCACCAGTCAATTTAAAAGAAGCAATAATTTCATTAATTTTTTCTTCATTAGCAGAATAAGAAACATTAGAACCTGTAACAAAATATGCCTCATACATAAAGTAAAAATCAATTCCTGCGTTTGAATTGTGAGTAAGAATTCTTTTTCTTTTTAATTTTCCGATTAACTCACCATTATTTACTTCTTCAACAGAATCTATAACATAATAATTATCATCACCGCTTTCGAAAAGGCTAATAATTTTTATATCTTCTTCATTTGAAATATTTTTGTAAAGTTCTCTCATATTTTCCTTAATAATATCAAATGCTTGTTTATCAGTAAAAGCCATAAATCCAACAATCAATGATGAAGTTGGATTAGTATCATCAAAAAAAGAATAATTCACTATATTTTCTTCTTCAATTTCTTGAACTTTCCAATTTTGTGGATATTTTATTTGAAAGTCAATCTCATTATTTGTGTAAATATCTAACTCGCCCAATTCAAAGGAACTAGTTTGCTCTTGAATTTTTTCTGTACTAGTACAACCAAAAACAAACAACAAAGTAATTAACAAAACAAAAATATAATGAATTCTCATATTAAAACTAACTTAGTAAGTTAATTTAAACCCTTCAATAGATTTGAAAAAGATAAGTATTAACGATTATGATGCCCATTACGTTTGTGATATTTTTTTCACAAAATTCTTCTTGACCTTAATACTTCTAATAAACTAATTTATATGAAAACTTTATGTTGACATTTTACTTTTTTATAATTATATTTTTGACTCGAAGAATTACTTCAATTATTATAAAAAAAACAGCAGTTAAAGCAAATATTAACTTAACTTCAAATACTCTGAAAAAAAAAGCAACTATTATTGAAAGCACAATAGCCAAAATGACGTGCCACCAACTTCCAACAAACTCATGTATCTTATCAGTTAACTTAATTTCCTTTTTTTTCATAAATTAAACCCAATTTTGTTATTATACTATAATTGAAGTAACTATTATTTAAAGATGATTTATGTCGAAGATACAAAAAACAAAACATGGATTATTTGTTTAACATTTAGCAAATTGTTTTTTTGAACCAAAAAATTGGATTACCATTATATACGAGAAGTTATTATTATTTACAGGAATTTAGAAAAAGGATAATTATTCAAAATGAAATATACCCCGACCG
>CAZUCF010000024.1:0-4420 GCA_964619405.1 uncultured archaeon | reverse complement strand
GATATAGATATTGGCGGAGCTACAGGATGCTTAATACACATCACTGGAGGACCTGACCTAACACTAGGAGAAGCAAACGCTGTTGGTGAAATGTTAACAGAAAGAATCGATCCAAAAGCTGTAGTAATTTGGGGAGCAAGAGTAGACCCAACTTTTGAAAACAAATTAGAAGTAATTTGTATATTCACAGGAGTTCACTCACCATACATAAAAGCTTCAACAAAATACACAGGAAAAGATGATAGATCAAGTTCAAGAGGCTCATCAAGAGATAGAGACCTAGACCTTGATTTCATTCGATAGATAAATTAAGAAAAAATATTTTTAGCGTGGTGGTGAAGAAATTCACCATCACAGCCTCCTTTTTTTAAAAATTCTTTTTTATTATACTTTTACCAAAAAAGTATTCCAACTAAAAATGAACAAAGATTCATTAAAAATGCTAAAACAAACACATTTCTTTTCGGAAAAAACTTTTTTAAAATAAAATATTCTATTAATAAAACTCCAAGTTCAATTAGAGTTATCCATATTAAAGTAAAAGGAATAATTTTGAATTGAAACAACATATTTGCGATAGGGTTTGTTAAGAGATTTAAACAAACAACTAATAACAATTCGTAATTCTTTTTGTAACCTAAAAAGAATGCTACGATTAATTCAATGAGTATTGTTAATATTAAAGCACTAAATAATGGGAAAAGAATATTTTCTAACATTATTTATCCTCATTTTTTAGATTTTTTATTTTTAACAGGTCCTTGTTTTTTTACAAATTTTTTATACAAATAATAAATAACATATAATGCTATTATTGGAATACTAATTAATACAATTCCTATGATAACTAATGCGATTAGTGGCACTGCCAGGTCAATTGGACTGCTAACCATATCAGCATGAACAAAAGTTGCTCCAAAAACTAAACCAGATAAAGTAATCAATCTCTTCAATAAAATCACCAATTAATAATTGATTTTATTATTTATAATTGTTTTTATTGAATTTTGGGTTTTGTAGTTTTTTTGTAAATTGATAATGCTGTGTAAAATATTATTGCAGAAACAAAAATGAGTATCATTACTAGATCAATTGATACAAAAAGACTTTTTAATTCACTAAAAAAAGGCAATGCTCCAAAAAGTAATGCTACACAAGTTAATCCAAATGCAGTCCCCGGTCTACCTGGAAGAACATTAGAAATTAGAGTTAATGTTAAAGGCATCGTAAAATTGAATAAAAATAAACCAATAATTCCAAACAGTGGGTTTGAATAACCTAAATAGATTAAAGGTATTGAAAGCAATAATCCACTAGTCCCTATTTTTTTCCAACCAAATTTATCTCCTAATATTCCTCCCATTGCTTTTCCGAGTGCAATTCCAAAAATTAAAATAAATGTTAAAATAAGTTGACTTTTCCAAGGAAAGATTATTGAAAAACCAATAATTGAACGTGTTACTACTGTAATTAGTGCTAAAATAATAATTAATAAAATAATTTTGTTAATTTTAAATTCTTTTGTGCCATAATTAAGTTTTGGTTCTTTAATTATAACAATTGCAATTATTGTAACAATTATTGGGGCTAAAACAAAAAGATTAAACAAACCAAATTTTCCAAAAAGAGTTCCAGTGAATAATCCAATAGCGCCAGTGGATACAATAATTCCAGGGACTGTGGCTTTTTTTGGTAAAATATTTAATGAAATAGTTCCAGAACCAATGTGAAAAAAAGCATTTCCAATTCCAGCAATAATAATACTTGCAATTGGGTTAATCGTCATTAAAATTATTGCAATACTGCCCAAAACTAATCCAATAATTGAAAATCCTTTTGGCTTTTTTATAATATCACACAAATAACCTACAGGGAGCTGTAACCCAAATGCTAAAATATTATAAAAAATAATTAAAAAAAATATTTCTTCAATTTTTGTAGTATTAATTAATGAAAAAATAATTCCTGCGCAGAGAAAATCAATTAAAAAGTGACCAATAGAATAAATTGAAATATTTTCTATATCAATTCTAGTCAAATTCATAATTTCACTTGTTATTCTTTATTTTCAAGCATTTTTCTTAGTTCTCTTGTTCTTGAAGCAGCAGATTCTATAATTGACAAGAGTTCTAGGAATGTTTGGTCTGTTGATTCACTTACTTGTGAAATTTCTTTAACTTGATTTTGGTAAGCTTGAGTAATTCTTTCTCTTAAAATTGCATCATTTTTTTGCATTTCTAAAAAACACTTTTTGTTAATACTTGGGAATTCTTTTGATAAGTGTTCAAGATTTTTGTCAAGTAAAGAGTAGATTTCTTTAAATTCAATAACATAACTTCTAGCAAGATTAGCATTTTTTTCTATAGCTAGTTGATTTAATGTACTAACATCACTCGCCCAGTTTTGTATTCTTTTAACCTCGTTTAATGCACGAACATAAACTCCTAATTTTTGTGCACTTTTTTCACCTAATTTTCTTTTAGATAAATCAAAAAGAGAAATTTGTATTTTCTTATTAACAAATTCTCCTAAAGAAACAAGTTTTGTTACTCGTGAAAATAAATAATTTTGTTTATTTATATCATCTTTAGTATCAAGTGCTTCAATAGAAGATCTGAAAGTATCAAGCGTAATTTCAATAGAATTTCTTATTTCACTCTCAATTAAAACAAATGCTTCATTTGTTTCTTTTGGTGTTTTATTTGTTAAATATTTTGTTTTGAAAACAATTTCTTTCTCATCGCCTGGAACAATTATTTCAATAATTCTCTTCCATTGGTTAATTATTATTAAGAAAATAATTGCGGTAATTATATTAAACAAAAGATGAGCATTAGCAATCATTTGGGCTTCATTTCCACCAAGAGAAATAATAAAACCTGAAAAAGGAATTAAAAAAGGAATTATTATCAAAACTCCAGCAATATTAAAGAAAGTGTGAGCAATTGCGGTTCTTCTTGCAAATAAATCCATTTTTCTTGAAGCAATTAGAGAAGTTGTAGTTGAACCAATATTTGCTCCTAAAATAATTGGTAACCCTTGAGCAAAAGTAATTAGTCCTGATTGAGCAAGTACAATAATTATTCCGCTAGTAACAGCACTTGATTGGAGAATCACAGTAAAAATAAAACCAACTATTACTGCAAGAAATGGTGAAGAAAGATTAGAAAATAATTCTAAAACAAAAGGGTCTTTGACAAAAGGTTGAACGGATGTTGACAGTAGGTTTAAACTAAAAAATACTAAACCAGAATAAAATAAGGGTTTTCCAATAAATTTGTATTTTCTTCCAACAATATCAATGAAAAAACCAAGAACAATAAAAATTGGGGCGATGTAGGTTAAATTTAATGCAACAAGTTGTGAGGTTACAGTAGTACCAATATTGGACCCAATTATTATTCCTAAGGTTTGTCCAAAAGATAACACTCCTGCATTAACTAAACTTACTGTAATAACAGTGGTTGCTGCACTTGATTGAACAATCGCAGTAACAATTGCTCCTAAAAATACTCCAACAATCGGGAATTGGGTTAATTTTGCAAGTAAGTTTCTAAAGTTCTCTCCAAGTGATTTTTGTACTTCTTTACTAAAATTATCAATCCCGTACAAGAATAATGCAAGTGCTGCAAAAATTGAGAAGAAAATCTCCCAACTAAAAAACTCAAACATACAACAAAAATAATCATTCAAGTATATAAACCATTTTTTTAGAAAACGGTAACTTTTTTCTTAAAAAAAGAAGGGTTTTAATGATTTGTATTATTGATTTTTTGTATGAAGCCTTCTAAAAAAGAGTCTAATAATAATTTTAAAAATAATTTAGAAAAAGATTCAAAAAATGAAAAAGTAGTTTTTGCTGGAACAGCAGTTTCTGATAAAAAAACTAATTGGTTAATTTTGATTATAATTTCTACAATAATTATTTTAATTTGGAATTATTTAACGGCAGGTTTTGGCGGAATTTTATATTGGGTGATTGGGGTTTTTGTTTTAGTAGTGGTAGTTAATGTTTTTTGGCTTAGCCAAAAATATGCACAACCATTTCTTTTACCTTACATTTTAACAATGATAAAATCAAAAAATTTAGTAAAATATGTTTACTCTGTTGCACATCACGCACGTTTACTTGAAAAGTTTGCTTTTTTTGGTTTGTTTATTGGTTTTGGTTTAACTTGGGTTGATTATTGGAAAGCAAGAAAACTTGGTGGGTGGAAAAGAATTGCACTTTTATTAGTGTTCGCTGTATTTTTAGGATTGTTTTTTGAAGCATTTTTAAAAATACTTTTTGGAGTGCCTGTACTTGCACCATTAACTATTTTTGGTTTAATTGGATTTATTTTACTTGGACTTGGTGGATTATCGCTTGCAATATTAATTGGGTATGGAGTAATGTCAATTTTTGGTTTATTTGCTGCAA
>CAZUCF010000023.1:0-9101 GCA_964619405.1 uncultured archaeon | reverse complement strand
GGAAGAATAATTATTTCATTCACAATAGAAATCCAATAGGATTTCTACACGACCTAAAAAACAATAATCCTTTTCTATTTCAATGGATGTTTTTCTACAAATAGCAATTGTTGTTGGCGTAACAATATTCATGGCCTTTCTTGCAAAGTTGTTTAAACAACCATTAATAATTTCTTATATTGTTTCAGGAATAATTGTTGGCCCGTACTTTTTCAATCTTATTAGTTCGCTTGAAATAATGGAGATTTTTTCTCAAATGGGTATTGCACTACTCTTATTTATTGTTGGATTAGGTTTGAGCCCAAAAATAATTAAAGAGGTTGGAAGAGTTTCTCTTATTACTGGTGTTGGACAAGTATTATTCACTTCAATAATTGGTTTCGCAATTGGAATAATAATTGGTTTTGATTTTGTTGCTTCTGCTTACATCGCAATAGCAATGACTTTTAGTAGCACAATAATAATAATGAAATTATTATCTGATAGGAATGACACTGAAACACTTTATGGAAAAATAGCTATTGGTTTTCTAATAGTACAAGACCTAATAGCAATGTTTTTGCTTGTTATTATTTCATCAATACCAGCTGGAGGGGACATTGGTTCAATATTATTTTTAACAGCAATAAAAGGAGTACTATCAATAATAATTATATTGTTTTTTGGTTTCAAAATATTGCCAAAAATAATGGATTTTGTTTCACAATCACAAGAATTTTTGTTATTGTTTTCGCTCGGATGGTGTTTTATTTTAGGAGCAATATTTAATGAATTTGGTTTTGGAATTGAGATTGGGGCATTGTTAGCAGGATTCACTCTTGCTGGTTCACCATACAGGTTTGAGGTTAGTTCAAAGCTAAGAGTATTAAGAGATTTTTTCCTCGTATTATTTTTCATTGTGTTAGGTTCACAACTAATGTTTGGAAATATTGCTAATTACATTATACCAATAATAATTTTCTCTATATTCATTTTGATTGGAAACCCTTTGATAGTAATGGCTTTAATGGGTTTTTTGGGTTACACGAAAAGAAATGGTTTAATGGCCGGTTTGACAGTAGCACAAATAAGTGAGTTCTCAATAATATTAATTGCGTTAGGAATTAGAGTAGGACATTTAAATGATATTGTTTTTAACGGAGTAATTATTCCAGCACAAGACATCATGCTAATAATAACAGCGATTGGAATAATAACTATTACTGGTTCAAGTTACATGATTCTTTACGCAGACAAAATTTATCCACGCTTACAAAAATATTTAAGTGTTTTTGAGAGAAAGAGAAAAAAAGTAATTGAGAATGAAAATAATGCGAATGTAGACGCCATATTATTTGGTTGTAATAGGTTAGGACACGATATTTTAAGAGCATTTGAGAAAACAAAGTCAAAGTTTTTTGTTGTAGAATATGACCCAGAAAAAATTAAATCATTTCAAAAAAAAGGAATTGAAGTTGTTTATGGGGATAGCAATGATTCAGAATTCTTAAATGAATTGCCATTAGAAAAAACAAAAATGATTGTTTCAACAATACCAGAATTCAACACAAATCATTTACTAATATCAAAAGTAAAAAAGAAGAACAAAGAAGCAATAATAATAGTTGTTTCATATCATGCTGAAGACGCAATAAAACTTTATGATGCAGGAGCAACATATGTTGTAATACCCCATTTTTTGGGAGGCCATCATACAGCAACAATGATTGAAACATATGGAACGAATTTGGATAGATTCCTAAGAGAAAAATTGAATCACATAAAATATTTAGAACAAAGAAAACAAATGGCTCCAGAACATTTTGTTCATGAAATCAAATAAAAAAGAGTATTCTTTTAAACTACATTAACTTATTTTTAATATGCGAAAAAATAATAAGAAAAAAAATACAAAAATTAGAACAATTACAAAACCAAACGATAACGTATACATAATAGATTTTTTTAAAAAAAACAAGGGCTTTACAATAGCATTAATTTTATCAATAATAATAATAATATTTTTTTTGTTTTCATTGACTTGGCAAACAAATAGTTCGGAGAACATTGCTTACGCAAAAGCAATTAATGAAGAACTAAATTATTACCTTGATTTCATGATAAGCGAGGTTGAAAACGATTTGTTAACTAATGTTGAAGAACCCCTTGACGAATATTATTTTGAATCAATAAAAAATGATTTTGAATGGTTAAAAGAAAAAAACAATGAATTATTCTCAAGCAAAGAAAATATTTTAATGAAAATGGCTGGATTCGGAACATTTTTTGACAGAATACTTTATTTGAATGAAGAATTTTCTTTTGAAATCATTGAACCTGATTATGAAACAACAATCAATTACGCTAAAAACAAGAATTACTCTTTTTTAGAATTAGTTGACGAAACAGATTTAATTGAACTAACAGAAAATGAGAAAAAAGTTTTTAACGAGACAATTGATTACTTGGGAAAAAATTATTTTAATTGGAAAAAAGAATTATTGAATAATGATAGAATAGAGAAAAGGTATGTTGAAGCAAAAAAAATTATTTTCTTGTTTGAATAAATGATTTATTTTATTTTGTGTGAAAACATTTTGTTTAATTGGTTAAGATTTATTTTTCCCAAAAGCAATTCATTCAAAAAAAGTTTTCCTTTCTCAGGAGGATTAAACCAAACTTTTTCAAAACCCTTTTTATCAACTATTTTAAAATAATTACTAATTTTCTTGGAAAAAATTTTTGAGTGCTTTAAATCATAATGACTCTGCTTTCTAAACAACTCGCAAAAAGGATATTGTTCCTCGTAACCAGGAACAACCATGAAAGGAAACAACTTGCAAGGAGACGGCCTTTTAGAATAAATCTTGCAAGAATTATTTTTTTGTAAGAAAACGCAAACACCACTAACTCTTTTCAAAGCAATTTGTGGTACAATCAAGAAACCTGTTGGAGGATAAGAAAGAATTGTTGAAATTAATTCACCAATTTTTTTTGGGAAAAAAGTTGTTGCGAAAGTCAATAAACCAGGAACAGATTTTGGATAAATTTTTACAAATAACTCGCAGTATTCTTGCAAAAACTTTTTTTTTGAAATTTTTAGTAACTTAGCTATTTTTGGAATTTCTTCTGGAAGAATTGTTATAGAATATCTCTTACAACACTCTCCACAAGAAAGACAAATCATACTTTCTTCTTTAAAAGACAATTTCATGAAAAACTTGGAAAAGGAAGTTTTTAAAAAGTAATTAACAGCAAATTAATTAACAATAATTTTGAAAAAAACAAAATCAAATAAATCCTATCAAGCAAAGCGAAGATAGGACTCGTAATGCACCCTTGCAAAAGAATTTTGCGAGGCCCGAAAAACCAAAAAGTTTTTCTTGGGTGGCAAAAAAGTAAATCAAACAATCCCTATCGAGCAAAGCGAAGATAGGACTCGTAATGCACTGGCGAAACAGTGCCTCTATGGCTCAGTGGTAGAGCAGCGGTTTTGTAACTGCCTTTTAGAAAAAGGCAAGTTGCCAAAAAAAAGGATAACTGCCTTTTAGAAAAAGGCAAGTTGCCAAAAGGGCAATGCAAATTAACCGCGGGTCGGGGGTTCGAGTCCCTCTAGAGGCTCTTAAAAAAAAACATTTTTTAAAAAAAATATTTAAAGTTAATTTAATAAAGCATTACTCGATTTACTAATATAATAATTAAAAACAAAATATTTTTAAACCAAAGGTGCAAGAAAGTCACTATTTTTATATACTTTATTGCAGTTTAGGTTTTGGAAAGAGTTTTGTTTTTCCAAGGACTCGGCTTTTTTTGAAGGAATTGATTGGATTAAACGAAGTAATTGTTCAGTGCTAGCAACATCCGTCAAATAATATTTTCCATCTGAAGACATCATTTTCAGTTGGTGACAATTTGTCACCGACTCATTCCCTTCTTCTTTTAACCTTTGTTTTAACTTATTCCAGTATTTTCTAGCAGTTTGAAAGTCATTTTCTGTTAGAACTGCAACAACATCAACAATAGAAAAATAATAATCTTCTTCAACTGCGTTCCATTTAACCCTAACCTTTTTATCCTCGAAAAGTCGTATCTTTTCGGGACCCACACTCTTAGGTGTTTGGTCCTGAAATAATTTAATCGCATTCTTTTCAAAAACATTTTTTTCAATATCCTTCTTTTTTCCCATAACAAAGAGTTAGCTTTAAACCATATAAAAAGCTTTTTGAGGTCTCGTGCCGAACAAAAATAGTGAATGATAACCTATAAAAAAAATAATTTGAAAAAAAAATTCAAGAAATAAAATCAATATTAAGAAGTTAAATTACAATAAAAACAAGTATTTAATAAAACCTTTATTTTTATTCTAATTAATGGCCAACAAAATTAATTTGAAGAAGATTGATTCAAAAAAGTTTGGTTTAATGAAAATTGGTTTGGAAACCAACATAACTTTTTTGAATAAACAGTTTCCTGTTTGGTTGATTCTTTTGGGATCAATTTTGTTGTTTGGCTTTTTTTTAAGAGTAGCTTTTTTGGATGCACCTAGTTTTTGGGTTGATGAGAGTATTAGTTCTAATGCAGCAGTAAAGATTCTTGAGAAAGGTTTACCAGTATTTGATTCCGGAGCATTTTATTCTAGGGCATTAGTATTTCATTATTCTCAAAGTATTTCAATGATTATTTTTGGTGTGAATGACTTTGGTGCTAGATTTCCCTCTGTGATATTTGGTTTGCTAACTGTTTTACTAGCTTTTCTTTTTGGGAAAGAGTTTGGGGGAAAGAAAGCCGGTTTGATGACAGCTTTTTTTTGTAGTATTTTCTTTTTAGAAGTTTTTTATTCTAGGCAGGCTCGCTTCTACCAATTATTCCAATTATTGTTTTTTGCAACAATACTCTTTTCTTATAAGGCTAAGAATAATTTCAAGTACTTTTATTTTTCATTGTTAACCTTTGTTTTGGCTATTGATACACAAATAGCAGGAATAATTTTAACGCCTGTTCTGTTATACCCTTTTTTAGGGAAAAAGAATTTGTCAAAAGAATTCTTGTTAAAAAAAAAGTACTTTTTGTTATTGTTAATCCCAATAACTATTTTTTTGGTTGAAAATTTTTTTAATGCTATTAGTATTGGGACTAACCCCGAAATTTTTTTCTTATACATAATAGGTTATTTTGGTTTCTTTTCGCACTTACAATTCCTGTTATTGTTTTTCTTGATTGGATTAATAATTGCTTTTAGAGAAAAAAAAGAACTCTGCTTTTTGTTGATTGCCCCAACAATAGTTTTACTATTTTTATTGTTTTTTGTTGATTTATTTGCTTTTAGATACATTTATTTTATTACATTCCCAATAATAATTTTTTCAGTACTAATGTTCTACTATTTAGCAAAAAAATATGATAATTTATTAATAATAGTTTTTTTTGCAACGATTTTTTTAACATCTAATTTATTCAATCCCTTTATTTATTCTACTGTTTTAGCCCCAATACAAAGAAACTTCAATGATTTTAGTGCACCAGAAATAAATTACAAGGATATTCCAAACGAATTATTGTTAGAATTAAAACAAGAGGATTCCAAAATTATTACTCTTTATTCTTCACACGTTGAGTGGTACATAAAAAAACCTTTTCTAGTAATCCCTTTTTCTATGTCAGGAAAAGGAACTAACACAATTAATTATTATAATTCTGTAATAGACAAGAATGTTGATGTTTACTCAGGCCAAGAATTTTTAGGAGAAAAACCTTCCTTTGAGTTCTATTTTATTGGAGACAATTTTTCTATGTCAAAATTAAGGCCTTTCCAACAAGAGTTTTTGGATACAATCCTTGTTGATTGTGAAGAATTGTTTAGGAATAGTAGCATTGTAATCAAAAAATGTTAATAAAAACCTTTTATTTCTACATAATTTATTTGTTGTTTTAAAATAAATTTAAAAATACATCGTATTACAATGTATTCATGGATGTTTTGACTGTTAGATTAGATAGCAATATTTCAAAAAAAATTGAAGTTATTCTAAAAGAATTTAATTATAGTACTAAAACTGATTTTGTTAGAGAAGCAATTAGAACCAAGGTAATTGAAATGGAAGAACAAAGAATCAAAAAAGAGGCTTTAAAGAATTTAGAAAAATATTTTGGATCAATTAAAACTGGAAGAACTATTGAAGAAAACAATGTTTTGATTAGACAAGCAGGAGACGAATTTGTAAGAGAATTCGCTAAAAAACATAACTTAAAATAATACTTCTTCAGGCTTTTTCACTTCAATAAAATCCAAGTAATCAAAATGTTTATCACGAGTAATTAATACTGCTCCAAGTCTTGAAACTATTGCTGCGTGGAAAGCATCAGCAAAGTGTATATTAAAGGAAGAAACTATTTTTTTAGCAAAAAAATAATCTTCTTTATTAGACTCAAAATAAGTCAAATTATTTTTTATTGCACTAAACCTCAAATCAACCACTTCTTTTGTTAAAACATTGTTTAATTCAGTTATAACCAAATTAGAATAACATAAAACAGAATTTGATTTAATCGCTTTTCTTATAAATTGAAAAGCAAATTCACCTAACGGTTTTAAACCATCAGACCTATCCTCAAAATAATCAAGCCAAATATTTGTGTCAAGATAATACTTCATAAAAAAAAGTCTTTTTATCCAAATTAAAAACATTTGCTTGTTTACGACAATCAACTAAAAAAAAACTCGTTTTTCTAAAAGCTAACATTTAAGTATTCTAATTTACTTACATTTTTCATGAAATCTATTTCTATTGTCATACCAATATTAAACGAAGAAAAAAATATTTCTCTATTATATGAAGAAGTTGTTTCTGTAATAAAAAAAATGGATTACGAAATAATATTTGTTAATGATGGTTCTAATGATGAATCATTAAAAGAAATGTTGAAATTACACAAAAAAGATTCTCGTGTTAAGATAATTGATTTTAGAAAGAATTTTGGTCAGTCAGCAGCAATGCGAGCAGGATTTGACTTGGCCTCTATGGAACTAGTTTGTTATATTGATGGCGACATGCAAATAAATTTTAGTGAACTAGGATTGTTTCTAAAAAAAATTGATGAAGGATATGATTGTGTTATAGGTTTTCGAAGTAAGAGAAAAGACTCTTTTTCAAAAAACTTTATGTCATTCTTCGCCTCAAAACTAAGACACAAGTTACTAGGAACTGACTTGCATGACTATGGTTGCCCGTTCAAAGTTTTTAGAAGAGAGTGCTTAGAAGATTTAGAATTATACGGTGAAATGCATCGTTACATTCCACCAATGTTAAAATGGAAAGGATATACTAGCGCGGAAGTACACATAACCCACAAGCCTAGAAAGTATGGTAAAACAAAATACAATTGGCACAGGATACCAAAAGGCTTTTTGGATATGATTGTCATATGGTTCTGGCAAAAATACTCTAACAGGCCCTTGCACATTTTTGGTGGACTAGGACTAATATCTATTGGCATTGGTTTTCTCTTAGGATTAGTATTGATTGTTCTAAGATTATTAGGCAGAATTAGTTTGGTTAATTCTTCCCTACCCATGTTTGCTGGCCTAATGTTCACCACAGGAATAATATTCTTTTGCTTTGGCTTAATGGCCGACATGCAAATGAAAACATATTACAAAATAAGCGGAAAAAAACCTTATAATATTAAAAAGATTTGGAAATGAATTAGTTAGAATAAAGATTCTGCTTGTTTGTAGCTTTCTAAGCAACCAATATCGTGGCAATATTCTTCAAAATAAAATGCTTTAACTTTGCTGTTTTTCATTAAAATTTCTATTAAGTGTTCGTCTCCTTTATAATTTTTTATTATTGGAATAAATTTTTTTGGTATCATATGACAAAGAATAGCTTTTGTTAAAGATTTTGGTTCTAATGGTTTTTCTTCAAAAGAGATTACTTCATTATTTTCTAATTCAACAATACCGTGTTTTTTTGCATTCTCTTTACTCGTTTTTGTTACTGCAATCAATGGTTCTTCTTTGAAGTTTTTTTTCATTTTTTTTAAATCAAAATCAAAAACATTGTCACTTGATAACACTAAGAAATCTTCGTTATTTAAAGCTAGTTTTAAATCTTCAAGCCAACCCTTTGATTCTTCAACATTATTAACACTATTATTAATTATTTTTATTCTATCATCTTTCTTCCAATCCAAAAAATCTTTGTAGAACTTGTTGTTTGTAACAATAATTATTTCTCCAAAAAAATCTAGCTTATTTAATATAAAATCAATTACCTTTTTTTCTTTTAATGGTAATAATGCTTTAGCACAATTTTTTGTTAAAGGATACATCCTAGTACCAAAACCAGCTGCAAGAATAATGGCCTTCATGCAAAAAAACATTCATCAAAACATTTAAAACAAAAATCTATCCAATAATAATGATTAATAATGAAAATACTTGTTACTGGTTCAGCGGGATTTATTGGTTATCATACTTCTTTGACATTATTAAAAAAAGGTTTTGATGTTGTTGGAATAGATTCAATGAACGAATACTATGATATTAGTTTGAAAGAAGCAAGAAACAAAATATTATTAGAACAAAAAAATTATGTTTTTTATAAAACAAATATTGCTAACAAAAAAGAATTATTTGAGATAATAAAAAAAGAAAAACCATCGAAAATAATTAATTTAGCCGCACAAGCAGGTGTAAGATATTCACTAGAAAATCCATTTATTTATGAAGAAAGCAATTTGAAAGGTTTTTTGAATATTTTAGAAGCATGTAGAGAATTTGGGATTAAGGATTTGGTTTATGCATCCTCTTCTTCTGTATATGGAGCTAATACAAAGATTCCTTTCTCTGAAACTGATAGAGTAGATACTCCCATTTCTCTTTACGCTGCCACAAAAAAATCTAACGAAGAAATGGCTTTCACTTACCACCATTTGTTTGGTTTGAATGTTACTGGATTAAGATTCTTTACAGTATACGGGCCCTATGGTAGACCTGATATGGCAATGTTTTCTTTCACAAAAGACATTATTAAAGAGAAGGTAATTAAATTATTCAATAATGGAGAAATGAAGCGAGATTTTACTTTCGTTTCAGACATAGTTAGTGGAATATTATTAGC
>CAZUCF010000022.1:0-9848 GCA_964619405.1 uncultured archaeon | reverse complement strand
AATAGAAGGGCAACCTTCTATTTATCTCTATTTATAAAGGATTTCTACAGAGCCGTTTGTTAAAAGAATTTGTCTCATCCTAATTTAATATCCTCCCTAAAAATTTAATTACACTATTTTTTTTGGTTAAAGTGTGGTAGAGCTAAATCAGTGTTAGATAAAATGGATTATTAGATAGATTGTTTTGGAGGAGTTGATTGTTTGGCAAATTGTCAGACAACAAAAAATAATTTAATTAACTTTTATAATTTTAATTAGCTTTTCTAACACTTTGATATTTGTGGAGAATCGCCTTTTCCAACAATAGTTGTTCCAACTTGTAATTCCCCGTTTTTGTTGTAAAACATTATTTGTCCGCCAGATACTTTTAAATTACCCTTAGTAGTTCTTAAAAAATCTTTTAAATCTGTTTTTTCTATCTCAAAAAAACCTAGTTCGCCAAGCAAATCCCCATTTTCATTTCTAACCATGGGCCATGACATGCCGTCTTCATTAAAATCAACAGTGACATAAAATAATTTATCATCTGTTAAATAAATGAAGGATACATAAGTATTGTTGCAACTTGGTTTATTTGTAAAATTTGTGTCCTCAAAGAAATTTGAATTAGGTGAAAGGTTCATAGACCAAGTACTAGATATGGAAATTAATCCTGGGTACCTGCAACCAATTTTTTTATCATTAAAAAATATTTCCGTATTATACTCATAAGCAATATTATTTTCTCCTATAATTACTTGTGGAATTTCTTTTACAACATCATCTGTTGAATAATAAACAGTTGAGCTTGGTTTTGTACCAATTAATTTGTCATCAAAATAAGCATAGTTTTCAGATAACATTTTGTTGGTAAAAGTTAACAAGTGCTTTTGTGACATATAGTAATCGTTTTCAAGCGACATATTTGATTTTTTTGTACATAATATTGTTTTACCATTTAAAGAAAAACAATTATCTTTTAATATACCTTCATCACCATCAAAACTATAACCATATGTTGAACCATTCAAATAAATGTCTCGTCCTTCTCCAACTAAGTCACTATTATAAAATATATCATTTCTATTATAGACTCTTTTAGAATCTTTTTGTTTAAAAAGACAGTCTTCTGGGCCAACTATAAACTCTGCCTCAGGATCGTCACTTGAATTAGTTTTTGAACTAATTTTCATATATTTGTTATCTGTTGTTCCTATAATATTTCCTCCGCATATTAATTCATTATTTTCATTTACAAACGCATAGTTTCCTGATGAAATATCACTATTGTAAGAACTTCCAATAAATGTGTTGTCAAAAACCAAATAATGTGGATAATCTTTTTCATTAGAACTTTCTTTAAACGAAAGCAAATAGTGTCCATCGTCTAAATCACAACCCTCAAAATCAAATTTTTTGTTTAATTTTTCTTCGATATCAATTCTTGTTTTTTCAATCAAGTTATCTGATTCACCTATTCTAAAAAGAAATGGCTTGTGGTCTGAATTGTATCCATAAATTAAATTTTCTGAGAATAAAACAAATCTTCCTCTAGAAAAGTTTTTTTCTTCAACATCACTTATTAGTATCCCATTAAAATATAAGTAATTTTTGACACCAATTCTCTTTATAAAAACTAGTCCGTCTTCTGTTAAAAAATATTCTAAAACATTATCAGTGATTTTATTACCATTGAATATTAAATCTTGGTAAGAAGTGTCTTTGTTTTCTTGTAAAAAAGCATAGTTGACTCCTAATTGAGAACATTGTTTATCATAATTTATTGTTTTTTCAATTTTTGGTTCTATTACTTCAAGGTTTTCTTCATTATCAATATCATAAACCGGTTTTTTAAGATTTTTTATATAAGGATAACTATTGTTTTCTTCAATAGCCCATACATTAGAAAAATCCCAGTCTTTGAATGTTTCTTGTTTCATTAAATCTTTGTTAGATCGACCATTATACTCATAATAATCATCTATGTTTAAGCCTAAATATTCTGCATTCCAATAATTTGTTCGAGAACCATTATATTCTAAGGTACTACTGGAAATTCCCCCAAAATAAGTATCATCTTTGTTTGGAATTATTTTTCCTGAAAAAAAGGTTCTTTCTGTGGTTCCGCCAGCATAACCAGTTATTCCGCCAAGATCATTATCACCAGATATTAGTCCAAGTGAAAAAGAATCAACTATTTCTGAAGTAAAATCTAGTACTATTACTGGTTTTTGATACCCAACTAAACCACCAACGTGGTCTTTTCCTTTAACACTCATTGTTGAAAAAGATCGTTCTATTTTTGAAATACCCCTTTGATACCCAACTAAACCACCAACAAAAGATAATTCTGCTTCAACTTTTCCACTAGTATAAGATTCTGAGAGGATTGTTTCGCCTTGATCTCCTATTATGCCACCCACTAATTTAGTTCCATTAACCACGCCGTTAAAATAGACTCTTGATAAGTTGTTTGAATAGACTCTTGATAAGTTGTTTGTAGTGTCTTCTGTTAAACCCACTATACCCCCAACATTTTCTTTTCCAGAAACAAAACCATTCTCAACGCCCAGATTAGTTATTTGAGCTCCTTCCGTTATTGAAAACAACCCAACATAATTTTTTGAAGTATTGATATATAAGTCAGAAATTTTGAAATTATTCCCATTAAGAGACCCAGTAAAATGAACTATTTTGTTATTTTCTTTAAAACCAATTGGAATAAATCCAGCCCCATTATTCCAATTTTTTGTTTCTGAACAATCAATATCATTAGAGAGGATATAGTGTCCTGATAAATTATTGTTCATATTTTGTAGATCCACACAATTCTCAATTTTTATTAAATCCTTTGGATCAACATTTATTGGGTTATTATTAACTTCGATTGATTTTTTTTTGATAGTGCACCCACTAAGCATTAACATTATAATTAAAATAATAATCAATAAGCTAAATATTTTTTTATTCATTTAATCACTTTAGTTATGTTTTTTTTGTTAATAAACCTTTACTTTTTAATGAATTTTTTTAATAGTTTTAATTTGAAAAATTTGGTTTTGGTAAAACCCAACTTTCAGCGCCATCGTCAAAAAGATCACTGTTTGTTACTTTTGATACATTCCACTTGCTAAGATCTTGGTTAAAGTTTTCTGTATATAAAAACATTTCAGACATATCTATTACATTGGAAACATTCCACTTGCTTATATCTTGATTAAATCTACTTCCCGAATTTGGCATAACAGCAAACATGTTTGACATATATTTTACGTTTGATGTATCCCAATTGCTTATGTCTTGATTAAAACTATTAGCTGTATTAAACATGCCTGACATGGTTGTTACTTTTGATGTGTTCCATTTTCCAATATCTTGGTTAAATGCGCGTGCTCTATGAAACATACTTGACATATTATTTACATTGGAAACATTCCACTTACTTATGTCTTGATTAAAATCAACTGCTCCAAAAAACATTCCATGCATATTTGTTACGTTTGATGTATTCCATTTTCCAATATCTTGGTTAAAAATAGTTGCATAATTAAACAAACTTGACATGTCTGTTACTTTTGATGTATCCCAATCCCCAATATATTGGTTGAATGCTGCGCACCCATTAAACATTCCACGCATGTTTGTTACGTTTGATGTGTCCCACCTACTAATATCTGAGTTAAAGCTATATCTTTCTGCAAACAAGCCACTCATATCAGTAACGTGTGTTGTACAAATTTTTGTATAATCATCATCTTTTTCCATTGCTTTAAGCATTTCATTATTTACAACTAAATAATCAACTTCATCAATTTTGATATAATTGCCAATTGATTCATTAGGGCATTTGATTGCATTATTATTTGTATTAAAGTTATTTTCTTGAGGAGAATTGTTAGAATTAGGATTTGTAGTACAACCATTAAGTAAAGCTAATGCGATTAAGGTAATAATCAATATACCAAATATTTTTTTATTCATTTTATCACTTTAATTTTTTTACACTTTTTTTAGTTTACAAATTCTTTGTCTGGTATATTACCCATAGTTAATTTAGTTGCTTTTATTATGGTGCCATCATTTCCACCAATATCGCTCTCTAAACTAATAAAATATTTTGGGTGATAACAAATAATTGCTTTTGTTTCGGGGGCATAATTAGTTTCAAAGCATCTCGCTTTTTCTCCAAGAATTTCTTTGAAACCAACAAATTTTGTTATTGTTTCTCTAGAACTGTTTTTTGAAGAGATGCCTTGTTCTCTAATGTTCTTTGACAATTCTTCTCCCATAGTAGTCATATCCATGCACATTCTTCCAAGAATTGCTGTTTCAGTACAAAAATCATATTTTTTTATTTGGGTGATTTCTCCTTCTTGATTGGTGCCCGCAATAATTATTGCTTCTCCCTTTAATTCTTCTTCAGAACCACTCGTAAAAGTCTCAAGCTTTATCTTGTATTCATTAGCACTAATACCAAATAGCATTCTAGTATCCATTATTTGTGAACCATTTTTTTTAGAGTAATGCTGATTCTCAATAGTGTATGATGCTAATTCTAAATCACCAAAAAAAGAATCTATTTCTTGTTCGCTCATTTCTCCAGAGATTAATTCAGTATTATTGTCTTGTGTGCAACCACTCAAAAAAAATAACAATAATATAATGAAAAAAATTTTTTTGTTAATACTAATTCCCATAGTTAAATAACTTAATTAAACTATTTAAATCTTGTTAAAAAAAAATAAATTGGGTATTTCAATCCAATTCTCGTGAATTATTTTTGTTCTGGTTCTTTTCTTGTTTGAACTGTTTTACCAACTTCTTGTTGTTGGAAGGGTTTGTATTTGTTGCTTTCTGTTCTCTGGAATTTTTTTCCAACATCCCTAGTCGCAAAGATTATTATTGCTAGTATTACTGTTAGTGTCATTAGTATTCCAAAAACAACCCCACTAACAATTAGTATGGCTATTAAACCTGTTCCAAGGCCAAGAATATTTATTCCTAATATTCCAACGATTATGGCACCAATTATTATCGCTATAACCAAGCTGATTATTGCCCCGCCCAAAATAATCTTCATCATGGGGTTACTCAATACATCATTATTCATAATAAGCCTCCTTTATAATTTATTTTCATACTTTAAAGCCTAACCCGCCAAGTCCAATATTTATTCCTGCGCCAGTAGAGCTACCACCTTTTGTTTTTCCCTCGGGTCCCAAAGAATTTATTTTTGCTGCTAGTTGACTAATAGGCATTGTTTGAAGCCAAACTTTTCCTGGTCCTGTTAGAGTAGCTAAGAACAATCCTTCTCCACCAAAAAAAATGTTTGTTAGTCCTTTTACTGTTTGTATATCAAAGTCAACTGTTGGCTCAAAAGCAGCAACATAACCTGGATTAACTTTTAACCTTTGTCCTTGTTCTAAATCAAAAGAAACTATTTCTCCACCAAAACTAGCAAAGACTATTCCTGGGCCAGCAAATTTTTGTAGTATGAATCCTTCTCCACCAAAAAAACTAGAGCCAAGTCTTTTGTTTAAATGAACTTCTAATTTCACTGAGTCTTGCGCCAAAAGGAAAGCATCTTTTTGGCATATAATACTTTCGTTTTCTTTTAATTCAAATGGAACTGTTTTCCCAGGGTATTCGGATGTAAAACTAATCATTCCTTGACCATTATTAACAAAATAATCTACAAGAAAAAAAGATTCTCCTGAAAAACTTCTTCCAAGACTTTTTAATAAACCCCCCTTCATTTTTGTTTCCATTTGCATGTTATCAGACATCCATCCCATTGCGCCTGTTTCAGAATAAATTTTTTCTCCTGTTTCAAGTGTAATGTCAACAGTCTGTAAAATATCTCCTGTAATAGTGTATTTCACAAAAACACCTCCAATCAAAAAATATTAGTTTTATAATATATAAATCTTTTTGAAAGATTAGCGGTGTAGAATTTGTGTTCAAAACCATATTTTTAATTATTTTTTTTGTTTTTCAAAATAATAAATAGTTCTTTAACCGATTTTTTTATTTCAAAAATTAATAATAATGTGCTTGAGACTCCAACAACAATAATCCAATCAGTAAGTGTCAAAGGCACGGTGTACAAAGCAATATTCAAAAAAGGAACATAAACAACAAGCAAAGTAAGTAGTACTGAAAATAATACTGCAATTAATAAATAAGGGTTACTTAATACTTTTGAATAAGGCAAGGGCTTTGTTGATCTTGCATTATAAACTGAGAACAATTGGAAGAATATTAGTGTTGTGAAAGCAAGTGTTCTTGCGTGGGGCAAGTTTTTTGTCATGTAAAATAAGTCCAAGCAAAAAACAATTATTGTTCCAATCGCAATAATTATTGATGTTGTAATAATGAATTTGAGCATGTCTCTTGTAATCAATTTTTCTTTTGGGTTCCTTGGTTTTTCTCGCATTATTCCTTCTTCTTTTTTCTCCATTCCTAATGTAACAACGCAAGCACCATCTGTAACAAGATTAATCCATAGTAATTGTATTGGCACGAAAATAATTGGTAGTGCTTCGTTCAAAAACAATCCTGAGAATAATACTATGAATAATACGATTACTTCTCCTATGTTCGTTCCAAGCAAATATTGAACAACTTTTTTTATGTTCGCGTATGCTCCTCTGCCCTCTTTAATAGCTTCTATTATTGTTTGAAAATTATCGTCTTCTAAAACTAAATCAGACGCTTCTTTTGTTACTTCTGTCCCACTTATACCCATTGCTATTCCAACATCAGCTTTTTTTATTGCAAGAGCATCATTTATGCCGTCACCAGTCATTGCTACGATATGCCCCTTCTTTTTTAAGGCATCAATAATCCTTGTTTTGTGTATTGCTGATGTTCTTGCGTAAACATCAATCTCTTTAACGATATTTTCTAGTTCTTTGTCACTCATTTTGTTTACTTCTTCTCCTGTTAGGATTCTTAATTTATTATTCAAACCAATTTCTCTTGCAATTCCTTGAGCAGTTATTTTGTGGTCACCAGTAATCATTATTACTCTTATTCCAGCGTTATGACATTCTTTTATAGCTTGTTTTGCTTCTTCTCTAACAGGGTCCATCATTCCCATTAAACCAACAAAAACTAATTCGTTTACCTCTTTTTCTGATATTGTTTTTGTTTCCTTGTAAGCAAAGCCAAGCACTCTTAATGATCTTGAAGCCATTTCAATGTTTTCTTGCAAAATTCTTTTTCTTAAATTATTGTTTAGTTTAACTTTTTTTCCATTCAATAAAACAAAAGAACTCATTTCCAATACTTTTTCTGGTGCCCCCTTAATATTAGCAATTATTTTTTTATTATTTTTGTTAAAAGTCACCATAAATTTTTTTTCTTGGTCAAATTGCATTTCGCCAATCCTCTTATTATTTTTTTCAAAATAGTCTTTTACCAAACCAGCTTTGTTTGCTGTTACTAGTAATGCGCCTTCAGTGGGATCACCAATAATTTTTTCTTTGCTATCCAATTCAATGTAAGAATCATTACAAAGAACAGCAATTTTTAATAATTCTATTAGAGATTTGTTTTTCTTAAAATCAATTTCTTTCCCACCCAACTTAAATTTTCCTTCTAACGAGTAACCATTACCAGTAACCTCAATAACTTCTTCATTAACAAAAACTTGTTTTACAGTCATCTCGTTTTTTGTTAGGGTTCCTGTTTTATCAGTGCAAATAACGCTAACACTACCAAGGGTTTCAACAGCAGGCAATTTCCTAATAATCGCTTTTTTTGCGGCCATTGCGCTAACACCAATAGCAAGGACAATAGTAACAACAATTGGCAAGCCTTCTGGGATAAATGATACTGCTTGCGCAATCGCTAGTTTCAATAATTCTAAGAAACTAAAATTTGTTAGAATGATTCCTGCTAGCATTACAATAATCATTCCTATTATTACTATTACTCCTAAGAATTTCATAAACTCGTTAAGCTTTTTTTGTAATAGTGTTAATTCTTCTTTTGTTTCAGATAACAAACTAGCCATTTTTCCTATTTCAGTGTGTTCTCCAGTATTAACAATAACGCATTTTGCTTTTCCATTAGTAACAATAGTGTTCTTAAAAACCATGTTTTTTTGGTTAACAGTTAAAATATTTTTTGAACAATTATCAGAATTCTTTTTAGAGGGAATGCTTTCTCCTGTTAGCATTGACTCGTCAACTTCTAAGTTAGCTTCTTCAATGATTCTAGCGTCAGCTGGTATCCTGTCACCAATTTCTAAGAGGATTATGTCGCCTGGAACTATTTCTCTCGCAAACAATTTTGCTTGTTTTTCATTTCTAATTACTCTTGCGTGTGTTGCAGAAAGTTTTTTCAAAGCCTCAATAGCTTTTTCAGCGTTATACTCTTGAATAGTTCCAATAATAGCATTTATTATTAGTACGAGTATTATTACTCCTGCATCAATTAATTCTCTCATTGCAAAAGACAAAATTGTTGCGATAATTAATGCGATTACTAAAATACTTTTGAATTGATTAAAAAAAATAGTGTAAACAGAAACTCTTTTTTTTTCTTTTAACTCATTATAACCAATTGAATCAATTCTTTTTTTTACTTCTTCACTTGAAAGTCCTTTCTCAAAATCGGTTTCTAATTTTTCTTCAATTTTTTTTAAATTAATACTGTGCCAGTTTTCATTAAAAGAATAAGAGTTCATAAAAAAAACAAGGATTAAAACAATATAAATATTTGTTTGAATAACAAAATAATAGTTTTTAATTTACAAAATGAAAAAATTGTTTTTTTTGTTCAACCTTTTCCACCAGTTACCCCAATTATTTTCAAATTCTTCCTCTCCTAAACCTTTTTCCTAAACTAATATCAAAATCATAATTTCCTCCTTGTACACGAATAGCTTTTCCATTAACTATTGCATCACTAACTTTTTTTCTTGCAGTTGTTATTACTCTAAAAAAAGTTGGTTGAGAAATACTCATTTTTTTTGAAGCATCTGTTTGAGACAAATTTTCAACATCCTTTAATCTTAATGCTTCTACTTCTTCGTTTGTTAAGATAATTTCTTCAAGCATATTAAGCGGGATTCCGCTTGGCTTAAAGTAATTTACTTCGCTTTGATAAGAAATTCTTCTTGGTATTATTGGTCTTGGCATAAAAATCACTTTTAAAAAATAAAATGAAGAACTAGTCTTCTTTTTCTAGTTCTTCAATTGCTTTATCTATTTCTTTTTTTTCGGCTTTTAATTCTTTTAATTGTTCTTCTTTACTTGGTTCTCTGTAATCTCTTTCTTGAACTGGCATGGGTTCAGCGTATATTCTTCCGTATCCTGCTCTACCATATCCTCGTCCAAAACCAAAGCCTCTTCCTGCTCCAAATCCTCTTCCAGAACCGTAAAATCGGTTCGCGCTTTGGGCACCTTCGGTAGCCCGATAATGACCGAATCCTTGGTTCGTGTACCCTGGTGCATTAAAACCTGAGCAAAAACCCATTGCTCTTCCTGTCCTTGGGCCTAAACCGTTTGGACCTGTTCTATCTCCTCTTGGCATAATATTACCTCCTTTAATTTTATTTACAATTTCCTCTTTTTCTTCCTGTTTTTGGTCCTTTTCCTTCTGGGCCTTTCCCATCCCTTCTTGGCATAATTTCATCTCCTTTTGAAAATTATTGTTATGAATTATTATTCACAACATAATGAATATATATTCATAACTCTTTTTAAAGCTATTGGTTGTTTAACAATTCTTAATTATGTAGCAATTAATTCTTTTGTTTAAATTCATTTCACGATTTGTTTTTTTTTGAAATTTTTTTAATAACGGCTCTGTAGAAATCCTTTATAAATAGAGATAAATAGAAGGTTACCCTTCTATTT
>CAZUCF010000021.1:0-12078 GCA_964619405.1 uncultured archaeon | reverse complement strand
AAAAACACTAAAAAAAACAAAAAATAACCAAATCAACTACTTTTGTCCCAAAACCATTAAATAAAAAGAAATTAAATGATGAAGAAATTAAAAAGATAAAATAACTAATAGATAAATACAGGTTATGATTTATGGTTGAAATAGATTTTGTTGAATTCTGGGCAAACAAATGCAAAGAAAACATGCAAAAGTATCAAAACAAAGTGAACACAATACTAAATTCACAAATACAAATAGGAAACAATTTCTACAAAAGAATTGGAAGAAAAAAATCATTAAAAATAATAAAAAGTTAAAATATATTTATTCAAAAAAATAATAAAAATAAAAAAAATTCAAATAATTTTGAACCAAAATTAAAAAATTAATAATAATCTAACTAAGTTTAATAAAAATAATTAGAATGTTTGTCTTAAATAATTAAAATATTTTATCTTAACCTTACAGAATCAAGTATTCTTATCGCTGTTGATGTTACACCAAATCTTCTCGCAACTTCTTTTGAGAATTCAACGCTCCTCGATGGGTCACCATGGTTAACAATAATCCTCTTTGGCTTTGGTTTTAGTGAGCCAACATAATTCATTAGTTGGTTAAAGTCAGAGTGCCCAGAGAAACCATCAATATTCTCTATCCTCATTTTGATATCAAGTTTTTTTGTTTTACCATTATCACTAATCGGCATTGTTTTCAATCCTTGTTGTATTTGTCTTCCAAGAGTTCCTTCTGCTAAGTAACCAACAAATAATAAAGTATTGTTTGGGTTAGAAGCCATTTTGTAAAAATAATCTACTACTGGCCCACCATTCATCATTCCGCTTGTTGCTATTATTATTGCTCCTTTTTCTTTTGTTATTTTGTCCCTGTTTTCGTAGGTTGCTTCGTGGAATATTGGCGAGTCAAATGGACTATCATTTGTTAGTATTCTTCTTTCTAGACTACTCCTCAAATATTCTGGGTAAGCAGTGTGAATTGCTCCTGCTTCTTGGACCATTCCGTCAATATAAACCTTGTTTTCTGTAATCAAACCTTTTTTGTAAAAACTTTCTATTACCAATGCTATTTCTTGTCCTCTCCCAACACCAAAAACAGGTATTAATACTGTTCCACCAAACTCATTCGTTTCTTTTATTACTCTTAATAATTGTTCTTCTGCTTCTTGTCTTGGTGTTTGAACAGCTGTTTTAGAACCATATGTTGACTCAATAATGAGTGTTTCTATTCTTGGATACCTAATATCAATATTATCAAATAATCTTGTTATACCAAATTGCATGTCAGCAGAGTAAACTAAATTGTGTAGTCCTTCACCAATATTCAAGTGAACTGATGCTGAACCAAGAATGTGTGCTGCATTATGAAATGTTAGTCTCATGTCGGGAGCGATATCAGTTACTTCTCTGTACTCGCGAGTAATCGTTTTTAACAACATGTTTTTCACGTCTTGTTCTGAAAAAGGAACGTCTTTACCGTTAGCAGAATTAACTTTAATGTAATCAAATTGTATTAGGGCCATTAGATCTCTTGTTGGTTCAGTACAAAAAACTGGTCCATTAAAACCTAGTTTTCCAATGTAAGGTAATAGTACGTGGTGGTCTGAGTGAGCATGGCTTATTACAACTGAATCTATTTCACCTAAAGGATAACCTAAAGCATCAATATAAGGATAAGGGTCGTTATCTGAAAAGTTTACTCCCGCATCAAGAAGTATTTTTGTGTGCTCTGTTTCTAATAATGATGAACTTCTTCCTACTTCCCTGTAACCACCAAGAGCTGTTAATCTAACCCACTTGTGTTTTGCTTCGCTTGGTTTAGAATAAATTTTTTCGGCTGTTTCAAGCAAAAATTTTTTTCTCTCATCCGCGTGCCTTAACATGTAACTTCTTATACCACTCAATGTTTTTGACTCACTCGTTGGCGCCCTCAAAATATTTGGTGTCCAACCTGTTTCAAGTATTATTCGCTTGCTTAACTCCCCGCCTTTTCCTATTACCAAACCTTTTTTTATTGCTTCTATTATTACTTCGCAAAAAGGTTCGTTAAAATTAATGCTTTTTACGTCAGCTTCAACAGGCAACATTTCTTTTATCTTTTTTAATGCTTCTTCTTTCCCCATTAAATCTTTTTTGTCAACCCTAATGTTAACCCTTTTTTTTAATTCAAAAGCAATTTTTGAGACAAGGTTTGTTGTACCATAGAATGCTTGTGGGGTCCTAGTATACAATACTACTTCTGGCCCCTCAAATTCTATTTTTGATATCTCTACTTCCCTCGGAACAATCTCTTTTAGTTTCTCACTCATTTCTTTTAACAATTCTATTTTTTGTACCATGATATCACTTTAAAAATTTGGAATAATGCTTTAAAAACAATGGTTTATTTTAAAAGGCATTAATTATTTGACTTTGCAATTTCTTTAGTTGAATTTTATTTTTTTCACTATTTTTTCTATTTCTAACTCATTTATTTCCCTGTAACCTTTTCTATCAATTACTGCAACAGTAACATTTTCTCCGCCAGAATAAATATCTCTGTTTGTTGCTGCTCTCACTGCTCTCACAGCTAATTCTATAGCTTCTTGTTCACCCATATTTTTTTTGTATTCTTTGTCAAGAGTAGTCATGGCAAACGTTGTTCCAGAACCAGTCATAGCATAATCTTTTTTTTCTGAAATGCAACCAAAAGGAGTTAACTCAAATAATTCTGGTTCATTGTTAACGCCACCAATAATTGGTGCGAAGACAAATGGATAATACCTATTATTGTTTAAAACATTTGATAATAATGATGTGACTGCTCTTGGAGTTATTTTTGTTGCCCTCTCAATTTCATACAAGTTTGATTGAGCCTTCAAAAACCTTATTAATGCTAGAGAATCACCAACTGCCCCAGAAATAGTTAAGGCAACATTCTTTGTTATAGGATAAACTTTTCTAACACCCTTCTCAGCAATGTGCCCTAGAACAGCTCTTTGATCTGCTGCTAGTATAACACAGTCCTTTGCAATCAAACCAACTGTTGTTGTCCCTGTTTTAGTGTCCTCTATCCCAGGATTATTTTGTACTGGGCCGTTAGGAGCAACGAACCTTGTTCTCTCGCTTATCAAACTTATTGGTAATCCTTCTACTTCTCTAAAGTAATTCATTATAAAAACCTATAATTAGTAATTATTCTTGCAACTGAAAACTTTAAAAAGGTATTTAAAAGAAAAAAATTAAATTAGAATAACAAACTTTGAACAACGCGAAAAAAATAAGATAAAAATAAATTAGGAAACAAAGTAGTTAAATTAAATTTGAGAATTAAACAACATTATTTTGATTAAAAAATTTGTTAAATTAATTTTTATTTAAATCTAAAAAAACAATTGATTTTAAATCAAATTATTTTATTTAATATTTTTTTTAACTTTTCTCATTTTTAACTTTTTTATCTTCTTTTATTTTTTTATCTTCAACAAATTTTATTTCTAATCCTAATTCTTTCGCAAGATTTTTTATTGAAGAATTTATTTTTTCTAAGTGTTTGAAAGAATCAGAAGAAAGAGTTATGTATAAGATTTCTTCTTTTATTTCTTTTTTTGTATTAGGAATTTGAGAATAATATTTTTCAAAAATCTTTTCAGCAATATCTTTTTTTGTTTTAACTTCTTTTATTATTTTAACCCAATACTCTAATTTTCTTCCTGCCAGAGGATGATTAAAATCAACTCTTACTCTTCCACCCGAAACGCTTTGAACTTTTCCAAGCAAATTACCAGTATTTATTATTAGACCAGGAACAGGATTTATTTTTTGTTCTTGAAATACTTTCAAAGGAATTATTCTAACATAATCACTTTTCCTCTCACCAAAACCCTCTTTCTCGTTTAACAAAACAATTTTTTCTTCCCCAACCCTCATTTTGGAAAGCTCGTTCTCAACTTTTTCGTGTAACTCTTTCTCCCCAATAATTATTGGCATTGCACCATACTTTCTTTCCTTATTAAAAATATTATTTTCTTTCGCAACATTCTCAATAGTAGTATCAAAAATACTATTATTTAATAGTTCTTTCCCAGTAAAATCAACTTCAATCATTCTCTTAACTTTAACATCTTTTTCAGTCAATTAAAACACCTTTTATAAGTCTTTTGGAAATATTTCAATATATAAAAAAAGGCTTAGCAAGAACTTTTAAATGTATTCAATGTGGTTTCATGGAAAAAGATTTGTTTCAAAAAATAATAGGGATTATTATCATAATCGCTTTAGCAGGCAGTATGCTAGCAGCAGCATTAATTTATTTACCAGATAATTCAAACCAACAAAATGTTGACCCTGATTTAATTCCACAAAACCAACCTGTTTTCAATTACACAACAAGCTTTGAAACCCAAATAATACAAGATTTAGAAGCAATAAAAATTATTGTTGAAACAAGTGAAATGAATAAAAGCGAGATTGATTATTCAATACAAAAAATTGAGGGAATATCAAGAATAGAATCATCACAATTCATTAGCACTGGTTCAGAAAAATGGTATTATTTAGCTGAAATAAATTTGAGGAAAAATACTAACATAAAACAAATTGTTGAAGAAATATTTTCACAACAATATTTTAACGGTGAAAAACAAGCAATGAAAAGAGTTAGCATTTCAACACCAAAAGAAGATATTAACTTGGTTGACAGTGAAACAAACTTTTCAAGAAAATTCCAATTTGATTACGCGACAACATTCGCAATAGTTTCATTAGATTCTTTGCCAAATGATAACATTATAGTAGAAGGAACAATAAGACTACAAGGAAATACTATTACTTATATCGAATTAATGGAAACCGAGAACAAAACTAGTGCACCAACATTTTTTGAAGTTGAAAAAGAATTACTAATAAATGATATTGGAAACGAATTATTTTTCGAAGTAACAACTGATAAAAATATTGATCAAAATTATTATCAAGAACAATTAAAACAATTAGATGAAAACGCAATATTTTTTGTTTACGAGTCAAAAATTTACGGGCAAACAATCGCGAAAAAAGAATTAGTAGAAGAAATTTTAGTTGACATAAATAATATTCAATTCAAACAAGCCGGAACGATTTTTATTGACTCTTTGTTTGTAGAAGATTTAAACAAAGAAATTGTTTTTGAAAAAGAAACACAAATTGAATTTAATTACGGCAAAAAAGTTGGGGACAAAATACTTGCTGTGATAACACTCGCTATCTCAAGAACAAGCGAAGAAATAATGCAAGTTATTGAAAAACAATAAAAACCAAAAAAAACTATTCAACCCCAAAAAAATAAAAAAAATTTTTTAAAAAAATTATTTGTTCAATAAAACTTATTTTTTAATTTTACAATTCCAATAAAACTTATTCTTTTAAACTCGAAATCGCTTCAGCAATGTCACCATCATTTTCCTCTAAAGCTTTTTTTGCTTCTTCTTTGCTTTTACCAGTTTGCTCTACAACCATTTCAATGTCTTCATTTGGAATACTCGACTCTTCTTTTGGATTACCAATAATAGTATAAGTTTTTTGGCCTTGCATCTCCATTAATTGCACTGATGGTTTATCAAAAATAAGTTTTTTTCCATCAACTAATAATATTTCAACTTGCTTTGCATTTAGCTCTTCATTTTTAATTCCTAATTGGCGCATCATTCGCCCCATATTCTTTGGATTCATTCCTCCGGGAAACATTTTACCACCTCAACACAAAAATATGGTATAATAATGTTTTTAAGCTTCCTCTACTTTTGTATTTCATGAAAGAAACAAACATGTTCACAAGCATTGAATCATTCCAAAAAAAATTTCCAAAAATAAATGATGATGAAAGATTAAATGCATTAACAATTTATTTTAGCTCGCATGGAGTAATAAGAGCTTATTCCTCTGAAAAAGAATGGCCTAAACTAACTTACCCAAATATTTTTGTTATAGAAAAAAAGTTAAGTGAAGTAAAACAAAAAAAATCTTTGTTCGAAAAAAATCTTTCTTCTTGGAAAAAAAAATATTCTCAAGCAGAAAATTATAATAAAACAAATCAAATAAAAAAATTAAAGGAACCATTGTATTGGAAACACAAAACAAAAATGATTATTGATTCTGATTACAGAAAAGATTCTGAACAAGTACAACTACCAATTCATTTAGTTAGCGACAATAGGTGGAAACCAATGGTAAAAATGTTTGTTAATGATTTAGAATACAGGAAACAATTAGCCGAAACGGTTAGAGAAAGCATTATTTATAAAAAAGATAAAAAGGTTGCTAAGTATGCTGACGAGTTAAAAGATTTTAGAATGGAAACAAGCAACAAACAAGTCGAAGAACTAGAAAAAAAAATTTTAAAACTTGAAGAACTAGAAAAATCGTTAAAAGAAATTCACAAGTGGGCAAAAGAATAAAAAAAATGATTCAATTAAAAAAAATTAAATCAATTAAAATCAAACAAAAAAATTAATTTTAAATAAAAACTTGTTAGAACAAAAAAAAGAATCAAACAAATAAAAATAACTTAATAATTAAATATATAAACGAAGAAAACAATAATGAATTATAATGTTTAAAAAAAATCTTGATAACGCACAAGGCACAACAGAATACTTAATAGTAATAGCAATAATAGTAGTAATCGGCTTAATAATAGCAAACCTATCAACAAACATTTTTGACCAAACACAAATAACACAAACAAACGAACAACTCAAAGGAACAATAGGAACAAGCGGAATAAGCATTATAGATGCAATCGCTGATTACGAAACAGAAGGAATACTAAACCTAAAAAACAATTCAGGAGAAACACTCACACTAACAAAAATAACAACAGAAGAAGGAACACAAGAATACGATAACGAACAATGGGTACAAGGAAACACAGAACTAATAAACATAAACAACTTATGCCAATGCGAAACAGGACAAACAAAAAAAACATGCAACTTCCAAATAGAATACACAACACAACACGGCCTAACAAAAAAAATAACCCAAACAATAACAGTTAACTGCCAAACAGAAATAACAACAACAAAAACACCCATACAACCAATAGATATTACTCCACCAATAATAACTTTAATCACACCAGAAAATAATACTAATACTGCAAATAAAACAATAACTTTTAATTTTAATGTTCAAGAAGAAGGAACTATAAATTCATGCACATTAAATACGGAAAATGACACTAACACATATACTGAAATAGAAAATGGAAACAATTCAATTATTTATGCTTTTCAAAATGATTTTTTAACTGATTGGAATATTTCATGTACTGATGAATCAAATAACACTGGATACAGCACAACCAGAACACTTGATGTTGATTCAAATGCATATCAAATAACAACCTGCATAGAACTCCAAGAAATAAATTTAGATTTAGACGGAGATTATGAATTAATGAATAATATTGATTGTGAAGGAATTAATTTTGAACCTATTGGTTATTGCGATACTGATTGGGGTTGTGATGTTTTTAATGATGTACCATTTACAGGAAATTTTAATGGAAATAATAAGATTATATCCAATCTTATAATTAATAGACCTACTATTAATGGAGTTGGGTTGTTTGGTCATTCAACCGGAAATATTTCTAATATTGGTTTAGATAATGTAAATATTAGTGGTAGCGCAAGAACGGGTGGTTTAATTGGTTGGCAATCTAGTGGAACAATTTTAAATTCCTATACAACTGGAAGTGTAAAACATGAAATAGGAAATTATGGGGGGGTTGGTGGTTTAATTGGTTGGCTTTCTGATGGAGGAATAATTTCTAAATCTTATTCAACAGCAACAGTTTCTTGTAATAAAGGTCAAGCTGGTGGTTTAGTTGGTCGACAACACAATAGTGTAATTATAAATTCTTATGCTACAGGAAATATATCTGGGTCTACTTATATTGGAGGTTTAGTTGGATATATGGGTGAAAGTGATTTTATAGGCGCAACTATTACTAATTCTTACTCTACTGGGAATGTAACAGGTTCTATTAATGATGTTGGTGGTTTAGTAGGATATCAAAGATCATATTCTGAAAATACACTTACAATTTCTAGCTCATTTTCTACTGGAATTGTAACTTGCCCTGGGGATGGTAATGGAGGTTTAGTTGGAAAACAATATAACGGGGGTTCAATTTCTAATTCATACTTCGATAAAACAGGAGACAAACTTGATTATATGTGCGGAATTGGTATAGAGGGATCTGGTTGTGATAATGAAAAAGGAATTGATACTACTTTACAACCGAATTATTTTTATTCTTCTTCAAATTCCCCGTTGAGTTCTTGGTCATCATCTGATTGGATATTAAGTGGCAATGATTACCCTATTTTGCAATGGCAAACAGAATAAAAAAAATTACAAAAATAATTAAAGAAGATTAAAAAACTAATATATTAAAAAAATGATTCAATCAAAAAAAATTAAATCAAAAATTATAATCTAATAAAATAAAAAACTAAAAAAAAATTAAATAAAAAACTGTTTTTTAGCCTCGGCATGAAACCTCCAAATCGTTTATAAACAAAAAAAATAACTAGTTCTTCAGTTTGATTGGTGGGTTCTTTTTAGAACCTTCCTTAAAAATCAAACAAAATTTTTTAATGGAGTGATAAAATGATTGAAAACAAAATAATAAGATTTTTAGAGGGTAGCCCAAGGAGAATAAACTTTTCTTATATTAGGTGGTAGAATGAACATACCAAAAATAATTGATGAAAAATTTGTTGAATACAATTTATTGTATTTTGTAAATGAAGGAGGTGTTTACATTGGAGCCTGTTAAAAAAGTAAAGATTGGTGGAATAGAGGCTGCTGTTTGGGAGAATTCAAGTAAGGATGGGAAAAAATTTTTCACAACAACAATGGAGAGAAATTACAAAATAGGTGAAGAATGGAAGAAAACTAGTTCACTAAGAGACAATGACCTACCAAAAGCAATACTTGCTTTACAAAAAGCATATGATTTTGTTGCAATAAAAGAATAAACTATTACAATAAAAATATGCGAAAAAATAAATCATACGCAAAATAAGAGAGAATAAAAAAATTGAGGAAAAGAACACAAATAAAAGTTGAAAAAATAGGAGTGTGAGATTATGCCAACTTTCAAAGTAAATATTAATTTTAAAAATGTTGAGAAATTAAAAGAAATCGCAAGACAAGCTTATGGTGATGATAGCGAGTACAGTATATCCATATTATTGAATCATTATTTACAAGGAATGAATTAGTTTTCAAAACAACAAAGATTATAATTATATATTTAATTATATAATTATATTTCATGGTTCAAATAGTATTATCCTTGAGCAAAGAAAAGGAAAAAGAATTGAGGCAATTAGCAATGGAAAAATATGATGGTAAAAAAGGTTCTCTTTCAAAAATTGTTGAAGAAGGAATTGAATTATTAAAAAATGATTCTTTACAAAAAAAAGCAGACAAGGATTTTTGGGAGATGGTGAATAATGCGAAAGACTTGGGAATTGGAAAATTTACTCGAGAAGAAGCAAACTACCGAAAAATATTTCCTTGATACTAATGCCCTAGTATATTTGATTAGTAGTGAAGAAATAACAAAACACAAAAAAATTAAAGAATTCATAATTGATAAGGACATAAGTATTTCTATTCAAAATTTAAAAGAACTAGCAAATGTTATGTTTAAGAGAACTAATTTGGGTAAAGATGAAATAAAAAAATACATTTTAAAGTTTGCAAATGAATTTCAGTTAATAATTGAACTACCAACAGATACATTAAACGCGATAACAATTTCAAATAGAAAAAACTTTTATGATTCATTGTTAGTTGCAACCATGCTAAAAAACAATATAACAACTATTATAACTGAGAATGAAAAAGATTTTGAAGAATTCAATGGAATAAGAGCAATTAACCCGTTCAAATAAAATTATTTTTGTTTTCTTGCCCTCAAAATAGCGTTCCTTAATCTCTCACGAAAAACCATTTTCTCTGACTCAGACAAACTGGATTCAAAAATCATTCGTTCTAATTCAACAACTCTTTCCCTTTGAAATTGCTTGTTCTTAGCAAACTCGTTTATCGCAGAATTAATTAAAAGAGGATTCGTGTTTTTTACTCCAGAAAAACTTTTTAATGGTCGCTTGTTAAAAATTCTTCTAAATTTTTTAATCACACAATATTTAATAATCACAAATACTTAATCTTTTTGGTGTCCAACATGGTAACAATAGTATATCTCGTAGCAGGGCTCTCTTCAAGGTTTGGCGGCAAAATAAAACAATTTGCAGTAATAGGCCCTAATAACGAGACTTTGATTGAGTTGTCAATGTTACAAGCAAAAAAAGCTGGTTTTGAAAAAATTGTTTTTGTTGTTGGAGAAAAAACAAAAGAACCATTCAAAAAAAAGTTTGGGAACAATTTTCAAGGAACACCAATTTTTTATGCTGAACAAGAATTTGATAAAGAAAAAAGAGATAAACCATGGGGAACAACAGATGCATTGGTTAGTGCAAAAAATATTGTTAGAGAAAATTTTGTTGTTTGTAATGGTGATGATTTGTATGGTACAGACGCTTTAAAAAAAGCAAAAACCTTTTTAGAGAATTGTGTTGATGGCGAAGGAATTGCTATTGGTTATGAACTAGGAAAAGTTATTCCAGAAAAAGGTAAAGCAAACAGGGGCTTGTTTGAATTTGATGAAAACTATAACATTACAAATATACAAGAGCTTTTGGGGATTGAAAAAAATAATTTAAATTTGAAAGGGTTAAATGAAAAAACGCTTGTAAGCATGAATCTTTTTGGATTAAATAAAAATTGTTTGAAATTATTAGATGAAAAACTTGCTATTTTCAAAAAACAAAATTTTAGTGAGAGGCAAAATGAATGTTTTTTGCCAGTTGAAATATCTAATTTGATTAAAGAAAAAAAGATAAGAATGAAATTAATAGCAAGTAATTCTCGATGGTTTGGTGTAACAAACCCCGAGGACGAAGAAATCATAAGAACAAAAATAAAAAAAATACATAAAATAGTTTAATCAATTTAAAAAAAACTAATTACTTCAAAATTACTTAAAATTAATCAACTCGATTATTGAACACAAAGTATTTAAAGTAAAAAAATAATAAGTGTTAAGTTTAAAGGAAGTGATTTTGTGGGAGAACCAATTTCTGAAATAAAAGGAGTTATTTCTAATATAACAAAAAATGTTGAGGAATCAAAAGAAAATAAAAATGATTTTCTATCTAACTTGGGTTTTTTTAAAAAGAAAAAGGACTCTTCAACAGAACATTTTTTATTGCAGTTAGATGATTTAAATTTAAAAATAAACGATTTAGAAAAAGCGATTGTTGTTGGAATACCTTTAGCCGAAGCAACAGACGGATTACAAAAACTTAATAACATACAACGAACCCTCGAAGAAACAGAATCAAAATTAAATATGTATTTGTCTGCGTCAAAAGAAATAAAGGAAAGATTATCTGAATTAGAAAATCTTTTTTCATCAAAAGTAAATAAAAATCAAGTAAAAATTTTGTCTGAAAAAGTAGTTTATTTGGAAAAACTTTATGCTGAAATATCAGGCCCATTAGTTAATGAATCAATATTATCTTTGGTTGATGTTACTCAAGAATTAAGAAGTAGGATAAAAAATTTGGAGGGTGTTGTTGAAAAAGAAGTTGTGGGACATTCAATAAGCCAAAATTCTGATAATGTTAATCCAAAAAAAGCAATTCAGAATAATAAACCAAAAGGATTTTTTAGTTCAATTATTGAAAAAATAATTCCTTCAAAAAATAGATAGGTGTAATAATGCCAAGACTTGTTTACGAAAAAGAATTTGCAAAAACTTTTGATCCTGTTGAGGAACAATTCGTTCTTTTAAAAAATATAAAAAATCTTGATGAACTAGAAAGAAGAAGATATATTATTAGTCAAATTAATCTCATTACTACAAAACTGGACAGAATTGAAAAACTTATTAATAGCGGGAATTTTTCAGAATCAAGGGAAATGATTGTGAACCTCCCCACACTAAAGTGTGGGGCTTCTGATAATGCGCGTTTAGTACGCG
>CAZUCF010000020.1:1666-13113 GCA_964619405.1 uncultured archaeon | reverse complement strand
AAGAATAATTATTTCATTCACAATAGAAATCCAATAGGATTTCTACACGACCTTAACAAACCATACCTTTATTAATAATAAAATTATTTATTCTGTGGGTAATTTTTTTGAAAAACAAATTTGTTTTATTTAGCGTGTGCTCCATTGTTTTTTTATTGCTTTTTGGTTGCACAAGCCCAACTAATATGCCAATCGACGATTTGAATAACCAAAATAATAATCATAATATAAAATCTGAATTAAATGTTGAAACAGAAAATTATTTTCAAGAATATGTTAATGGTTTTTCAGAAGAATTTAATATAAAAGACCCTTTTTCATCCACCAAAAAATTTGAAGATTTATTGAACGCAACAAAAAACACAGAAACACCAATTATTTTTGATGGCGAAGTATATGATGGGATTACTTTTGGAGTAAAAGAAAATACTTTCTACCTAATACCAAAAGATTATTCTGGAAACAAGTATTTTGAAATAATTGAAAGAGAAGATGTTGACCCATTTGAATTAATGGATACTGGGGACGAATTAAGAAACGCTATTTTAAAAATAGCTTATGATAATTGGGGGCCTATCGAAGAACAAAAAATAAGAGAACTTCTTGAATCAAAAAAAACAAGTAACGAGATTGAATCATTTGAATATGATTTTTTGTTTGACGAAGTTACCATAACTTACTCTGGAGAAAAAACTCCTTGGGTTATTAAACCACTCGAACAATCTGAATCAACAAGATTTGTTGTTGAATCAACCAAAAACCCAGAAGATTTTGTTCAAAACATATTAAGAGAATTTGAATCAATGATCTTACAAGGAAATGTTTTGATAATTAATTCGGAACAACAAACCCACTATTTTATCCCAAAAGACTTACTTGAAAACGAATTAGAGATTCTCTCAAACAATAGTTTAACTAACCAAGAAAAAATCGCAATAATTGCAGGTAACACTACAATAAACTCAACAATTAATTACAATGAAACAAATAACTTTAAAGACGCTAAAAATAAAAATAATGCTTTGTTTTCAGAAGAACCTATTGCTACTGTTCCAAAAACAAAAAAAATTTATTTTTTTCAATCAACTAATAGGCCATCAAAACCACACACTGATTTAGAAATAAATTTGTTAAGAGCCCAAAATGGGCCACTATCCCCTTTTTATGAAAATGGTTACAAATTTGAGATTATTAAAAAGAGCCCTGATGTGGGGGACAGTATTATTCCAGAATTTTATTCTCTAATGTCTGATGAAACAAAGGACGTATTATTTTTGACTTTTCATGGGGGAAAAAATTCTCTTCAAAGCGAATTCTATTACGTTCTTTTACCCGAATCAAAAATTGATGCATCACTAGGAATAACCCTTGAAGAATTTAATCAAAGAAAAAATTTTTTGCTAGAAAAATACGGGCAAGAAAAAATAAAAACTTTTTTAATTGATTGGGAACTTGGTTTAGAAGCATTAGATGACTCATTCTCTTGGTTTAAAAAAATTAGAACAATGATGAATAACAAGATTAAAATAGGTGGTTTTTCAATAGAAGACACTTTCTTTGAATCAAATAATTTTCCAGAAAAAACATTAGTTTTCTTATTTGCTTGTCATGGTGGCTCACTTGCTGATAACATTAATTCAAAAGTAATACTTGCAGCCAAACCAGAAAATGTTACAACGCTAAATTTGTTTTTTGAGGATCTTAAAAAAATTTCCCCCTATTTACTTAAGAATCCAATTGTTAGAGATGTAAAATTAGATGAGACAAGTATGCGAAACTATTTAATTCTTGATTCATTTATTCAAGGCCAGTTTAATACATTTGATTTGACTGGTAAGACAATGCTTGTCAAAGAAACATCAAAACTAACTAATGCTTGTAATCCAAAAAAAGATACTCTTTGTTCAATACAACTTTATAGCAAAGAAGGCGAAACAGTTTCAATTGCACCCCATGTAAAAAAAGCAACTGGAGAAGAAATAATTTTTAATGCACACATGGCAACAGGAAAAAAAGCAGAAGAAATAGTAACAATTAGTTTTGACGAAGAATGCTCTATCCCAGAGGATATTGATGAGTTGAAACCAGAGTGGGTTTCAAACAACAAAATGATTCTTCATTGGTTGAACAAAGCATACACTAATTGGGAAGAAAATTATGATGGCCCATACGCTTTAATTACAATTCATAATGATAAAGCGATAAGTCAAGACTCTGAAGTAGAGTTAACAGGAAACAATGATTGTGGTTGTAATATTAATGGTTGTTCACAAAGAGATTGTGTTAAAGAACCAGCAAAAATAGAATATAATGCTAACAAACCAAAAACAGATTTTACTTTTGTAATGCCTTGTGTGCGCGAAGTTTATTATGAATCTTGTGTTGAGGATAATGTGCTTGTAAAAATTTCTAAAGATAAATTTGAAAACAAAATTCCTGAAACCATTGTGGTTGATGGGGTTTGTCATAAACAGTCTAACTATTCAGTGAATGCAAAACCAATTAGTTCTTGGGAAAATGGAGATAATTGCATAGACATATGTAATCCTGTTGAGGATGAAATAATGGTTGAGGATTGCATGAATCCAATAGTAGAAGTGAGAAATAACCCAATTGATGAAATGGATAATTGGGCAGTTTATATTAATGGAGTAAAAGTTACAAAAGGAATACAAGAAGTTGGCGAAGGAGAATATTCAACAGGGTTTTCTAAAAATGTTGCTGCGTTTAATGGGCATTATGCTTATGTTCTTGATGGACCATATTGTGAGGTGAATGGATCTTATAGTTTATGTTCTTTGTCTGATATTAAATTAATTTATGATGATAAAGTTATTTACCAAACCCCGACTTTTGAATGGCCAACTAATAAATTGATTGGAGTGGATTCTTTATTTAGTAATAAAAGTATTGGTTGGGTTGTAACAAGTTTGTATGGAGTTCCTAGTGAAAATATTGATAAGATTTATAATGGAAAAAATATTGGGGATTTGGGGAATTGTATATTAACAAAAGATTCCTTTGTTTGTGTTGAAGGCACTGGGGAAGCACCCAACGTTTATTATAACGAGCAAAAAATTGGCCAAACTATTAATTCACACATTGACGATTCTACACTTAGACGTGAAATATTATTACCTACTTTAAATGATATTGCAGTTTCAAAAAATAATATTTTATTTCGCTCAGAAGATGGTAACTTGAATTTTTTTAAATCTGGGAATAAAATTAGTGAAATAGATTCATTGATTGACCCATTAAACGAGAATATTAGCTATTATGATGTTTTTGGAGAACATATTGCTTATGAAGATTACTTGGAAGTATATTATGATGGAGTTAGTTTAGGTCAAGGCAATACTTTTTGTATCTTTGGAGACAGTATTGCATTTGTCACTGAATATAACCCAAAAACTGGTGAAGGTAGACGTGTTGTTTGTAATTATGAATCAAAAGATGTTTGTGAAAAAGATTCTAAATGTGTTTGGGATAATACATATTCTTATTGTAGTGAAAAAATTGAAGATGTTTGTGGGGACAATTATACTAACGCAACTCAATGTAATGCAAATTCAGTTTGCCAATGGATTCCTGAATATAATTATTGTGCATTTGTTGGAAACAGTTTTAATAATTCAGATGAGTGTTACTTAATTCTTTCAGAAAATGAATGCAATCAAAATGACTTATGTTTTTGGGAAAATGAATGTACGAATGTTAACCCCGTTTGGATTTATTTTAATGGAGTATATTATGACGTGATTGAAAAATTAGGGCTAGAAAAAAGTTCAAGAGTAGAGTATTATGATATTGATAATATTAAAATATTTGATAACCACTTGGCGTTTACAATTGAGTTGGATGGATCAATTCATTTAATTTATGATTGGAAAGATAAAGGAGTGTTAAGTAATGCAGTAACAAGTGAAAAGTTTATTTTATTTAAAGATCACTTAATTTTTGAAGATATTTCGGGAAAAATAATTTATGACGGAAAGGATTTAGGTTATGGTATTTATCCAATGATCTATGATGACCATTATCTTTTCTTTGAAGATACGACTTATGGGCCTTTTATTTATGATGGAAAAAGATATGGTGGTTCAACAGTAATAACAACATCAATTCCTGATAGCATGGTTCAATGTTACAGACATTATCTTGATTCTGTTCCAACAAAACCTTTTGGAGAAGTGGTTTTTGATTAACAACCAAGAGCACAAATTAATTAGAAAAAAAATATTAAAAAGTGCAAAACTATTTACAACCAAAAAAAGAAAAAGTTCAAAAAAATAATATTTTGTGAAAATCAAATGACTTATTCGAACACAAAAAATTTGTTTTGCTTGAATTATTTACTCTTACTAACTTTTATTATCTTCTCTTTGGTGGCTTGCTAAGTGGAGAACCTTTTTTCCCTAGGCGATTCAAATTCTCTATTGAAACACCAGCTTCCAATAATTCTTTTCTAGTATAATTACCATAATGGAATAATGCTCCAAAAGGCATTTTTTGGCTAATACAAGAGTGCCTCGAACATTACCACAAAAGAAATAATGGGGGAAAATATTTTCTCAATGATTAAACGAAAATTTGGTTCAGACTTAATGAAAAAAAATGTGTTTTCAATTTCAATAAAATTCTATACAAAATTATTTGCCATAAGTTATGTTATTTAGCTTCGGCTTATTAAGAATTTTGAATAAAAAAAGAGTTTTTGTACAAAGGTTTATGAAAACCAAAAACTTTCGATCAAGGTTTATGTTTTTAAAAAGACTATTTAAAAGGATTTAATTAAATACTTTATTATTAACTAATTATATATGCAAAAAATTGGTTTCGTAGCAATATTAGTTTTTTTATTAATTTTTTTCATAGGTTGTGTTGAACAACCATCCATTTGTGGGGATGGCATTTGTTCTTTTGAAGAACAAGTAAATTGTTCTTGTTCAAATGATTGTGGTTCCTGTGAAAACCAAGAAATAGATTTAAAAATTCCAGAAACAATTTTAACTGTTTTAATGAGTGAGTTACAAAAAAAAGATTCTTTTGAGATTGATTTAGAGCCATTAAATTCCAAAGTAAATTTATCTGAAATAATTTTACCATCAATATCTGTTTCTGGAAAAATAACTTTTTTTAACAAAGAAGATTATTTAAGAATAATTCTTGTTGACACTAAAGAAAAAGAACACTTAATTTTTGAAGCATATTACCCTTTATTTGATACTAAAACATTTTCTTTTGAAACTGTTTGTAATGAAACATGTAATCTAACTAATATTCAACCAAAAAAAATTATTATAAAAACCAACATAAAAGATTTTTCTAAAATAAAAATTGATTCTATAACGGTTTCCAGTGGGGTAAAAAATAGTCAAAAGGGTAATATTATTAAATCAATTAATGATACTCTAGAAAAAAATAATGAACAATGGGTTGCTGGCGAAACGAGCATTTCTAATTTGAGTTATTCTGAAAAAAAAGCATTATTTGGTAATGGAACTGAAGAATTACCAAATGGAATTGAGTATTACTCAAGTGGCATATATGGTTATGCTAGCACAAGTCAAACAACAAATAATGGTTTGCCAAATAATTGGGATTGGCGAAACAGACACGGAAAAAATTGGATTACCTCTGTAAAAAACCAAGGAACTACAGGTTTGTGTTGGGCATTTTCATCTAGCGCTTTGATAGAAGCAACATATAATATTTATTATAACAAATTAAAAAATATTGATCTTTCAGAAGAAGAATTTGTTTGTGGAAGATTTAATAATTTGATTAAAAAAGAAGATGACTTAGTAGGCGTTTATAGTAATTATTCAGTTGAAACTGGCGGATTCATAAAACAATTTTTGAGTTTTGCAAAAATAAATTATTTGAGTCCAGAAAGTTGTTTACCATTTGGTTCAATTAGTTCTTGCCCAACTAATAATATTGATTGTAGTAGCGTAGACATTGCAAAAAATATTGAAAAAGACTTTATTTACAATTGTTCTGAACAAACACCTATAGGTTGTGCAAGTAGAGACGAAGTTATTCTACATAATTCTTGTAAAACAATAAACACAATTCTTAATTATAATCCTAATTGTAACACCCAATACAAAATAACTGATTTCGGTAAAATATTTGATCCTATTGATAAAAGTGAAAGTATTGATTTAGACGAATTAAAAAGAAGAATTATTCTTAATGGTCCAGTTACTATTGCAGCATCCTCAACAGATTTTATTAATCCTGATGGGGAACAATTAAGTAGTGTTAATGGTGCACACGCAATGTTAGTAGTTGGTTACGAAACTGATTTAGAAGGTAACACTATTCTAATTATAAAAAATAGTTGGGGTGAAAATTGGGGTATTAATGGATATATGAAATATTATGTTCCCCAAAAACCAAGAATGGTTTATTATGTTATAAAACCATTCCAATTAAATTTTGAAGAAACTATTGAATGCGTGGATGAAGATAAAGATGGTTATTGTACTTGGGGGATAGGGCAAAAACCAGAAAATTGCCCAAGCAATTGTGCTCCGGAACCAGATTGTGACGATTCTAACCCCGGTTTAATAAATTTTGATAACAATTATAATTGTGTTAATATTAACTCTGGCAAAATAATTGTTAATACTAACCCTATTAATTCAGAAGTGTATATTAACAACACTTTTCTTGGGCACACACCACTAGAGACTAATTTAGTTGCAGGAAATTATTCTATTGTTGTGAAAAAAGAAGATTATAAGAGTAAATTTGAACAATTTAATTTAGGACACTTGGAAACAAAAGAATTTTCTTTTGAATTAGAAAGACACCCAAATCTAACATGGAAAAAAACAGATGCAATAGAATTTGGAGAAATCACATATTCTAGTTTTGGAGAATATTACTCAAAATTATTAATTAATAATATTTATTCAAACACAGAACAAATTCAAATCTATTTTAGGGGTCCACCAAACATTAGTAATGATTTTGTTGAAGATTACAATATTCTTTCAGCACACATTTGTGAAAGAGATACTGAAAATAAATGCAAAACAAATACAATAACTCAAATTACTTTTGATGAAGGGAAAACAGAGCAAAATGTAATCCAAAACACAATAAACTATTCAGATAAAATAAATTTTAGATTAGAGTCTGAAAAAGAGTACTTAATAATTAGTCATTATAAGGGATACACTAGTATTTGGGTTTCTAATTTAACTGAAAGATTTAATACAATAGACGAGTACAAATCTTTTTTCTATAGTTTTCCAAGCGATGGGAATTTGTTAAAAATAGCATCAGAAAAACAGAATTTTAATAACATACAACAAATAGATTTAATAGAAAAAATAGTTGGTTTCTCAGAAGTTAGCGAGTGCGGAAATAATTATTGTGATAATAATGAAACATATTACTCTTGCCCAATTGATTGCCCCCCTACAAAACAATGCTTGGATTCAGAACCCTGTTGTGAGAACAATACTTTCAAAGAAGAAGGAACTATTTGTCAAACATTAACAGAAAAAGAATTTTTTTGTGACGGAAATAATTTAATGCAAAGACAACAACAAAAAATTTGTTCAGGAACAAATAGTTCTTGTGAGCAAACTGTTTTTAGTGAATGGGATTTAAACAAGGAATGTGAACAAATTTGTTTAACCGATACTAATACTTGTTCTAATTACGAATGCTGGCCTTTTGGAATAAAAGAAACAAGTATTTCTGGAACAAATGTTGGTGAATGTATAGAACAAATAAGTGAGAGAACTTGTTTGAACGGAAATTGGGGCGAGTGGGTAATTATACAAGAAGGTGTTTTACCAACAGAAGAAATTTGTGATGGTAAAGACAATAATTGTGACGGGATACCTGATGCTGGGTGTGATTGTATTGACGGGGAAACAGTCCCTTGTGGGTTAGAAAGTTTTTGTGGAATTGGGCAACAAGAGTGTGTTAATGGCAAATGGTCTGATTGCAGAATAACAACAACAAAACCGGTTAATACTATTTGCCCTGACGGAAATGTTTGTAACGAGAATGGACTTTGTGTAAAACCAGAATGCTACCATGATGAAAACTGTTTTAATGATAATCCTTGTATTTTAATGACTTGTAATAATCCAGGAGATTGGAACGCAAATTGTACTAATACAAACAAAGCAGAAAATACTATATGCGGAACAAACAAAGTATGCAACACAACAGGAAACTGCACAAACATAACCTGCACAAGCGACAACAACTGCACAAGCAACAACCCCTGCCAAACAGGAACATGCAACAACCCAGGCAAATGGAATTCTAATTGTGTATTATCAAATAAACTTACAAACTCTCCTTGTGGAACAAACAAGGTTTGTGACCCAAACCAAGAATGTGTAGAAATAACTTGTAATACAAGTACTGATTGTGAGAATGATAACCCTTGCAAAGAAACAACCTGTGAAAACAATGGGCTTTGGAATTCAAATTGTATACAAACAAACAAAGCAGAAAATACTATATGCGGAACAAACAAAGTATGCAACACAACAGGAAACTGCACAAACATAACCTGCACAAGCGACAACAACTGCACAAGCAACAACCCCTGCCAAACAGGAACATGCAACAACCCAGGCAAATGGAATTCTAATTGTACTTTTGCCAACAAAGAGAATAACACTAATTGCCCCAATGGAATTTGTTTGAATGGTGAGTGCTTAAAACAATCAAGAATATTATATGATTCAAAAATATTTAATGGAGATAATTCTCCAATACAATTATTAGTAGGAACAGATAGCAACATTAACAATAAATTTAGTGGAGAAAAAGAAATAACTCTTTTTTCTGAGGAAAAAAAGATTATTAGTTTTAACCATGATTTTTCTGTAAAAGATTTGAATCTTTTAGGCACAATAATAGAAAAAGGAGTAACAGACTCATCACAAAAATATGTAATTATTAAAGGATTAAATGTTTTTTCAAAAAAAATTTACTTGTCAAAAGAAAATTCTTCATCAAATGGGGTTTGCGTGTTAGATGAAGAAATAAATGATATAGAAACAGCAAAAGAAAATTGTGTAAATATTCCTTGCCCAGGAAACCTAGATTATATTTCATGTGCAATAGAAAATAATTTTTTTGTATTATCCGGGTTAAACCACTCATTTGTTATTGAAACATATTTTTATTGCGGAGACGAAATATGCAATAATAATGAAACGTGCTCTACTTGCCCGAATGATTGTGGAAACTGCCCCCAAACTAATTCGGGAAATAGCTCAATAATAATTTGCTCCAATGATTTACAATGTGGTGAAAATTCTTATATTGGCGAAAAATTTTGTGATGATTCAAAAGTAATACAAACATTTAGAAAACATGTTTGTATTAACAAGGGAACAACCAGATCCAAGTGTGAAACTAATGACACTAATGAAATAATAGAAGAATGTTCTAATACAGAAAACTGTGCTAATGGGGTTTGTGTAGAAACAATTAAAGACGATTTTGATTGTATTGTTGACCAAGATTGTTTAGAAAACCAAGAATGCTTGAATGAGAATTGTTCAACAATAAATTGTGAAGATAATTTTGTAATAAAAAATCACGAGTGTGTTTGCGAAGGAACAATGTGTAATAATCAATGTTATACTGAACAAGGAATTTGCTGTGAAAATAATTGGTTTGAAGGAGAAGAATATTGCTCAAGAGAAAACAAAACAGATACAGAAGAAGATGGAATAAATAATGAAAAAGAGAAAAATAGTTTTGAACTACTTTTATCAATAACTATTTTTGAAATACCTATAATACTGATTGCAATAATTATTATTGTAATAATAGTAATTATAATAGTAATACTAAAAAAATCTAAAAAGGGAAAAAATAATAACTATCTTAAAAATTAAGACGAACAATTAATATGTTATTTATTAATGCAAAAAAATCACTTAAAAAAATATTTAGTTCAAAAAAAATTATTTTATTGGTTTTCTTTTTGGAGGAGTACTAATTGTTTTTCCTTTTTTCCCTAGGCGATTCAAATTCTCTATTGAAACACCAGCTTCCAATAATTCTTTTCTAGTATAATTACCATAATGGAATAATGCTCCAAAAGGCATTTTTTTATTCAATAGTTCACTTGCCTTAACCCCAGCCTTTCTTAATTCTCGCATTGGAATTACTTGTCGCAAAGGAGCAGCAAACTCAGTGTAACCTAAAACTGATCCCAAACCAAAAAAATTAATTAGTTCTTTAACAGGAACCTTTATCCTATACAAGTCACCAATCCTCAAATGAAAATTATTATGTAAAACAGGAAGAGTAAAACCCATTTTTTTTAATGAAGCATAATTTAGTTTGTCAAATTCATGGTGTTTTCTTGGATCAGAAACCCTTGTTACCTTGTGTAACAATGCTTTTGTTTCAGCAATTAGTTTTATTTTTTTACCAACAACTTTCGCTTTTTTTCTTACAACAACTCTTTTTCTTGGATGCATTAAGATATTATTAATTTAGAGTTTATATTTATTCCTATTAATTTAAACAAAAAAAATGATTTTGATTCAAGGTATCAAAAAAAAGTATTAAATACTAAAACAAAGTAATATAATTATGCCTATATTAAAACCTAACCAAAGAAGTAATTATAGGAAGCCAAAAAGAATTCTAATTGTTGATGATTCACAACACATCCAACACGGAATTGCTAAAACTAGGCATCTTGTTGAAAAAAGAGGGCACACAATTCACACTGCAACAAATTATGACGAAGCGGTTAGAAAAATAAGGGAGCACAAACCAGATATTGTTCTAACTGATTTTCAATTAAGTAGGAGTGGGCCAACAGGATTGCATGTTGCGAGAGAAGCAAGACAAGCTAACCCAAGAGCCGCTGTTAGAGTACACACAATGGCCGCACAAGATTTGAGGAAAGCAGAAAGTATTTTGAAAAAATTTGATTTGAGAAAAAGGGATGTTTATACTAAAGAAAAACTTGGTAGGTTATTGTGGTTGCCTAAAGGAGAAAGAATTTATTTTGCTCCCGATGTTTTAAATGCAATAGCAAAAGACAAGCGAAATTTTCCCGGAGGAGTAATTAAATTTGGTTTGAATAGCCAAGTAGCAGATATTGTTATGCAAGCAAGAAACAAGGAAGTTGTTTTCGTTGGAAAAGAAGGAACAATTACAAAAGCATTGCAAAAAGTTTGCGAAGTAATGCAAATAAAATTTTCTAGGATAGAGAATATTGGAACAGCAATTGAACTAGCAAAACAAGGAAAAACATTAATGACACTTGATATTGGTTCAAAAGCAGATCCTTTTGGTAAAGCAAGCCATGACGCAGCACCAATTCTAAATAGGCTTGAGAGAGAATAAAAATAATAATACAATAACCCTAATCATAATAATACAATAACCCTAATCATAATAATACAATAACCCTAATCATAATAATA
>CAZUCF010000020.1:0-1566 GCA_964619405.1 uncultured archaeon | reverse complement strand
CAATAACCCTGATTATAAATAATACAATAATTCTAAAAAAAACAATTTTTAATTAAAAAACAATTAATTTTGTCAAAAACAACGAAAAAACTATTTCTGATAAAAATTACCACAATTGACGATAAAATTAACCATTTTTATTTGTTTTTCAAAGTATTTCACAAAAAAAGTTTGTTTTGCTTAGAACAAAAATATAACTATGATTAAGCCTTACTTAATATCAATTGGTTGGCGGGACAATTCGGTTGTCCTGGAAAGGGTATGTCGGAGACAGCCTCTATTAGTTGTTTAACCATTGAAGCGAAGACTGGACTATAACTCTTCGTCTAAAACTTACAACTAATAACGCTTCCTCTTCACATGAGAGAGATCACCATTAGAATCGCATTGGAAAGTTAAGTTTGATTTGATGCCATTCATGGAACTCTCCCACCGAGTCCAGTCGCCAACCAAGTAAAAAAAATAGTAAATTAAAAACAAAGAGAATTGATTGAAATGAAGAACAATAAAAAAGTTTCAAAAAAAAAAGTTTCAAAAAAAGCTGTAAAGAAGGCTCCTAAAAAAGCTGTAAAAAAGGTTTCTAAAAAAGTTAAAAAGAATACTTCAATGGTTAGAAGAATTATTAAAAAGAAACCAAGAAGAGCGAGTAACAAAAACAAGAATAGCAAGATAGCAAAAATAAAAAAGTTTTTGAAAAGAAAATAATTTTACAATTTAAACAAAACCACTAATATTTATTTTTGTTAAACTTTTTTTAACTCACAATAATACTATAAAATTATAAAAAAATGGTTTATAACAAAACAATTTACAACAATAATAAAATAAAAATCCCAATTGTTTTGAATACGAAACTTAGTATTATTAATTTCAAAGTATTTATTTTTGATAACCCTGACAAAATAGTTATTCCTGCTTCATCAGGAAGAGGAGAAGCAAGTAATATCCCAGCAAAAATCATTGAAAAATAATTAACATGAACCTCATGAAATTTAGAATCAATCCTATTTTTAATAAACAAAAAAGGCCTTTCTTTTTTTAATTTCCCAAATTCGTCTTCAAAAGAAAATTTAACAAATTTGAAAATAATTGTATCAGAAATTGTTGCCCCCACCCCGGCAATAATAGCTGAAAGAAGAATGAATTCTGGTTTCAACAAAATAAATATTGCTGTTGCAAAAGGAGTGGTAAAACCAAAAGAAAATAATAAACCAGAAATAAAAACACCAGCATACTCTAAGTAACCCAAATACAATATTATTCCAGAAAAAAAATCGTTTTGAAAAACAAAATAAGCTAACACAATACACAAAGAAAAAACAATTAATTTTGGGTACTTGAATGCAAGAAGGTGCGATCTTTTAACCAGCAAGTAGAATTGCTTCCAATAAGAATCAGGTTCATCAATAATTAAATCAAAAAAACCTTTTTTTGGAATACCACCAAACATAATAAATGTTGAATAACGAATTCATTAAATACATTACTTGTTCAAAAACAATAATTTAAAAAACAGGCTCTGTAGAAATCCTTTATAAATAGAGATAAATAGAAGGTTGCCCTTCT
>CAZUCF010000019.1:0-13182 GCA_964619405.1 uncultured archaeon | reverse complement strand
CCAGCTTTATATACTTCTTTTACTTTCTATTAACAAAGTGTAAAGTGGTACTATGCCTATTGTTTCTGTAAAAAATATTTCTAAGAGTTATGGTGCAAAAAAAGTTCTTGATGGAGTTAGTTTTGATATTGAAGAAGGAGAAATATTTGGTTTATTGGGGAGTAATGGTGCTGGTAAATCAACTATAACAAATATTATTCTTGGTTTAGAAAAAAAGTCTTCTGGGAGAATAATTTATTTTGATAATGCGAAAGTTAATTTGAAGAAAAAGATGGCTCTTGTTCCGCAAGATGTTGCTTTTTACAAGGATTTTTCGGTTGAAAAAAACATGCATTTTTTTGGTAGTGTTGCGGGTTTAAACAAAAAAATATTGAATCCGAGAATAGATTTTCTTCTTAATTGGTTGAATTTAAATGATTTTAGGAAAACAAAGTCATCTTTTTTGAGTGGTGGTTATCAAAGATTATTGAATATTGCTATTTCTATTATTGGTGATCCTGAAATAATTTTTTTGGATGAGCCTACTGTTGGCTTGGACCCAAAAATGAGGAAAATGCTTTGGGACAAAATATTTGAATTAAAAAATAATGGTAAAACAATTATTCTTACTACTCATTATATGGATGAAGCAGAAAATCTTTGTACGAGAATTGCTCTTTTGAAAAAAGGTTGTTTGTTGAAAATTGGTAGACCAGCTGAAATGATTCAACAATTTGGCGGCATAAAAGTAATGGTTTTAAAGATTGAAAAAGGTATTTCTGAAATTGATTTTAATAATATTAAGCGTGTTTTGAAACACAAGGATTTGGTTTTGAAGGATGATGTATTGTTTATTCCTATTGAACAAGAACATGGTTTAGAACAAATGATTGCGATAATACAATGGTTGATTAGCAAGGGCTATAATATTATTGCTTCTACAACAAAAGAGCCTGATTTGGAAGACGTTTTTTTGAATTTAACATCTGAAAAGTTTTTAGAGAAAAAGGTTTGATAATATGAAATTATTAGATATTATAATAAAAGAGATTTCTGTTGTGAAATCCCAAAAAATTGCGATATTATTAATTTTGTTGTATCCTTTGCTTGCAGTGGGTTTACTTGGTTTTGGTTTATCTGGTTCTTCTTTAGAAACTTTTTCAACAGCAAAAATAGGTGTATTGAATAATCTTCCTTATGATTTGAATATTCAAAAAGAAATTTTTGGTCAAGATTCCGGTATTACAATAATTAATTATGAAGATACTCAAGAACTCATTCGCGGTGTGAAAACAAAAGAGGTTGCTGTTGGTTTAGAGTTAAATTCGAAAAGCAAGGTTTCCCAAATACTAGTTGACTTGTATTATGATAACTCTAATATTGTTGCGGGTTCAACATTCAAAGAGTTTGCGAAAATAACTATGGGTTCTTTTGCTTTAACTCAAACAAGAAGTCAGTTAAACAAAGTGTGGGATGTTTTAATAGAATTAGGTAAAAATATTGATAGTGAATTAAATCAAATAAATGAATTCAAAAACAAGTTGGATGATGCTGAAAAATCATTGGATAGTTTGGAATCAAAATTAAATTTGTTGGATATTAGTGAAATAGAGGGGACACTTGATTCACAAAAAGAGAATATTAGTGAGTTTGAACAAAAAAATCAGGATTTTAAAAGTGAATTAAATTCTTTTAAACAATCTTTTTCAGAATTGAAAGAAGAATTAAATGATTTGAATAATTATTTTTCTTCTTATAGTAGTGAAATGGCTTTGGTTTCAACACAGTTAGATAGTGCTATACAAGGGATTGATATTGTTCTCCAAGGGACTATTGATGATGAGTCTAGAACAATTTTGTTACAACAAAAAAATAATTTGATTGAAACAAAATCAAAAATTAGTTCGTTACAAAATTTTATTAGCCAAATAACCAATAATAGTTCATCTTTAAATTCAAAAATAAGGGAAGCTGATTTATTATTTGATAAATTTGAAAAAGAATCTTTGAATATTTCATCTGCTTTACAAAGTTCAAATTCAGCAATAGATTCAATGAATGTTAAACTTAATGTTTTTAAGGAGTCAATAGTTGAAGTAAGAACAATGATTGTTGAAGCAAGAAAAGCGAGAACAGACATAATGCAAAAACTAGATTCTTCTTCAAGTTTAATGTCTTCTTTTTCTGGCGAGTTAATAGAATTTAGCAAAATTGATGTTGATGTTCTCTCGCAACCAATAAGAATTTATGAGAAAAGATTGTTTCAACCAAGCGCATTTGTATTTGCCTTGTTTCCCATTGACCCATTGATTATTGGTAGCATTACTTCTAATGCAATATCAATTGTTTTAATATTAACTTGTATTCTTTTAACATCAATAATAATAATACTTGAAAGGAGTGATAAAGTTGCTTTGAGAATGTCTTTGAGTCAAACAAGCAAAGGCGTATTCTTGCTTGGAAAAATAATTGGGCAATTATTAATTGCTTTGCTTGAAGCAACAATAATATTTTTGATTGTAATTTTTGTTTTTGGTTTAAATTTGTTACCAAACATGATAATTATTTACTTTGCAACAACACTTATTTCAATAGCATTTATTTCGCTTGGATTATTGATTTCGTCTTTCACAAAAACACAGTCAACTGCAATACTGCTTTCTCTTCTTGCAATAGTCCCAATGCTTTTCTTAAGTGGCATAATCCTTCCAATTGAATTAATGACTCCTTTAATGCAAACAATTAGTTATTTCTTGCCTTTAACGGCCGCAAACAACCTTTTAATAGGTTTAATAATTAAAGGATTATTTATTACTGATTTGTTAATAGAAATAGTTGTTTTGTGTATGATAATTTTGATAGGTGTTCTTGCTTTTATGCTCAAAGAAAATTATTAATAAAACTTAAATACTCTTTTGTTGTTTTATTTATTGTGGTGTAATGATTGTAATAAAAAATACTGAGTTTTTTAAGAAGGCTATTGAAACTATTTCGTCTTTTGTTCCAGAGGGGAACATGCGTTTCTCTGAAAAAGGAATTTATTTTAAGGCTGTTGATCCTAGTCAAGTAGTACTAGTTGATTATTTTATTGACAAAAAGATTTTTGATGAGTATGATTTGGAACCAAATTTTGTTGGAATTGATTTAGTTGAATTGAATAAGATAATTCAAAGAATTTTGCCGAAAGACAAACTCATTATTAGTTTGTCTGATGCTGAACTAAAAATAAAATTGGATTCTGATTTAAAAAGGAGTTTTAGGTTACCTTTAATTGATGTTAGTGGCGAGGAAGCAAAAACACCTGACATAAAATACGATTCCAAAATAAGTATTAGTTCTGTTTCTTTAAAAGAAATTTTGAGGGATGCAAAACTCTTTGGTAGTAGTGTAATACTAAAAATTATTGATGAGAAATTTTTTTTAGAAGCACGAGGCTCTCAGGGGACAATGGATTCTGAAGCAACAAGCGTTTCAAAAATAGAATCTAGTAAGAATATTCACTCAAAATTTTCTCTGAGTTTTTTTCAAACTATTATTAATGGTGCTGACATTTCAGAAAAAATATTGCTTGAACTAAAAAATGATTCTCCAATGCGAGTTTCTTATAATATTGGGCAAAGTAAGATAACATTTTATTTAGCACACATGTTATTGTAAGAGTACTTGTTTAATTGTTTTGAATAAAAAATTGTAATAAAAGCTTTTTCCAGTAAAACACTGGTATGGATTCATTGGTTTTTTTGCAAAAATTTCCTTTCACAGAAAAAGCAAGGAATTATTTGAAGGAATCAAAAGTTTCTTTAGAAGATGTTTCTGAAGTTCAGGTTAAGAAAGCAGCTTTGTTAATATCGCGAGCTAGTTCTGGGAGCGATTATTTTTTTGAACTAAGTTCTCCTTCAAAAGAAGTTCTTGAAAACGAGGTAATTGCTTTTCCTGTGGCAAAACTAATTATTTCAAATATTAGTGTTCCAAACATAATAGAAAAGTTTTCTGATTTGTTTAGAAAAAAAACTTTTAATGAATTAGTAAGTGAGAAAAAAGTTCTTGACTTAATGTTGTTGCTTGCTGATGATTTCAAGATAAGTTATGATTTGTTTGATGAAAACACTATAATTGTTCCTTTATTACAATTTCTTGATATTTATTTTGTTGACCCTGAAACAAAATTGATAAATAAGCGAGTTGAAAAAGGAAAAGTTTTTCTTAACATTAATGATTTCGCTAGATTTTTATCAGAGAAAACTTATAAAAAAATTTTTGATTCACTACCAATAAAAAAAGAGTTGATTCCAAAAAAGTTTGTTGTTTTGTCAAAAAATATTTCTCCACAATTATCTATTATTCAACAAAAAAATTATAACGAAAAATTGTCTGGGAAAATAAGAATTGAATTTTTTCCTCCAAGCATTTTGAATTTGTATAACAAACAATTAGCTGGGGAAAAATTGTCTTATTTGGAAAGATTGACTATTGGTGGTTTCTTACAACAAATAGGAATGCATAAGAGTGAAATGTTATTGTTTTTTTCTAAGAGTCCTGATTACAAAAAACATATTGCTGAATATCATATTAATAGGATTTATGATGTTGGTTTATCTGCACCAAGTTACAAGAAAATGAGTGAGTATGGTATAATTGTTTCAAAGGAAGAGCAAAAATATTCTCATCCTGTAAGATATTATATTGTTCAATTAAGAATTTCTAACAAAAAAAATAATTCGCAAAAATTTAGCAAAAATATTTCTAATGGTGATTCTAATGTATGAACAATCTATTGAGGAAAAGTTTTTGTTAAAGCATTTCAAAAGCTTTTATGAGGAAAACAAAATTGTTTCTGTTCCTAATGTTGATAAAAGAGAATTTGGTTATGGTGTTTTTAAAAGAAAAATTGCTAACAGGAATCTTGCTTTTTCAGATAATGATAAAATGAATTATTTTTTAAGAGAAAAAACACCATTATTTTTTTCTTATTCAAATTCTTGTTATTCTTTTCCTGATAAAACACCAATGTCTGAAAAAGGTTGGTTGGGTTCGGATATTATTTACGAGTTTGATGCTGATGAAATCAAAAATAATTGTGAAAAAGTAAATAGTCAATGGGAGTGTTCAAAAACATTTGGTGAGGACTCGCTTGTTAAAGAAACCCAACAGGGTTCTGAAAAAAAACAATGGTTTTTGGAGAAGAGTTTAGAGCAAACAAAAAAACATGTTTTTAGGTTAATTGATATTCTTGAAGAAGATTTTTCTTTTCCAAGAGAAAAAATTAGTATTAATTTTTCTGGGAAAGCGGGTTACCATGTTCATTTTAGGGAAAAAGAGATTCAAAGTTTTAATAAGAGGGCAAGAATAGAATTAGTTGATTACTTAACTGGTTTTGGTATTTTTTATGATAATTTGGGTTATGAATTTGAAAAATCATTGATTTGTGCTACGCAAGGAAACCTAGTAAAAAGAATTAATTGTTCGTTAAAAACTTTTTTTGACAAAAATTCAACAGAAATTTCTTTGATAACGGGACTCCAAAAAACCAAGGTTAATCAATTGTTAAAAGACAAGGATGAGATTATTAGGGGAATAGAAAATGGTTTTCTTTATTCTGTTGGAGCAAGAACAAACAAGCTTTTTTGGAAGAATGTTTTTGACTTTGTAATGCAAACCATTACTGTTCCTATTGACAGGCAAACTAGTATTGACTTACACAAAATTATTCGTGTTCCAAACACTTTGCATGGTGAAACTGGTTTTATAGCAAAAGAATTGTCAATAAGTGAATTAGAATCATTTAATCCGTTTAATGACGCCATTGCTTTTAATGATTTAATGGTAAGAGTTTTTGTTGAGAATGCTCCTGAATTCACTTTAAAGGAAACAAAGTTTGGTCCCTTCAAAGAAGAAATTGTTGAAGTCCCATTATATTGTGCCATATTCCTTATTGGTAAAGGGGTTGCAAAATTAAGGGTTTAGGATAGCAATAAAAAAACAATACTCTTAATTTTATTGGGTTGTTAGGGAATTATTAGTTTGGATGAGTTTTTATGAAAATTGATTTTGATGAATTGCGAAGAATACACAGGTTAGAAAAAAATACTTCTAAACTAGTTCAAGTAGAAGAAGATTTTATTGATTCTCTCACAGAATTCGTTGAAGAAGAAAAAAAGAATTACTTGGAATCATTAAAAAGTTTTTCTTCAAGTGATTCAAGATCTTTTACAAATTTAAAAAGAATTGTTGAAGAAATATTTTTGTTGAGAGAAAAAAAGATTTTGAATAAAGCGTTGATTAGTTCTCATACAAAAGAAATTGATTTTGAGAACATGGCTATTCAAGAAAAAGATTTTTTTAAAAAATTAGTTAATTTAATGGATAGTTATTCTTCTTGTTGCACATCATTGTTTGGTAAAAAAGAGAAAAATATTGAGTTAGTAAAATTAGAAATCTTAAAAGATGTTCCTACTTTTGTTGGAACTGATATGAAAGAATACGGCCCATTCAAAAAAGGGATTATTGTTGAATTACCATCAAAAGTTGCCAAGCTTTTTCTTACAAGAAAAATTGCGGTTGAATGTTAGGGAATAACTTTTAAGTCTTCTCTTTAACAAAATAAATGTGATATAATGAATTATCCTGAATTAGATGAATTTGTAGTTGTTAAAGTAACACAAGTTCTAAACTATGGTGTTTTTGTTGAATTATTAGAGTATGGTAACATTAAAGGGTTTGTACACATTAGTAATGTTTCAAGTTCTTGGGTAAAAAACATTCGTAATCTAGTTAAAATGAATCAGGTTAGGGTTGCAAAAGTTCTTAACATTGATAAAGAAAAAAAACAAATTGATCTTAGTTTTGCTGGAATCTCTCCTCAAATGGAGAGAAACAAAATGTCTGATTTCAAACAAGTTAATAGAGAAGAAAAATTAATTACTTTGCTTGCAAAACAAGAGAAAAAAGATTTTAACATTGTTTGGGATGAGGTTGCCGAACCACTTATAGAAGAATATGATTCTTTATTCAAAGCTTTTGAAAGAGTGGCTTTGGGACAAGACGTATCAAAAATAATTGACAAAAAATGGGTTAAACCTGTTGAAGAATTAGTTGAAAAAAATATTATTGTTACAAAAAAAATTGTTAAAGGAAAAATTAATGCTAGAACAATAAAAGAGAATGGTTTAGAATTATTAAAACAAGTTTTTGAAGAAATTGGTTCAACAAAAGGTTGTAATGTTAATTATTCTTGTGCCGGAACATACTTTGTTTCGTGTTCTGCACCAACATTCAAGGAAGCTGAAAACAAATTATTATTATTAGTTGAGAAAGCCGAGAAAAAAGCAAGGCAATTAGGAATAATTTTTTCGTTCAAATTAGAAAATGAAAAAAACTAAAAACCTTTAATTTTTTTTCTTAGATAGATTTATATTAACTTTTTTGGTTTGATAATTTATGCCTACAAAAATATTGCTCACGAAAAAAATTTCAATAAAAAATGGAATACTAATAGTTGGTTTGCCTGGTATAGGCTTGGTTGGTAAAATAGCTGTTGATTACTTGTTAAAAGAATTAAAACCAGTTAAAATAGCTGAAATATTATCTGATTCTTTTCCTCCGTGTGTTCACACACAAAATTCAAAAATGCGTTTAATAAAAAATGAGATATTTCACTTTAATTACAAGAAAAAAGATTTTCTTGTTGTTGCTGGCCCAGTACAACCAACACTTGATTTCAAAGTGGGTTCTTCTCATGAACACTATGAGTTCTCAGAAACACTTGTGAATTTTTTTAAATCAACTGGTGTCACAGAAATAATTACTCTTGCTGGACTAAATATTGGTGATAAAAGACTTAACCAAACACCTGGGGTAATAGTTGCTGGTACTGATGACGAGACAATTACTAATTGGGTTAAATTAGGTGCAAAACAAGACAAGAAAGAAGGTTTGATTTCTGGTGCAGCTGGTTTGATTGTTGGTTTGGGGCAATTACACAATATTTCAGGAGCTTGTTTGATGGGTGAAACGAATGCTCAACTAATTTATGGTGATCATAGTAGTGCTAAAAAAGTTTTGGAATTATTAAGTAAAAAATTTGCTTTCAAATTAAATATGAAAACAATTGAAAAAGATTCAAAGCAAATAGAAAAAGCTTTCAAAGAGCTAACACAACAATTAGAAGCAATAGAAGAAGACAAGCCGTGTGACAAATTACCTTATGTGAGATAATTTTTTTAAAAGTCTTTCAAACTAAATTGTTTTTTTTTGTTTACTGAAATATTTTTTTTGTTATCTTCAAAAAGGTTTTCTATTTTTTTGTTTTCAATTAAAATGTTTTTGTTATTCAAAAAAAGTTTTAATTTTTCTAGTGTTTCCTCAAAACCTTTTCCACCATTCCTAAGATAATAAGAAGGGTGGTAAATAAAAAATAAATTATATTTTCCAGTGTGTTTTGTTTCACCAACTTTTAAATTAGAATCAAAAATGCTTGCAGCACTCCTCCCTAATAAAACAATAATTTCTGGATTCAATAAAGACAAGTATTTTTCTGTTAAAGGAAAAAAATATTTTATTTCCTCTTCGCTTGGCGCCCTAATACCATTATCATTATTTAATGGGATAATTGGTACAACATTAATAACACAAAATTCTTCTTCTTTTAATTCAAGAAAACTAATCCACTTATCTAATAATTTCCCACTCCTACCAACAAAAGATTTTCCTTGCTTGTTTTCGTCTTGGCCTGGTGCTTCACCAATAAAAACTATTCTTGGTGAATCGCTCCCCCTGCCAAAAACAATGTTCCCATTAGTCTTCAAAACATTTTCAAACAAAGCGTGTTTTTTAGCGTGTTCAAAATAATTTTTTCTAAACAATTCTAGTTTTTTGCTATCAAAAATATTCATTTAATTCAACTCGTTTTATAACCAAACTTTTTGTCATATTCTTTGTGGTATAATACTTCAAGTATAATTGATATTACTTCTATCTCGTTTCCCCGAACAGTATAAATCATTCTCCAAAAATTATTTAGATTTAACTTCCAAAGATTTTCTATGCCATAATTTTTGAAATATTCTTTTGGTATTTGTTTTTTTGGAATGTGATCTCCGTATTTAAAAGAATATTTTAATTTTTCAATTCCTTTTTCTATTAGTTTTTGTAAAAAAATATTTTCTCCGTTCCCTTTTTTAGCATTTTCTTTTATTTTTTCAAAAGATTTATTGAACTCATCTGAACCGATTACTTTAAACATCAATATTCATTTCCATTTTTAATTAATTTATCTAATTTTTTGTTTGAACCAATCCAAACAATTTTTCCTTTAGAATAAACAATTTTATTTGATTGTTCTAAATAATCAAGGATTACTTTGAGTGTTTGGTATTGAACTTGTTTTGGTAATGTTCTAAACAAATTATTCGTGCTTTTTTCTTCATTGTTTTTTCTAAGGTGTTCTTCAACCATCAAAACAGTATCTAATCTTGGGTAATGCAAAATTGTTTTTGAATCCATAATAATACTATATATATATAAGTTTATATGGGTTTGCTATATTGCTAGCAATCCAAACGCATTGAGCAATAACATTGTTCCTATCCCAGCAGGGCCTATTATTATTGAAACAACTAATGATGGGATAAAAGGTAATTCAATATTAAGAATGAAAACAGCTGTGCCCCATATTGCTAAACCCAAAACAGAGTTAATAATAAATTTTTTTAGAAAAAAAATTATGAATATTGTTATAGCTATGAGAATTATGCCTATTATTATGAATAATGGTGAATTAGGTAAGAATGATGCTACTTCTTCAACAACTGGAGTATTAAAATCAATGTCTCCTGCGAAACCCTGTAAAAAGAAATTTAACAATAAAATTAAATTCATAAACATAATAATGTAAAAAAGATTATATATTCTTTTCCTGTAATATTTTTATGCGAAAAAACAAATTACAAGATAATAATATTAAACCAACTTTTAACAAAAGCAAGTCGCCAATTATTATTTTCTTGTTTGTTATAATAATTATTTTTTTATTAATTAACATTTTTTTTGTGTCACAACAAAAAGAATTATTAGAAAAAAACTTTTCAGAATATCAATCAAAAACATCACAAGAAATAAATTTTTTTGAAAAAGAAATTAATTCTTTAGAAAAAAATATTTTTGAATTAGAAAATGAGAAAAATATTTTGCAATTAAATTTGGAACAATTAACAATTAATTATAATGATTTAGAAATAACAAAAAACCAATTAAACCAAGATTATTTTTTGTTGAAAGAAGAAGTTGATTCAACAATACAAAAAATTGATTCATACGAAAAAGAAATACAAGACTCAATGGAATGGTTCAAAACAAATTCTACTTTATCAGAAAAACAAAGAAACATTTTATTGAATCTGAAAACAAATTGTCTTACCCAAAAAAAAGATTCTTGTGAAATAAATATTGCTTGCTTTGATTTAATTAATTCTGAATTCAATAATTTTTTTTACAAGGATGATGACATTACATCTAATTCGTTTGACAAACTACAAAGCATAGAACAATTTGTTTCTAACAAGGGTGGTGACTGTGAAGACTTTGCATTAATGTTTAAAGCAGAGTACAATTCACTAATTGCTAATTGTGTTGAACAAAAAAAAGAAATTGTTTTGTTTACTTGGGTTCATGGGAAAGAAAAGTATTGGTTAAACAATTCAAGCACATGGTACTTTGAGAATGCGAAAAAAGTTTTTCTAGAAAAAAATTATTTTTACCCCACAATAGTTTGTGGTAATATTTATGACTTGCAAAGCCAAAAAGTGAATGGGCATTGTGTAATAGCCTTCGCAAAACAAAAAATTATTAGTATTAGTGATTTAAACGAATTAAATAATGCTCCAATAATAGAACCACAAAACGGTTTCTATTTAGGAAAAATAAATTCTGATTCAAATATTAACTTGATTGATTTTAAAAAAAGTGATTCATTCATAAGTGTTGTAATAACTGATGACGATTATTTTCTCTACTCTAATGACCATTGGAACAATTACTCTGAATTTAAAAAACAATTACACGAAAAAAAAGAGTCTTTGCAATTATTAATACAATAATGGATTATTGATTTTGGAAAACAATTTTATTAAAATTTTGTATTAAAAAAATTTTTTTAAATAAAAAAAAGAGTTTTTTTGTTTTAGTAAGCATTTTAAAACAAACTATTAATCCATTACATAGTGGTGAGCTAAAAAATGGTTTCTTTTTCGAACGAACAAAAAAAAATTGCTTTATTATTATTAAATGAACCAAAAACAGAGGAAGAACTAAACAAACAATTAAATATTCCGTATGACAGGTTAACCCAAGAACTAAAAATGATGTTAAAACTTGATTTAATACAAAAACAAGGTTACCCAACAAAATACTGTTTGAGACAAGGGATAATAGAAAAAATTGCTGAGCGAAAAAAAATTGCTGAAAAAGACGCTTTCAAAATAAGAGTAAGAGCAATAATAGAATTCAGGGCAATAGAAAAAACTCTTTTAAAAAAACATTTGAAAAAAATTATTGAAGCACTAAAAAAAGAAAAAGAATTTACTATTTATGATATAGAAGAAGCAGAACCAATAGAAGAAGACGATTTATTCTCAACATACCTAGAAGTTAATTTGTCTGTTAGAAACTTTCCATCAATGGTAAAATTCTTGTTCTATTACGGGCCAACGAGCATAGAAGTAATAAAACCAAGTAAAATAGAAATGAATCAATTCGAGTTCCAAGAGGGGCTAGTTGAATTATCAGAAATATTCCAAAAATACGCTGCTTTTTTCACTGAACACTTGAACCAAGAAGAATTAGAAAAGTTTTACAGGGAAGCATACAAATAAAAGATTTGTAAATAACTTTGGCATAGAACCTACAAAATGTTTTTATACACTCTAATGTTAACATTGTCATGAATGAATCAATAGCATTATTCCAAGAAAAAAAGATTCGAAAAAAATGGTTTAAAGAAGAATGGTATTTTTCGATTATTGATATTATTGGAGCATTGACTGATAGTGAAAATCCAAGAAATTATTGGAATATGCTTAAAATAAGAGAAAAAGAATCTTCACAAATTGAACTGTACACGTTTTGTGTACAGTTGAAACTAATTGCTGAAGATGGAAAATTAAGAAAAACTGATTGTGTGGACACAAAAAGTGCTTTTCGTATTATACAATCAATTCCTTCTCCAAAAGCAGAACCATTCAAATTCATTTCGTCATATTACAAAAAACATTTTTCTAACAACAAAAAAACGATTAAAAATGATTAAACAATATTAACCAAATTCTTAATTGTGGGCATTATAATTGATATTAACAATAAAAAAAAACCTTGTTGGCAATTGTCGTAATCACTTTCACACATTGTATTAAAATTTGCCTTGTTTTTGAGTGGTTTTCAAGGGTTTTTACTAGCAAACAGTAAGGTATTTAAATACAAATTTTATTAAAGTAATAAGTTTCCTTGCCTTAATAGAAAAACCTTTTCGATTAGAGCAATGGAAAAATAGTTTTTGTCAAAAATGAGGTGACTAATAAATGAAAGGATTAAATATAAAAAAAGTAGTTGCTCTCGGAATAGGTGCTGCACTAGTAGGTTCAGCATTGGCTCCGGTAGTATCTGCTGCAAACATGGTCTCTGGTGGACTATCTGGCTTAGAAAAAAGTCACATAGTTAGTTCAACAGGTGCACCAATAGTAGATGTAATAGTAGGTTCACAAGCAGCTGTATCAGATGTTGTGTGGGCTGGAAACATTGCTGCAAAAGTAGCACAACTAGCAAACGTAGCTGCAGGCGATGTTGTTGCTGGTGGTTGCGGTGCTTGTGTAGTAAACGCAACAGTAGGTGGAACATTAGTAACAACAGGTGCTGGAGAAACAGCTGAAGGAGTATTTGATTTTAATAATCAAGAAGCTGGATTAAATGCAATCCAAGTAACAAACACTCAAATGCCTTCATTGGTTAACGAACCGGCTGCAAAGCTTAAATGGGATTCAACATCTTATAGTTCAACTTCAGTATCTGAAGATTTGAATGCAGTAATAGATGCACAATATAATAGCACTACTGGTTCAAGCAGATATGCTGTTGGTGAATTAGTTGGTTCTGTTGCCAAACAAACAATATTTTATAATGTAAACTTAGGATCAGGTATTGATATTAATGCAGACA
>CAZUCF010000018.1:0-13599 GCA_964619405.1 uncultured archaeon | reverse complement strand
GAAGAATAATTATTTCATTCACAATAGAAATCCAATAGGATTTCTACACGACCAACCTAACAACAAAAAATATAAACTAAAAGAACAATTTATTATTATGGCTAAAAGAAGTCCTTGGGCAAAACAAAATAGAAGAACAAAGAAAGCACTAGTTCAAAAATATTCTAGTGCAGTATTACCTGAAAAAGTAGTTGATGCTAGTCAACAATTTATTAAGGGAATCACAGCACCAAAACAAGCGCACATTGATTTTTTAGAGAGAAACAAAAAAGAATTGGCAATTGTGATGGGTAAAGAAATAAAGAAAAAAATACCAAAACAAATTTTTGATGAAAGAATAAAACTTAGAGAATTAGACAGAGAATTATTAGCTGATTTGGCACAAGATGTTATATTATCTATTCACGAACGAAATCACGATCAAGGAACAAAACGAATAAGAAAAGCTTTAATTGATTATACTCGATCTAGAAGTCTCCCACAAGATAGAGAACTAATCACTTTAATGGCTGAAGAATTGTATGCCACAGCTTTATTAAATGGAAAACCACAAATTAACTTATTACAATTTGAGAGAAATTATTTGTTAACACTAAAAGAAAAAAGAAATATGACACTAGCATTGAATTACGAGTCAAACAGGTTAATCAAAAAAATTATTGGTAATAATAGAGTGACTAGTAGACAAAAACAACAATTGAAAAAAGCATTTAGTAGGAAATTCGAGGATTTTCAAAAAAGAATTTTAAATGGAGTATTTTCTAAAGGACAAACTCCAAAAACAATACCTGCTAAACAATTATATGATCAATTCTTGGTAGATAGCGCTAAAGAACTAAAAGCAATTTATTCTACTTGGATTCCACAAGAAAAACACTTGGTTCAAAAAACAATTCCACAAAAAAATTCAATTTCGAATAGAAATGAAAGAAAACAACAATACGAGTTAGAAAAAAATAGAATGCAAGATATTGTTGAAAAACAAAAAACAACTGCTTCACGAGAAAAATTGTTATCAATTGAAAAAACAGCTCAAAGAACTGGCCAAAAATTTGATCCATTACGATTTTGTCTTGAAGAAATAAAAAAAGAAAATCCTGTTGCAGGGCAAAGATTCCAAGAATTATTTGAAAAAAACATTTTAACCCCAACATCAATTCGAAGATTATTTGATAGTGGAAATTTATCAAGAAGAGTTTTCTTACAAGCAATTGATTCTGGTTTCTTAAAAGAATTTGATGTTAGAGAAGTCAATTCATTAGCGAGAGGCATCTCATTCATTGGACCAAAAGTACCTAAAAATGAACACGCCATAAAATCATTCCAATCAAATAATTCTAAAAAAATTTTTTTATTCTTGAAAAAAAATGGTTTGATTGAAACCCAACATAGAAATGGGGGTTGCGTTGCATTACACCGGCCACAAACAAGATAAAAAATTTTAAAACAAAAAAAATTTAAACAAAATAGTTTTTAATAATTTTATTTTAATTTAAAACTAGCTGCAACTAAAATAGGAAAAATAATTGATGCTTCGCCCCAAACTTTTACACTCTCTGATTCCTTTTTGCTAGTATTTGCTTTTCCCCAACTCTTTGCTTCTTCTGGGTTAGCACCAGCATTACTTCCTTCACCCTCAAAACCAGTGTTAATGTAAATAGTATATTCTATTCCTTCCCTCATCATAAAAGCATTCATTATGTGGTGTTTTGGAACTGAACCCCCAATTATTATTGCCCCGCTTTTTTCATCTTCTAAAACATTATCAACAAGTAATTCCCATTCTTTTATCAAATCAATTTTGAAATCCTTGTGCTCTTTTTTGAACATATAAATATGATCGCCAATAGCCCCGTCTGCCAAAGGAACACACAACAAATTAATATTGTTTTTGTAGGCCCAGTAAACAAAAGACTCTTTCTTGTTAGGATGTTTTTCTAATTCTTTTCCAAGTTCTTTAACGAACTCAACACTATCACAAATTTGCCCAGTTCTTTTTTGCCTTTCATAAAATCGTTCTAACACGGGTTTAATGAATTGTTCAAACCAAACGTATCTATCATTCGGAATAAAAATATTTCCTGTTCTATTAACACCATTTTTTCTTAACCACGAACCATCAGCATTAAAATCGCCATGCAAAAAATCTTTGTGTGTTTTAATAATATCTTCTTCTATACCACCGGTAGTAGTGACCAAAAAATAAACTAACTTGTTTTTTACTAAAAAAGTTATGTTATCCCTAACACCACAAGTGGCCATGTTAGAAGTGAATCCTAAAAAAATTCTAACATTTTCTTTTCGCATTTTTCTAACCATTTCAATAGCATTTCCAAGGTTAGTTGCTTGAAAACCAGTGTCCTTAAAAGAATCAAAAAAATCTTTTGCGACAAATTTTTTTTCAAAATTATAACCATTAATTTTACCACTACCAATTTCTTTACTTTTTTTCATAACTGCTTTCCGCATATCATTAACATTTTTAGTCATAAAAATCACAAATAATTCCAAACAATACTGGGTGTTTCTCTTAATAAAACTAACATTTTTGAACGATTAACAAACTTGAATCCTGAATTAATTTTATTAAAAAAATCATTTTTGTTATGTATATTAAAAATTATTCTTTTATTATTTTTTGAAAAAATATATTCATTTGAAATGAACTTGCTTTCAACACAATTAAATTTGTTAAAAAACAAACTTACTCCTGAATTAGTAACACACAAACCAGCAATTCCTCCAACAATTAAATCACAATTTTGCTTTTTTAAATTGGAAACAATTCTTCCTAATTCTTTCAAACAATGAATATAAAAATTTTTTATTTTAAATAATTTTTCAATGTGCAAAATATACAAATAAATTTTTTTGTCACGCGAATTATCAAACAAGTGTTCTTTTTTAATCTCATTTTCAGTTATTTTTCCATTAACAAAACCAAAAAAACCTTTTTTATTAAAAGGAATTACAACACATAAACCAATTGTTTTTTTGCCTTTCTTAAAAGCAATTCCAAATTCAGGGTTTTTTTCAAAAAAAATACTGTATTTTTCTTTTGAAGCAGCATTATTTGAAGGATAAATACTATAATCTAATTTCACAAGCAATTCAAAGTCTTTTGAATCCATTTTACAACAATTCATGAAAAAATTAATAGTAAACAATTTATAAACAATTTTTTTAGAAAACTTTATAATAAACAAATGACATATTTAATTAATTTTATTGATTTTTGTGATTGAAATGAAAAAAAATATTAAAAGTTGTTTGTTTTGTGATTTTGTTTCCGGTAATTGGAAGAAACACAAAAACAAATTTACTTTTGAAAAACTATTTGAAACAAATTTAACACTCTCATTTCTATCAATAGATTTTCCTAGCCCAAAAAGGATTCATGTGCTTGTTATCCCAAAAAAACATTATGTTAATTTACAAAATTGTCCAAAAAAAGTTTTGCATGAATTAATAGAACACGTAACACTAATAAGCAAATCCTTAAGATTAGAAAATGATGGTACAAATATTTTGTTAAATGATGGCAGGGGAGCAGAACAAACTATAATGCACTGCCATTTTCACATTGTTCCAAGAAACAAAAAAGATGGAATAGAAATAGAGTTGTGGAAAAGAGTTAACGTTAGTCAAACACATTATTCAAAATTAAATAAAAAAGTAAAAGAATTAATTAAAAAAACAAATAAAAAAACCATTAAAAAAATTCAATAAAAAAACCATTAAAAAAATTCAATAAAAAAACAGTTAAAACCAATTATTAAAACAAATTATTTCAATGACAAATCTATTTTTTTATAATAATTAATAATTTCTTTTTTTATCAATTCTAATTTTTCATCAACATTTTTTTCAAAAAGTTGTTCTTCAAAAATATTTTCTATTTCCACATTGTTTTTTTTGTTACCAAAAGAATATTCTAAAAATAATTTTTCTCCAATAACTTTTGAAAAAATAAATATTTGGTGAGTAAAAAAAGTTTTTGTGAAAACAGAGTGAATTTTAAAATATTTTTTTTGATTAGTTAATTTCAAATTGATTTTTGATTGATTTAATTTGGTTTTTATTTCATAACCCGTCAAAAAGTTTTCTATTTTTGTTTCTAATGGAAAATTATTATTTTTTATAACAATAATGATAATTTCTTTTTCAACTATTTTTAATGTTTCTAATAGTTTTTGTTTTATTTGTTTTTCTAACAATTTTTTTTCTAACAAGAGTGTTTTTTTATCAAAATGGTTTTTCTTAGAACGCACAATAGCTTTTCTAATAAGGTCTTTATTCATTAAAATAATAATCATTAAAAGTTTAAAATAACAACTATTATGTATAATTTTGTTTTCTCCATTTTTTTTAAAAATTTATTATACAAAAATAGTTTTTAATTTTTAATCAACTCATTAAATAAAATTTAGAAAGTTATTTTAATAAGAGAGCTATTAGTTTGTTATGCTTTCTAGTCCAGAAGTTTGGTTTGCAATCATACCCGCAATAATACTATTTATTTATGGTATTGATAATTTCAGCAAAGAAATGCAAAAAGCAATTGGCTCGCAATTCAATGTTTTGTTAAAATGGCTAACAAAAAGTAAAATTAGAGCAGTAGTGTTTGGTGCAACAATAACTGCTTTAATACAAGCAAGCGCTGCAACCACAATCATTGCTATTGGTCTAGTAAATTCTGGTTCAATAACCTTCGCTCAAAGTCTAGGAATAATTTTTGGAGCAAATATTGGTACGACAGTAACATCACAATTAGTAGCATTTAATTTAATGCAATTCTCTCCAATACTAATAATAATTGGCTTTTTTTTAAGTTTAATAAAATCCAAGTACAAGGTTTTTGGAAAACCAATATTTTATTTTGGCCTAGTAATGTTTGCACTAAATTTAATTTCAATAGCAATTATTCCTTTGAAAACAGACCCAACATTATTATTATTAATATCAAAAACAAGTATTATTCCTTTAGGCATAATGATTGGTTTCCTAGTAACTAACTTGTTTCAATCAAGTTCTGTTACAACAGGATTAGTCGTAATCCTTGCTCAAAATGGAATGCTTGGTCTCCCAGAAGCACTACCCATATTATTCGGAGCGAATATTGGAACCACTGTTCTACCTGGTTTAGTTTCAGTTAGAATGGATTCATTTGCAAAAAGAGTTGCCTTAGCCCATTTTTTATTTAAATTTATTGGAGTATTAATTTGCATCCCTTTAATCGGAGTAATAATTATTGTTGTAGAATCAATTGGCGGAAATTCTGCACAACAAGTAGCTAATGCGCATTTAATTTTTAAGGTTTTTACAACAATAATTTTGCTAATTTTTATTAATAAATTCCAAAAACTAATTGAAAAATTAATACCAACAAAAGAAGAAGAAATTGTTCTAAGAACAAAAAATTTGGAAAATTTAAAAGATAAAAAAAACACTGAAATCTTATCACTAATTGAACTCGAATTGAAAAATAGTTTTGATGCAATAATAAATATTTTCAAAGAAGCGAATATAATACTACTTTCAAGTAAAAGTAATAATAATATTCGAATAACAAAATTATCTGCGCTAATAGAATATATTCATAACGAGATAAAGAAAACACTAACTAATTTATTTAAAAATCCAGAAAAAAAGGATAATGAAAAAATATTATTTCTAGCAAGAACATCTGCTTTGTGTGAAAAAATAGGACTAAATGGTAAAAAATTAGGTGAAATACTAGTTTATGCAAAAGAAAATGATTCTGATTTTTCAGAAGAAGGAAAACAAGAAATAGATGCCTGCATTTCAAAATTAAACGAGAACATGTTAATAATAAAAAACAATTTTCCAAATTTTGGAAAACAAATTTCTGTTGAAATGGCCAAAAATGGTTCTGTTATAAGAAGCACTATTACAAAAAGTTATTTAGAATATTTGAAAAGACTTTCAGCAGGCCAGTCAACATCAGGAAGTATTTTTGCAGAAACAATGACTCTAATACAAGATATTGAAGCAGATGTAAGAGAATTAAGAAAGATTTGTGAAAAATAATTTGTTAGGAATTATTTTTGTGAACTATTACTTTTAATTATTTATGGGTAAGCTTCGCTAATTAGTTTTTCTTTTCCAATCATTTTTTTTCTAATTGGTTCAAGCAAATTATCAATTTCGTCAATTACACCTATCTTCAAATCCATTGGGTGTAATTTGCCTCCAGCAAAATCTTTTTCTAAATCAATATAATTAGAATACTCTAGTTTCCCACCAAATTTTTCAGGCCTATTAATAACAAACTTTTTGTTTTTGTTATTTAGGTTAGAAAAAATAACGAATTTGCAAAAAGATAATACACCGTTTTCTTCTACTTGTTTTTCAGGGCAAAAAGCCTTGTTAATCTTTTTTGTAATTGTTTCTTTGTCATCCAACAAATCTATTTTTGAATTTGGATCACTAGCAGACATTTTACCGCTTTGGGTTAGACTAGGAATCAAAGGATTAATTATTTCAACTCTTGGAGCATAACCTAATTTTGGAAGATTTTCTCTCGCAAAAACAAGTATTTTTCTTTGGTCCCTACCACCAAATTGTACGTCAGCATTCAAATAAACTTCGTCAAGAGCCTGCATTAAAGGATAAATTATTCCTGATAATTTAGGGTTATCACCCATTTTTACAACATCGCTCGCTGCTTTTGTTGAATCATGAATTGAAACAAAACTACTCAACTTAAACAAATCTTCAACATACTCCCTACTTAATTGAAACGAAGAACCTTTTACAAATTCTAATTGAGAAATATCTGATCCAACACTCTCAAACATTCCTGTTATTACTTCACTATAATAATCATACCTTTTTTCTAATAAACCCCAAGGACAATTATCTAGTGCACCGTGCAAGTCAGCAAGCAAAACCTTTACTTTGAAACCAGCTCTCAAAAAATCAGCCATTTTTAATACCCAAGCATAATAACCAATGTGAGGCCTACCAGTTATAGCTGTTCCAAGGTAAACAATTGGTTCTTCCTTATTTTCAAGTAGTTTTCTTAATTCGTCTTCTTGAATTATTTCTTCAACATTCCTTTTAACTAACTCAAGTTTTTCATCAACATTCATAACAAAAGTATTATTTAGTTGCTTTTTTAAAAGTATTGAAAAAATTATTCCAAAAACTTTTTACTAAAATTCTAATTGGTCAATTAATTTTAGTATTCTAAACAATTCTTTTTTTGAGTTGATCCTAATCTTTCTCGAACTTGTTCTTCACCCATTTTTTTGGATCATACTTGTCAAGAAAAGATTGTATTTCTTTGAGAGTTCCTTCATTTTTATTATATTTAGAAAAAGTTTTTATAATTAATTAAGTAATTTTAAACATATCTTTCTGAACACATTTTCTTATTAAAACCATGTTAGATATTCTTTTATCCAATATATTATAATAAAACAAAGTTTATAAAAAATTTTATTAGGATATGTTTAGTTTTATGATGTTTTTTTAGGTGTCCATCATAATAGACAATAATTGGCTTTTGTGTCCATTACAATAAATGTAAAAAATCGTGTTTTTTTATACAAATTTAATAATATTATATAAAATAATTAAAATTTGTGTGAATTCGAACTAATTGTACTAATACCTCCGCCGTGCACTAAAAAAAAGTTTGATTACCCTAGAATTATATAAAGTAGTACATAATCAACTTGTACAACAAACTAATTAAAAAGTTAGTTTATTAATTTTCTAACAACCATTTCCACGCAGGTTTTATCTCTATTGTTTTCCCTTTTTCTTTAATTTTATCTTCTTGATCCAAAGTTATTATTGTACCTCGCTTTATTTTGTAAGCTTGCATTGCTTCTAGTAACCCAGACATTTCTCTTTTTTTGTTTTTATCATCAATTTTTAAGCAGACTTGTATTGCTTCCATTTTTGTGTTTTGTTTTGTTATAAAATCACATTCTTTTTTATCTTTGTGATAATAGACCTTGTCACAAGTTTTTGCTAGTTGGTTCATTATTATTGATTCTAGTTTTTTTCCAGTATTTGGAGTAAAATTACTTGACAGCATTGTTTGGAAACTATTGTCCACTAAATAAACTTTTTTCGGATTTTGAATTCTTATCTTTGATGAGTATGAAAATTTTTCTGTTGTTAATATAAAAAAAGTATCTGCTACATACTTTAAGTATTGCGAAATCGTTTTTTTACTAGTTTCAAGCCCCTTGCTTTTTAGTATTTTGTGGAAATTAGTTATTGAAAATAATTCTCCATTATTTTCTATCAAATAATTTGTTAATTGTTCTATTAAATCAGAATTTTCTATTTTGTGTCTTTCAATTATATCCTTGTAAAATATTGTTTCAAAGTATGTTTTTGTGAGGTCTCTTCTTTCATGTTGATCTTTATTAACCGTTGCAGGAAAACCCCCTTCTTCAATATATTCATTTAATAATTTTATTAATTTCCCTTTATTGCTCGTAAATTCAGTGGTTTTTTTATATTCAAACCCTTTGAATTTTAAGTATTCTCTAAAACTTAATGGGAGCAATAACATACTTATGTATCTTCCCCTTAATTCAGTTGCTATTTCTTTACTTAATAATTTTGAGGATGACCCAGTAACTATAATATAATACTTTTTTGTGTTGTGCAACCTCCTAATAAATTTGCTCCACTCTGGAGCTGATTGTATTTCATCAAAAAAAAGGTACTTCGCTTCTTTTCCTGTTAGTTCTTCATGTGCAACAAACAATTCATCTAATTCTTCATTTTTGAGTCCAGCCAATCTATTATCTTCAAAATCAATGAATATTGTTTCTTCTTTATTATATTTTTGTGCCTCAATTAACATCAAACTTGTTTTTCCAACTCTCCTTGGACCAATTATTGCACAAATTACTTCTTTTGAGACATTTATTTGGGCATCCCTTTGAACTAAAACAATTGGTTTAGATTCCTGCCATTCAGACAGAATTTTCTTAAAAACTTCTTTTTTCATACATTTATTATAAACAAAACCCTTTAAAAGTGTTTCTTTTAGGGAAACACAATTGTAATCAAGTGTTTCCTAGAAAAATAAGAACGAATTACAGAAATCATACTAATTAGTGATTAGTAGGTTGTTACAAAAGCATTCTTTATTAATTATCACTGAAATACTGCAATTAATTACTTTCTAAATTGTTTTTCTAATTTCTTATAAAACTCTTCACTTAACTTTTCAGTTTCTTTCAAAATCGGAATCATGTATCCTTTTTCTTCAAATTCTAGTAATCTTTCGTTAATGTAAGTTATCCAAACATCTTCTCCTTTTTTGGCTTGAGATTTAATTTCTTCTAAGATTATTTTCCAGTTTGGTTTTTGTTTTATTATTTCTTCCGAGTCAGTTTTGTCCCCACCCCTATCTGTTATTGATTTGAAAACAAAAATATCTTCAATAGAAGCAGAAAACATTTTCAATTTCTTTCCTTCAAATACGCTTTCACTTCTTTGCACCATTTTATCAGAATAATTCATTTTTCCAACAACTTTTTCTAAAAATAAATCAATCCTAAAATCTCTTCTTTCAAGAACACTAGAAACACTTAATCTTTGACCACCTTCTGTCAAAGCACTTTCCTTAAAACCAATCTTTTTCAATGTAGAATAAAGTTCTTCATATTCTTTTTTTGTTCTAACAATCAAATCAATATCTTTAGTAGTAGATTTTAGTTTATGAAACATTAGTGCTCCACCACCAATAACAAAAACACTAACTTTTGTAGAAAGTTTGGAATCAATCTCAACAAACAATTCATTCATTTTCTTTATACTTGCAATCATACAACACCATACTCTCTAGCCTTTTCCCTAAACTCTTTAGGAGAAGGCATCTTATCAAACTCTTTTCCAGCAAGAATTAACATAAATTCCTTAACTAACTTTTTATCAGAAGATATTTTATTATATAATGCAAAAATACCAAGAATTACTAACAATCTATAATCCCAATTCTTTTCAACAACTGCTAACGCTTGCTCATAAACCCCCTCTTCAGAATACTTTTTCTTTGGCAAGACATAATAATTGGTTTCTGGCAAGAACTTCACACCAAACTTTTCAAAAACAGAAAATGCTCCAAAAGAAGCATTAACATTTTCATCAGTTGAAAAAAGAATTTCTTTTTCTGATTTATAATAAATAATTGAATTTTTTGGAACTCTCGCATCAAAACTCATTTCTTGTTCAAATAAAGAATTAAGAAAATCTTCCCCTTCAGACCAATTATCTCCATTAATAACATACATTCTCCCATCAATTTTAACTAAACCAATTTCTTTAGCTTTCAAAACGGTCTTGTAAACTGTCTGCTCATTCAAATCTAAATCATAAGCAACTTTACTAACTTTTTTCGGTTTTACTAATTGTAACAAAATAGGCAAACCAGAATCAGAAAACAAATCAACCAAATTCTTATTTTTTCTAATAAGTAATACAAGTTTTTTCAAATAAGGTAAACTAACTAACTTACCATTTTCAATAATACCTTTTTCTTCCAACTTTTGAATAATTCTATAAATCTGCGACTTACTCTTCTTCAAAGTTTTAGCTAGTACATTGACATCTTCAAAGTTATCAAATAAGCGTAATGCTTCAAGCTCGCTTTTCGTAAAGCTAATGAAATATTGCATAGTTATATTATGATGCGAAAAATATATAAATAGTCGCATAATAATATAATAAATAAGTTAGTTTATACTAAAATGCGAAAGTAAAGATTAAATTCGCATTAAAATATAAAAGTACCCCACAATTAATGGCGCTACCCAAACTAGAACTAAACCAACTATTGCATACGAAACCATTGACTTAGCATTTTCTCTTTGCTGAATGTTAGCTCCAAAAAACATATACATTGCCCCTGCAATAGTAATAGCAATAATCCCAATCACTGCTACAATTCCTTTTATCAAATCATAGATTCTAGTTATTGGTGCTGTAATATCTGAAACTGTTGCTGCGAAAGCTACTTGTGAAACTAACAACAAAATTGTTAGTAACAAAATTTTTTTCTTCATTTTTCAAAACCTCCAAATGTGTTTTAGAAACCCTTTGCAACGCCGATGATTAATAAAGATTTTGTCCAGCGATTCCAAAAATTTTGGAAAAATTCCAAAAAAATTGGAACAAAAAAACTAAAAGTTTTTAAGCAACCCACGAACAAAGAATATTTTAAAAAAAGGCAAAGGAGTTGGGAACAAATGTATCAAGCAATAAATTATTTGAAAACAATACCTGAAGAAAGAGTACTGCAAGATGCAGAACTAAGAGCAATATACTACGAACTAAAAGCAATATTTGAAAAACCACATTACTAGGTGAACACAAATGAAAAAAGAATTATACAACAAAAAACACTGTGCATATTGTGGAGTTAACGGAACAATAAAAAAAGCACGACTAGTATTCAAATACTCAAACTCAGCAAGATGTTGTTACTACTGCATAGAAAAACTAGGCGGAATAGAAAACATGCGAGACTGGCTAGAGAAACACGCTGAATTTGACAACCAAGGAAATTTTTGGTTTGAATAAAAATAATTATTAATTTTTTTAAGATTTATATAAAAAAATAAATTTTTTCAAATAAATAATTTATTTTATTTTGGCTTTTTTTAAAACAATTAATTATTAATCTAGATTTGCGATAATTTGATTAATTCTTTAGTAGTTAAAAATACAATTGAATCTTTAACCATATCATTTATATTAGGCATATGTACACCATTAAACATATTTAATAAACTACTTTCATTAGCATTTGTGGCTTCTGCAAACCCAAGAGCATCAAGATCTTTAGCAATTAATCCAAGTTCACCTCTTGTAAACCCTAATTGTTTTAGAAAAGGTAAAGCAATTGTTTTGCGCATATTTTGTTTCATTTCATTTAATAATTTTTCTCGTTCAGAAATTGATTTGTTTTTATCCCACTTAAAAACAATTACTCTACTAAGCCCATTTATCATGTTTGCAGCAAAAGGAGTAAATTCTGGAAATTGATTTGCATATTTTCGTGCTTGAGGATAAACTTCTAAAAAGGTTGTTTTATCAAAAGAAAAAACCTTAGATAATTCAACTGATAAACCACGCATTTGTAATTGCTGTTTAACACTTTGCAGATGCCCAAATAATTCAGGTCTTACAACTAAAAGACCAAACTTTCCATTAGTCCCAAAAATGCTTTCAGATAATTTTAATTTTTTTCTATTAAATGTTCGCATATATGCTTTTCGTAACAATAAATTAAAATAATTTAACCTAGTTGGAATAAATTTTTTTTTAGCGTTTAATTCAGCCATTTTTCTTTTTTGAATTAAAAATGGTTTGCCAGGAAGTTTTCTTTTTATTTGTTCATAAGTAGACTTTATAACTGCATTTTGTGTTTGTTCACATCTACCAATAGCCCTAATTTGTCTTATTAATCTTAGTGATTTTGCTCTGCTCATTAAAAATATAACAATGCATCTATTTTAAATTATTATTAATATAGTCTAATTAACTGAGTAATGAACTTAATTTTTTAAATGCATCTTTATTGTTATCCCATTTTAATAAACTCAATGCATCTTTAAAAGAAACCCATCTAAATTCTTCATGCTCTACATAAATATTATTACATATTTTTATATCAAAATCAGGATCTAACTCAAAACCAAAAACATGTTCTTCAATTGGAGAAATTGGCTCACCAGTTAAATAATGTTTATTAATTTCAAAAGAATAAAAATCAGGCAAAATATTAATTATTTTATCAGGAGTTATACTAGCTTCTTCTTTTAATTCTCTTAATGCTGCATCAAGCAATGATGAATCACTTTCTTCCATGCCCCCACAAACTGGTTGCCAAAAATTACCCTTTTTGGGAATTCTTTTTAACAAAAGAAATTCATATAATTGATTTTTTTTCCTAAACACAATACACTCTAATTGAATTTTTCGCATAATATAATCACATTAAACAAACTTATTAACCATTCTATTAATATAAAATTGGAATAATATTATTATCTTCTAATAACTTTTTGTACCTCTCTTCAACTCCAAGTTTTTTAAATTCCCCAATTTTACATATATCATTATCATAAGAAACATAAAACAAGTTTATTTTGCTATGTAATTTATTTTTGATTAAATCATTAAAAAAATCCCATTCTGCGCCCTCAATATTAATTTTAACAATATTGTATGAATTATCAAGATTTATTTTTTGATCTAAAATCCACCTTGAAAATTTTGTTGATTTGACAGTTTCATATTCACCAGTAACATTATTTTTTGTTGAATATATTGAATGTCCAATTCGATTGTCAGAATGATATAATTTCACAAATTCATTATTTGAATTGCTTATTGCTAAGTTAAATAATTGCGTATTATCATCTTTTAAGTGGCTTATCTTATCAAAATGAGACTTACATGCTTCAAACCCATAAATAGTATACTTTTTAGTAAATAATGGCAAAATTGCTTTCATCCACCTTAATTCAATTGCGTTATATAAACCGGCTCTGTAGAAATCCTTTATAAATAGAGATAAATAGAAGGTTGCCCTTCTAT
>CAZUCF010000017.1:0-16579 GCA_964619405.1 uncultured archaeon | reverse complement strand
AAGAATAATTATTTCATTCACAATAGAAATCCAATAGGATTTCTACACGACCGCAGGCTCCTTTCGCCGAAACTTTTCAAAAAAATTTCATCAAAATTTTGCCGGCTTTTGTTAAAAGCTGTGATGAAGCGAGTCAGAGTGCTTTTAGTACCCTTGGTTTTTTTGGTTTAAGATTTTTTTTATCAAAATTATTGATTTGAAAATTTTTCACTAATATAATATATTATAGTTAGCATTAATAATAATGTTACAACCTTAGTTGATATTATTGTAATTATGTTAATATTTTTTTGTGCTTTTTTATTTAATGGAAAATTGGTTTTAAGCACCAACTATTTTTAGTTGTGTTTTCAAATTAGTTGCTATTTGTTTTCCAAGAATATGTTCAATTTTGTAAATATTATTTTTCACATCACTTGGTTTTCTTACTCCATTATTAAATAATTTTCTTGCTCTTACCCTACCAATTCCTTTTAACTCAACTAACTCAAGTAATTCTTCTTTCACACCATATTTTGCCCTTAAACCAATTTTTTTTGCATTAATAAAATGTTTTTCTAAGCCAAGCACTTTTGATAATTCAATTGTTGAATAAGATAACCATTCAATGATTCTGTTTTTCCCAAAAAGAGTTCCTGGTGCCAAACCAAAGCTCTCAAACAATTTTTGTTCAGAATACTCGTTAATCCATTTTTCTAAAATCATTGCGGAAAAAAAAGTGTCTAAAGAATTATTATCAAAAAATAATTTTTCATTATCAAAAGGTAATTCAATAATTCTAGAATTAAATTCTTCAAAAACAATTTTTTTAATTCTTTTTGGGATAATTATTCTTGGTTCGAATTCAAAACAATTTGCCCATGCGAACAAATAACTTATCTCACTAAATTTTTTCTCGCTCTTCAAAGCATTAATTAATTCAAAAGCACTTTTTGGATCCAAAAACAAGTCACTTACTCTCTTACCCATCTTTGTGCAATAAAAATTTTTTTCTTTTCTCTCAACAAAACCCATTTCAATTAATTCTTCTATTATTCTAATAATTTTTTCATAAATTTCAAAAACAGAACTATTTTGTTTTGCGAAAAGAGTTTTCTCAAAAAAACTCCAAACATTTTTTTCATCAAACAAATCACTTGTTGCAATTAAACCAAGAACATGCGTTCTCAAAACAGATTCTGAACCAAGTTTAGAAATAATTGGCTCGGTTTCACCATTAACATATTTTTCAAAAAACAATTCTTTTTGTGATTCATTGCTTGCAATAACAATACTTCTTCCTTCACTAGAAAATTTTGGTCTACCACTTCTCCCCGCGCATTGTTTATATTCTCTAACTGGGATTAAATCCATTCCTCTTTGAGTGTACCTGTAAAGCGAGGGTATTACTACAAAATCAGCCGGCAAATTTAATCCTGCGGATAAAGTTGTAGTTGAACAAATAACTCTTATTAACCCTTTTCTAAAATTATCTTCAATAATTTTTTTTTGTTTTGATAATAAACCAGCGTGGTGGAACGCAATTCCTTGTTCTAAACAATTTGCTAAAGAAGAACATTGTTCTGTTGGTTGCTCTAAAACATTTAAAGCATCAAAACTAATTTCTTTCAACAATTTTTTTTCTTTTTCATTCAAATTTGGTTTTAATTCTTTCACCATTTTTTTTGCTTGCCCCTCTGCTCTTTTTCTAGAATTCAAAAAAAACAAGAATTGTTTTTCCAAAATATTTTTCTCAATCACTTCTTCCAAATTAGCCTCAACAACCTCACTATTATTATACTCTGTCAAGTTATCAAGATATATTCCTTCAACTAGTTTTGTTGGCCTAAAATCACTTTCTATTAGTTCAGCGTCCAACCATTGTGCTAATTCTTTTGCATTACTAATTGTTGCACTCAAGCCCAAAACAAACAATTCTCTTCTCAAATTCCGCATTTGGGTTATAGCTATTTCAAGGGTTGGTCCCCTATCACTATCTAATTCATGTATTTCATCTATTATTAAACAACCAACATTATTCAAAAAATCTGCTTTGTGTCTTAATAAACTTGCAAGTTTTTCATAAGTTGTTAAAATAACATCAAATTTTTTTAAGTAAGATGATGATGAATCAATGTCTCCTGTTGACAAAGCAAATTTTATTTCAGGATATTTTTTTTTGAAGTCATTGTAGTGCTCGCTTGCTAATGCTATTAATGGGCAAGTGTAAATAACTTTTTTTTTGTTTAAAACATTTTCAAGCATGGATAATTCTGCGATAATTGTTTTACCGCTTGCTGTTGGAGAAGAAACAACCAAATTTTTTTTAAAACCCTTTTCAATAGCTTTTTTTTGAACAGGGTTAAAATCAGAAAAATTATTTTTTTTTAAAACAACTTCTGGAATATTATTATAATTCATAAAAGAAAACTATTTAATAGCATATAAATTAGTTTGCTATGCTTCGTGCCGATGCGTGAACTAATAAATTGGTTATTTTTTTTAATAATTATTTTTTTAATAATTAACTTTTTTTAATAATGGATTTTTTTTAATAATTATTTTTTTAATAATTATTTTTTTAATAATTATTTTTTTAATAATGGATTTTTTTTAATAATTAATTTTGGTTATTAAAAAAGCATTTTTAAAATAAATAAACCTTTTTTTGAATTTGTTTTAATTATATTTTGTGTTATCTTGAATTGATGTCATCTTTGTGTTTTATTTGTATTCAATAAGTTTTAAATATTAGAAATAATCTTATAGATTCAATATGGAAATGCCGATACAAATAATTATTACTCTTTTTATCGCTATTGCGGTTGGTTCAATGGTTTTAATGTTTAGTGGGAGTTTATTAGATTTGAGTGCTGAAGAATTTATTCCTACTCCAGTTGATGAAGATAAAAAATTAATTGAAGTTGATAGTTCGTCTTCAGCTCAATTAGCCATTCTAATAAATAATTGTTATCAAAAATCTTTTAACGAGGTTTTTATGAATGACACTTGTTATATTGTTCACTCAAAGGAACCATTTGAAATAAATGAGGCAAATATTTTAGGCCAAAGCGTATTAGAAAGCATTAAAGATAATATTGTTGTAATTGATAATGGTCAAACTAATTCGGCCAGAATTTATTGGAATTTTTCTATTGGAAAAGTGGAGGTTGGAAAATGAATAGTAAGGGAATGGAGATGGCAATACAAATATTTATTGTATTATTTGTTTTGTTAGCTGTTTCAATGCTAGTGTTACAGCTTGTGTCTCAACAGTTTACTAGCAATCAAGATCAATTAGTTCAACAGCAAAGGGAGCAAGCATATCAACAGCAAAAAAAAGAATTGCAAACTACTTGTAGTGCTTTTTTGAGTAGTGGTAAGCCAATGGATCAAGCAGCTTATTGTATGAAAAAGTTTTCTTTGGCTGGTGATGGTAGTCTTGTTTCAAGTTATATACAAGATGATTTTGGTTTAATGGGTTTCTGTGATGATGCAATATATTGTTTCATTATTGATCAAAAAATAAAACCAAATGATTGCGTGCCAATAATATGTAATTATTTAAAATCCTTGGGTGTAACCAAAGAAAATGCGACTAAAACTTTGCAAGACGGTCTTGTTCCAGGAAGCTGTGATTATGAAAATGAAGTAATGCACTGGTATAATCTAGGCTTTTCAGAAGAAGGATTGAATTGTAATGCATTTTACGAATAGGTGATTGAGTGGAACAAGCAATATGGCTTTATGCGGGAATAATCGCAGCATTATTTGTTATTGGAATAGTTGCTTCAATTGCTCTTACAGGTCAAGAACAAATGAAGGAAGTTCAAGTAACAAATGCGTTGTCAAGAATACAGCAAAGGGCCTCAATGCTTTGTTCTTCTGAATCTGGAACAATGGTTAGTGAGAAAATAAATATTCCAAGTGGGGCAGTTTTAACAGCGGGGACAAGTGATTCTCCAAAAAAAGTTTGTATTTTATTTAAAGGAGTTAACAAGTGTGAGTCAATTGAATGTAATTTGTTTTATGATGATGGGACAAATAGTGATTTAAATTTGGATACTGATTTCCATAAAAGATTATATCAAATGCATGAATTCACTTGTTTTTTTGAGAGAACTGGAGCAGGTGTTGTTTTTGAATGCAATGGGTAATGCATCAGAAATTGTAATTTGGCTTGCTGTAGTAATAGCTGTTTTGATTGGGGCTAGTTGGGTGTTCACTTCTTTCTTGTTTAAAGCACCTTCTCTTGATATAATAAATAATGATTTGTCATCAATGCAATTTATGGCTGATGATGCTTGTTTGGCAGACGAATATAATTATTTTTTTAATCCTTCGGCTGAAGATGGGACAATGGTTTTGTCAAAAAAAGAAATTTGTATTACTTCTAACGGTGTGCAATTGTGTAGGGAAACGATTTGTGATTTTGTTTACGCCGAGTTTGATTTAAGTAAAGTAGTTTTGTTTAGGATTACTAAACAAGGTGAAAAAATTTTTTTAGAGGTGACTAAATGAAAATTAATTCAAAAGGTATTTACTCATTGTTTACTTCATTCATTTTAATTGTAATAATTATTGTTGCCTTACTTTTTATTGGGATGATTAGTGTGGAGTCAACTACATCTTCATCGATTTTTATTTCACAAGCACAATCAATGCAAGAAGTTGGTTCAGCAAAAAGAATAATTTTTTCTTGCTTAGAAAACAAGAGTTTAGATGATATAATGAGTGCAGATAATAATTATTGTGTTCCTAAAAATATTAAGGGTTATAAAATAGAACAATTAAATTTTTTTTCTTGTAAGAGTACTTTTACAAAAGAGTTTGGTTCTAATGAAAATTGTTCTAGCAGGTTTTCTTATTTTTATTCTTTACAAGGTTATGATGCTCAAAAGTGTCTTGCAAGAGTTATGATTTGTATTGGTTAAGGGGGTTATGGATGGCTGCAAGTGATGATTTGATTAGTGCGGTAGTAATAATTATAATATTATTTGCTGGTTGGTTCTTAATACAATATAATAATACTGGACAAGAAGTAGGGCAATTTTCTTCGATACAAGTTTCTTTTGAACAAGAGAGATTGTCCAATGATTTGGGAGAAATATTATCAATAACAGAACCAATATCTGGAATGCCTGTTTCAAGATTAATTGCCGGGGCAATAACCTCAAGAGGAGAATTAATAGATTTGGGTTATGGTAGGGAAGTTAATTCAAAAGAATATTTGAGTGAGGTTTTCAATGCACTCTACGGCGAAAATAATTATTATTTGAAAGCAACAATGCCAGTAACAAGTTTGTCAATAAATTTTGTTATGGATGGTTCAGGAACAATGTCTGATGATTTAGACTTATTAATATCTTCTATAAGTGGAATTGAAAACACTTTTGGAAAACAATATGATATGGAAATAAACTTATACATAATGAAGAAAATTGGTGATGATAAAGTTAGCTGTTCTACCATAAATGACAAGCTTTCAAAATCAGTTAATTGTAATGAAACATTATTAGCACAAGGTAATAGAAACAATAATGGTATGTATGTTGAGAATGGTTTTGATTATTTAATTAAAACAACGGGTTCGAGATTTTATATTGGTAATACTGGTTTTGAGTATGAGGATTGGGCTACGGGTGTTGCGGCAATAGCAAAAGATCTTAATTCAAAAATAATTAATCCTAATGAAACAATTGCAATAATAATTCCTTTTTCTGATGAGTTGAGCACTGGTTCTGAAGCAAGCAAGTGTTTTACTCTGGATGGTTTGAATAGGGCTTATTGCATGACTTGTGAGAGTGATGAAACAATTGAAGATAAAGAAAAAAGAATTGAGCGTTCTAAAAAAACAATTGAAAATGCTTTGTGGTATTTAGAAAAATTAAATTATGCTGTTTTTCCAGTTCTAACAAGAATAGATTATATTCCTGATGCACCTTATTGTGATGCCCAAGGAAACAAATTAAGTAATTCAACTATTGTTGGTTCACAATGTTGTGGTCTAACAAATTGTTCTAATTGTACTAATAATGGTTTGTTTAATATTCCAATAGTTGTTAATGCAATAAAAGAACAAATGATTCTTTTGGCTAACGGTACTGGCGGAACTTTTATTGATCTTTCTTCTGGTTATAAAGGTGAAAAACTAATGATTGAAATAATTAATGCGATTAATCATGCATTATTAAGTTTTGAAATTGGTGTTAAAAAAGACGAGGAAAGATTTGCTATTAATAGAATATTACCTATGGGTGACGGTAGTGTAGCAGAAATAAATTTTTGGGTTTACAAAAAAAGAGAGCATACTACTCTTGGTAATATAAGCTCAGTAAATTCATTACCAATTGCAATAATGGATGTTAATCCAAAAAGAGGAAAAGTCCCTTTTACAATAAATTTTAATGCAAAACATTCTTTTGATCCTGATGAAAGAGAAAAAGATGTTAACGTTGAATGGTATTTTAATGGAACAAAAATTTCTGGAGTAATAGAAGATACTTTTATTGTTCAAGAATCAGGTGATCACAATTTTTTGTTAAAAGTTTTTGACACAAACAACCCACTGGCTTTTTCAGAAAGTAAAACAATAATTTCTGATAGGAATGCGGATATAACATTGTTTTTTGTAGGAGTTAATAATCCTCCAATAGAAAAATTAAATGATCAAGCAAGTTTTTTTACTAATTTGTTTAGAAACGATGTTGGTTTAGAAAACCATCAAATAGATTTTTTTGCTTACCCAACAATTAATTGCATAATAAACGAAATAGGTGATGATAAAGAAATTTTTTTTGATAATAAAACACAATTAGAAATTGTTGAAAAATTAAATGAGTGTTGGGAAAATAATGGGCGACTGCCATTACAAGAAAATCAAAGGTTAATAGGTTTGTCAGGAACAAGTATTGGTGATATGAATAATATTGGCCAGATATCTTTAATTGCTCCAAGAAACCAAAACACTATTATAATTCCATTTGAATCACACGACCCATTTTTATTGAGTCATGCTTTAGGATATACGTTTGGGTTATGTTCTGAATACTCAATCCATAAATGGTTAATACAAAATTCTGAATCAGAGTGTCCTAATTCTTTTCCAAGTGATTGTAATAATGATTACACAAAAAACTTTTCAATTCCAGCAATTGCTAGAATTAGCCCTGTTAAAATTTTTTGTGAAAGAAAAATTAGTCCAACTTGTATTGGTTTAGAAAATTATTTATTGTGCCCAATGTGGGATCCGAGCATAAAAATTAATGAAAGAAATTCTGACGCAAAACAAAACTTGTTAATACAAAAGTATTTAGATGATCCATTAATGAGGCCAGGAAATTGTTTTGGGCCAGTTGATTATGGTATTACTACTTGTGGAAACTTAAGAGTTGATTCTGGTGAAACGCCTTATAATTGCCCACAAGATGTTTTGTCAGTTAGTTGTCCAGCATTATTAGATAATGGTTCTAAAAGGAGTATTATGGGTTTGACAAACGGAATGCATGGTTCACAAGCGTTAATAAGTACGCCTAGAAAATTTGATAATACAACAATTAATTTGATTAAAAACAAAATTGAAAATAATTAATTTTTTTGATAGCTTTGTTTTTTCATAAATTAAGTTTTTGTTTTGATAATTCAAAATGTGTTTTCATAAATTAATTTTTTATTTTTATAATTTAAAACAATATTCTTTTATACTCAAAAGATTTATTTATTCTAATGTTTAACGAGAAAGGAAACGCGGTTGCGGTTGCAGTAATAGCAGTAATAGTTGTTGTGACAGTAGTTGCTTCAATACAACAAGTGTCTCAAATAAGTCCTTATTCTGAAATAGATTCTTCTCAAAAAATTTTAACTGAATTAAAATATGTTTCTGATTCAACAATAAAAAATGCAACAAATAATTTCATGTTAAATGGTTTTTCTTATGATACTCCGACTTGGTTTTATAACAAAAAAATGCCTCCTTCACCAGAAGATTTGAATGAATCTTATACTTATTTTGTTGATGTTTCGTTATCCTCCATGATGGAGCGAATAGAAAGGTTAAGAAATTATGAATTCAAAAAAGATTCTACAATAACTGTTGGTGTTCCTGAGATTGAAATTCAAAATATTTTTAATGATCAAACAAGTTTTCGTGATCATAATATTCCATTCAATATTAATTTGGCGACAGAAGTTTTTGCTTTAGATGGTAACAAAACAATTAGATTTGAGAGCAAGGATTTTTTAGCAGCAAAAGTATTTTTTATGTATGAAGAAATGTTAAAATGGTTGCATAAAACAGATGTTGTTGGAAAACTAACTAGTCCATTAAATGTTGGTTATGAGTGTTCATCAGCAAGATGTCTTTGTGGTGCCCATGAAAAAATTTTTTCAGACCAATCAATTGAAGCATTAAAACAAGAATCAACAATACACTCTAACTTCTCAATGGCTTTAAAAGAAATTTCAAATGACTTATCAGATTATTTTTTAGGACAAGGCCAAAAAATAGTTTGTGAAGCAGATGTTAATTCATTATTAATATATTATGACATTGAAAGGAGTATTGAATGTGTTACAACGCAAAGCAAATTTGATAAGTATTGGTGTGGAACAGGGGTAGTGCGAACAGCAAACAAAGAAGAAATATTTGAGTGGCCAACAGCACTACAAAATGATCCAGAATACAATTTTTTAATTGACGAAAGAGTTGAATTAGAATCAATTAATGGGATTGGTTTTGTTGATGGACATTCGGTTATAGGTGATTCTGATGAAGATTTGTGCGTTGTGTTAGATGAATCAGAAAATGAAATTATTGGTGATTGTATTGTTGAATCAGAAAATAATTGTAATAATTCTATAATGGCTACTGATGAAGCAATTAGTATTAGTCCAAAAATGATTGCTAGTGTTTTTATAACTTGCAAGGATCCCTCTTTCATAATTGATTTGGGAGTAGAGCCAATTCCTCTAACCTCAAGAATTGGATTAAAATTTGCAGTGAAAAAAGTTTGTTCACCAGAACATGTTGAAGATCCAGATGGAGAAGGTGATTGTGATGCTGATGTAGGTGAATGGCCGGGTGATGGAGATGGTAATGGCGATGGTAACGGTAATGGCAATGGTAATGGCAATGGTAATGGCAATGGTAACGGTAATGGTAATGGTGATGATGAGAAAAAAGAGTGTGACCCAGAAGAAGAATATGGTTGTTGTGAATGTGAATGCATTGAAATAGATCCTGGTTATGGTGATCCAATGACTTTTTGTTATTTGGTTCCTAATGATGAAGTTTGTGATGATGGTGATCCAAAAACAGATTGTTCTTGTGAGATTTGTGAGGGTTGCGATGAAGTTTGTGAGTGTGTTTGCGAAGAAAAACCTTGTGGGCCGGGCAATGTTAAAAATACAGAGTATTGTCAAGAAGGGGATGAACATTGTGATGAATGTGTTAATTATGCTTTGTGTGATGAAGGAAATTGTACAATGTTTATAAAAACATGTGACACAAGTACTAATCCTTGTATTAAAACAGAATGCCAAGATATTGCTGGCGAAGGAGTTTGTGTTGAAACGGATATTACTCCAAATGTTCCACCAAATAATGAGTGTTACAAATATGAATTAGATGCTTCGTGTAAATTAAAAACTACTCCAAATCATACTTGTAGTGTTGGAAATGATGAGTGTTTATCAAGTGTAAGTTGTGTTATTGGACAAGGTTGTGTTGAAACATTAAAAAGTGGGACAATAATAGATAATTATTTATATACTTCGACAAGAGGAGGAACTTCTTGTAATGTTTCAAGATGTAATCTTATAACAAGGAAAATGGAATCACTTTCAAAAAGTTGTGATGATGGTAAATATTGTACTATTGATAGGTGTATTGTTAATGCAAGTGATCCAACACAAATGACTTGTTCTTATTCTGATACTTGTGGTTCTACGCCTTGTAATCCTCAAACATGTAATGAGAGTGCTAAACGATGTGATGCTGGTTCAGACCCTTGTCTGCCAGCACCCCCTTGTAAAAACGTTTCGTATTGTTCTAATTCTGGGGGGCAAGCAATATGTTATTATACAAATGAACCAGTACAATATTTTAGTTCAATAAGCAAATGTGGTACAAGTACTTGTTCTGTTGTTGGGGGACAAGAGTCTTGGTCAAGCAATTACTTTGTTTGTACTACTAATACTCCTTGTCATGAACCAATTTGTTCAAATTATTTGTGTAGTAGTAGGAGTAAATGCGTTTCTGGTCAATATTGTGATAATGGGGTTTGTAAAACATGGGGTGGAGGAGACTAGGTGGTTTAAATGCAGACAATAGAAATAGTTGTTTTTATGGGAATATCCTTAATGATAGCTGGGATGATGATATTGTTCCTAATAGATTTTGATTTTGGTTCAATACAAAATACTTTTTATGGGATTATTGTTCCACAATCAACTTTTAATAATGATGATGTGCAAAAAGTGAATTTTTCTGGCGCAATAAAAATACTTAATTCTTGTTGGAGTGAATGCTCAATGGGTGATCTAAATGCTTATTGTGGGGCCATGTTAATACAAGAAAATGATTTTAATGCTACAAAAACAATTCTAAACAAAGAAGATTTTGAAGATGTTTTTACAAAGCATAATTTTTGCACGAATTGTAATATAGAAATGGATGGTAATATTTCTTTGCCAGGAATAATAAGTGCTGAATGCAAAGATGGAAAAATAATAATTTCAAAATAATTTTTTTTATTATTTTGTAGAGTAATTTAAAAATTTTTTTGTTAGGCAAAGTATTTAAATTCCAGAATATTTAATATTAACATGTTTGGTTTTAAAAAAAATTCTGATAAAGAACGCCAGAAAAAAATAGACAATATTTTGAAAGAACTTGAATTCAAACACGTTCCAATTAATGAGTTAACAAAACTTAATGGTGCACATGCTTTTTCTTGGAATGGTTTTTTTCTAAAAGAAAAATCAGTTTATCTAGAAAATTCGGGAATGGAAATTAATGCTGATAATTCTTTACCGCAAGAACTTGAAAAAAAAACTAATTTTTTATTAAAAAGTGGGGTTGTTTGTGTATTCGTTTTTCACTCTGATTTTGCTTCAGATAAAGCATTAAGAGAAGCTATTTATGAAAGAGTTTTGAAAGCAGAGGCCTCAAAAAATGCAATAAAAGTAAATGATTTAGCAAAAACTCTTTACACTAACACTTTTACTGGAAAAGAATTGTTAAAAGCAAATAAAGGTGTTGAAAAGAAAGAAGTTGAAACACTTGTGAAAAAAGAAGAAGTTGTTTCAAAAACTGAAGTAGTTGAAAATGTTGTTAAAAACAAAGAAAACAAAACTGTTGAAGAAAAACAAGTGCCAAAAGGTAAGGAAACAATCGAATATGTTTTAAAAAGTATGAATTATAAATATTCAAAGTATTTCAGTAATCCTCTTGGGAAAGACCAAAATTTTTGGAACCCTGATTTTCTTATTATAGAACCTAACGTTTACATTAGTTATTGTGCAGAAGCAAATAAATTCAATAAAAGTGAAGAAAAAATATCTTCTGAAGAAAAAGAAAACTTTTTATCAAAAAATTTAAAATTTATTTTTTTGACAAAAGAAGATTTAGAAGATGAATCAACTTTATCCAAAAAAATTCAAAAAGAAATTAAAGTATTACAAAAAATTAAAGATGATACTCCAGAAATAGTATTGCCTAAAGAAGAACCAACTAAAAAATCAGATGTTGTTAAACAAGAAAAGTTTTTGGATGATAATTTTAAAGACGAATTAACTATTGGTTCACATTTTAAAGGAGCAAATGACAATTATGCTGTTTCAGAAAAAACTTATTCTGATAACAATGATTTATCAGCAATTATTGGGGGATTACTAATAATATTTACAATATTATTGTTCTTGATTTTTATAATTGTTTTAGTTTATATTTCATTCTTTAGATAACTACTTTTTTGAAAACAATATAAACAAATTAAGATTTGATTATAATAGATTAAAACTTTTTATATGATGAATTAAAATTTTTTATATAATAAATTAAAATTTTTTTATAAGGAATGTGAGTTTTAATTTTGTGTTTAATGGTTTTGAATTTTAGTTAAGTTAATTGTTTGGTTAATTATTTTTTTAAATTGTTTGAAATTAGTTTTATTTTAAATTGTTTGAAATTAGTTTTATTTTAAATTTATGTTTTAAATGTGTAAGAGCCAAACTTATTCTATAATAATACAAGTATTATCTTGTTTTTGATAACCTTCCTTGCACTTCCACAAACACGGCGCTAAACCATCTGCACTTAAATCATAAACCCATGTATTATTTTTGGAATTAGATGGGAAATCATTCACTCCAATAATCGTTCCGTCAGATGTTATTGGTTTTTCTCCAAAACATTTTTGAGTATAATTTAATGATGATTCAAAAAAAGAAATCATTATTCCAAAAGCTATTACTGCAATAACTATTGCTATCGTTGCTTCTATAGTTCGATTCATCCTACTAACACTCCCTTGAATAATATTTCAGTGAATGCTAAGTAACCTCCAAATAGAAGTACTGAATAAATAATAAAAGCGATTAATAAGTTCTCTTGAATTGTTTTTGCTATTAAATGTTTATCTGTTCCAGATTTAATATTCGCTAAAAACAATGACAAAATTATTGTTGTCTCAATAAAAAACAATCCAACAATTAATTCGAGCATACTAGGTGGAATAATTTGGTTTATTTCAACGAATTGTAGTTCCATTGCTACTCCGCCAAGTGATTCCATTATACCACTAATTCTTTGTTTTATAAATTCAAGGGACATTACTATTGCTGCGGCCATTATTGTTGCAGCGGTGGCTAGTAAGGGAGCAAGCATGGTTACTGTTAAATTAACAATTGAAATTGTTTCAGAAAGAAGTGTTTGAATATAATCATCTAATTTATAAATTGAAATTGTTTGTGCTCTAATCATTTTTGCTGATTTTGCCGCGCTCTTCGAATCAACTTCTGAAAAAATTATTAGTCTTTTTAATAATTGGTTCATTCTTTTTGAAGGAGCAATACTTGGGAGTAATTTATCTGCGATTTCACTTAAAGGTTTTTTTGTATTGTAAAGTGCTTCGTTAATTCTACTAATTATTTTTACTACTGGGTGCTTTTCAAAACCGTGTTGTTTGTAATCAGAAATAATATCTGCAAAAATACTTTCCATTGACCTATTCAATGAAAGATAACTCGATATTATTTGTAACAAATTAGGGATGTCTCTTTCAATTTCAGACATTTCTTGCCACAATTTTTCATTTCGTTTATAATAAAAATAAGTAAATATTTCAACTGCCAAAAATATTCCAAGTAACCCAAACCAAATAGTAAATATAGCAACTATCCCATATTCTCTTTCAACAGCATTTTGTAAGTCAATAGTCATTATGTGTGCTACTGAAAAAAGATTAAATATTATTGCAATAGCAATGCAAATATAATAAAATTTTTTTGGCATTTCTTTGTAAAAAGGGCTTGATTCAATATCAATAGTATTTACTTGGACTCTATTTGTAGCAAAATTCATTGCCATAAAAAAAAGTATTGTTGGAAACAAAACAACGTAAACAAATAATAATAATGAAGTATTAGCCATTTGTGGCATGAAAATTGTTACGAGTGGTAACAAAATTAATGACATCATTGGCAAAATAACCCCTATTGAAATTAATGATTTTGTTTGATTAGCTAATTTTTCAGTTAACCTTTTTCCAGAATCGTGTTGGCTTGTTATTATTGTTTCAATTACTTCTTGTAGTATTGAATCCCTTTCTTCTTTTGGAGCGTTTGCTGCTGTTTGAATTAAATTAATTCCTTTTACAAAATCAGGACTAATTTTTAACCAAATAGGAATATATTTTTCAAAAGCATCGCTAATAGTCATAATTTGTTTTGTTTCAACTAATTCCCTAATACCTCTTAATTGAATTCCAAGAATGCCTTTTAAATTTTCGGAAGAGTAAACTAAAGCAGCTTCAATGCTAGTGTTAAGCGAAACATGGTTTGTTAGTTCTAAAAGTGCTTGCAACATTTCTTCTCTTATAAGCATTACTCCTTGTGAATAATTAATGCTTATAGCCCAAATTATTGAACCAATTGCAAGTGACATTCCTAGAAAAAGTACGCTATAACTAACTAATGGAATTGGAATGGTTACTAAAAATAATAAAAAACTTATGACACCAACTATTAATGCGCCCGAAGCTATTTCTTCAGAACTATAAGGGAATTGCACTAGAGATAATTTTTCATCCCAATTCGGAATCTTGTTTAGTATTCTAAATTTTTTTCCTAACTCATAAATGTGATCAAAAATCATTTAACATTCCTCACTAAATATTACTTTCCAATTCCTCAATCCTCATTAATTCTTTTGTAAACTTTTTTTTGAATTCATTCTCTTTTTCTTTTGAAGCAATAGGGTTTATTTCATCAAACAATTTTGCAAAAATTAGGTTCACTCTTAAATTATAATCTCCTTCAAGTAATCTTTTTGAATTACCTAATATTTTTGCTTGTTGTTCTTTTACCCATGCTCTTAGCATTATGTCTTTAAGAGCATCATTATACGAGTTATATCCACGCGCCCTATTTATCACTTCTTTTATTAGAATTGACTTGCCATTAAGTAATATTTCAGTGGGTTCTAACCGATCTTTTTTTGAATTATAAATTAATAAATCTTGAAACTTTGGTTCATTCTCCCAATCTTTTAAAACTTCAGTAACTCTTAGTACTCGTCTAACTCTATTAGAACCAGTTGGAGATTTTATTTGATTTACAATTACTATTAAATCAGTTACCTTAAAAGAGCCTTTTGGAACAGAAAGATCATTTACAACACGATCATATACTCCGTATGGGCTATCAGCGTGAATTGTTCCAGCAACAGTCATTGACATTGCCCCAACCCTCATTGCTTCGTACAACACTCTTGCTTCAGTTGATCTTATTTCACCTAATATTAAACAAGAATCACCCAAACGCAAAGTAGTTCTAAGTCCTTTTTCAAAAGGCATTTCTAATCCCTCGGTCATTAAAGCAGATCTTACTTTAAAAGCCAGTAAATCATAACCAATATTCTTGTAATAATTAATTGCTAGTTCTTGAGTATCTTCAATAGTAATTATCCTGTATTTTGGCAAGATTTCTAAAACTAGTGCTCCAAGCAAAGCAGTTTTTCCTGATCCCCTTGGCCCAGCAACAAGGAATGATCTTCCATGTGCAATGGCAAAAGAAAATAAACCGCAAAAAATCGGTTCAACAGTATTATTCTGCAAGAATAGTGGGAGAGTCCAAGGGTTTTCCCTGTGTTTTCTAATACTATAACCAATACCATTAATAGAGAATGGGGGTATGACTGCCCCAACCCTTGCTCTTTGATTCTCAACAAATAATTCCGCATCCATTTGTGGTTGAGCTTTGTTTAAAGGGCGGCCAGATTCAATTTTCAAATAAGTTGCGAGATAATTCAAAAAATCTATTGAAGGATAAATGTTTGTTAAACACTCTGAAAATTCTGAATGCACTATCATGAAAGGAGTTTGAAATTCAGGAGGGTTAATATTTATTTCTTGAATATTTGGGTCAGTTAACAAATAATCTAAGATTCCGTGTTGTTTTATCCAAATTTTTAATAATTTGTTTGAATTAAATTTTCTTTCATCAAAATCTTTTTTTAATTCTACTAATTCATGAAAATCCTTGTCAAGACCAGGAATAGTAATAGTGTAAGTTGGTTGTAATGCTTGCTCTGTTTGAATAATATTAACACTCGCATCTTTTATTTCATAAGAAGACAATATTTTTCCCTTAACTTGTTTTAATAAAACATCAATAAAAAAAGGATAAATAGTATAATACTTTTCTTTTATGTAATGGTGTTTAGTAAACAATTTGTTTTTATAAATTATTAAATCAAGATCAGGGTCAGCTTTAATACAAGAAGCACATTGTGGATAAGAAATATCATTTAATCCAGTACAATTCTCACAATTTCTAATAAGATACTTCAATTAGAACCACCTTTTTTTGATTTTATTTTTTTTAAAGACTCAGTAATAGAATCCCATGGTTTGGTTTTCTCAAAAAAAGTACTTTTTTTCTCAATCCTACTAAGAATTTCCTCATCATTATCTTTTTTTGAAGTGGATTCAATTGTTTTTCTCGCAAGATTTATTTTTTGACCAACTTTTAAATCTCTTAATGTTAACAAAGCTAGTTCAAGGTTTTTTGATCTTAAATTAAGTAATTCTATTCCCTCAACAAGCCCTAATAGCATGTTCTTTGCTTTTGGTAATAAATGCACTCCAAACTTTTTTTCCATTTCAACTATACTTTTAACCGAGCCCTCTGTTTCAGAAATTGAAGCAAAATTATGTGATTCTTCAGCAACACTAATCAATTTTTGTTCAGTTTCTTTGTGAGTTAAGCTAAAGAAATCTGATTTTAAACTAATTTTGTTTGAACGGTGTTCAAAATCAGAAACTTTTTTTAACGTTTTAGTGAGCTGAAATCCCCATATCTTTAGTGTGGGTGATGAAAG
>CAZUCF010000016.1:0-17501 GCA_964619405.1 uncultured archaeon | reverse complement strand
GTACTACACAACCTCTCAACAACAGCCCTCTACTCCTGACTTATGTCCCAGAGTCTTATTTAATTATTTCAAAAACATTTATTAATTCTGAAATGAATATTCTTTTATGCCAAAAGGAAAAGTTCATGGGAAAGGTGGCCACGGTAGGCATTCTCGCGAGGTTCAAAGAAAATTTGAGCACGAACAAAAAGTAAGGGAGCAACAAAAAAGGGCTGTTGAGTCAAGGGAAAGAAAGTTTTCAGCACAAGCAGAAATAGCTGTTAAAGGTATTGTTGCAAAAGGAGAAAAAGAAATTGTTCCAATAGCAAACCAAGCAAAACAAAAACTTGAGTTAATCGCAAAAAGAGGGGGTCTTAATGCAGAAGGCTTTATTCTTAGATTACTAGCGATTGACAAGTTTGTTCTAAGAGAAATGAAAAAATTGTTTCAAGAAAATGCTTTTACAAAGGATTATTTGGATTCTATTAATTGGGAGAATTATCATTGGTTGGATGCTAATATGCGGACAGAATTATTAACAAGAATAATTGGTAAGAATCCGAGGGTAAAAAAACAACAAAGGATATTAGAAGAAATAGAAAACCAATCCAGAAAAGTAAGTGAGTTGGCTAGTGGAAGATTGTATTAGTCTATAAACTCGTTTTTTTCAAGCTTAAATTTAATAATAATAAAAATAATTCTTGTTTATGATAAAATTAAATTTGGGCGGAAAAAAAGGGCACGCTACAAAAGAAAATTTGAAAAAAAAAGAAGTTGATGATTGGGCAGTTAAATTACAAAGGGATGCAAGAAAAAATCGTTTAGAAGAATTAAAATTAAAAGGATTGATTTAATTGGAATTAGTTCTTTTTTTGATTTAAATAATTAATTGTGTTATTAATCACTTCTCATAACTTTTTTGTAGTTTTTCTAAAACAGAAAAGTTTTTTTCTAATTCAATATTAATTTGTTTTTGAACCCAAGCATTATAACTTTCACTTAAAGAATTTCTTTTTTCTGAATTAGGAGAAGGATTAATCTTGTATTTCAAATTATCCCTTTGAATTAAATTTAATTCTATTAACCTGTTCAAATGATACCTAATTAATTTTTCGCTCATATCAATTTTGTGCTTTGTTTTTATTTGGGATTGAATGTCTAGAGTAGTTGGATTAATTTTTTTAGAAAAAATAAAGTAAAACAATGAATCAAAAACAAGAAAGCCTTTGTCTCTTGATTCGTTTTTTGATATTAGGCCTAAGGACAAACAACACCATCTCAACAAAGAGTTCCTTGTTAAAGCAATGCTTTCAGGAAAATCCATTTCCCTAACAATAAATTCTTTTCTTACTAATTCTGCCTCAGGAATCATTACAAACCACCAATTTTTTTAAAACTTAGGAAAAAATCTTTTTCCTTTGGAAATACTTTGTTCTAAGTGTTATTTAATTCTTTTCTTTTTGAAATTTATATAATTGAATTAAGTAATTTGTTTTATCAATTAAATAATATTCATTTTATTTATTTAGTTTTGTTTTATTTTTTTTAAAAGCTATTATATTTTTAATAATTATTTTTTAAATCTTGTTTTTGTTTCTTTCTTTTTCTTGAAGAATCATCAACATCCACTAAAAAAAATCTAGCACTTTTTTTCTTGAATCAACAACTATTTCAAAAGCATCTGAAACATCAACGTTATGTTCTTTTCTAGCTTTTTCAATGAGCAACTCAATATTTTTTTTTAATTCAACAGTTCTTTTTAAACCAACTAATTTCTCTATTGATGACAAAACATATGTGTGCGGGAAAACTCTTTTATTAGAAAAATATTTTATTATTTTATCGCCAAACTTGGTTAAATCAGTCATTACAACAAAATGCAAACCATCTTTCTCAACAAGCCTAATTGTTGGTGGGACTGGATAACCTTTTTTCTTTAAAAAACTTAATAAAACAAAATCATTTTTTGCTTGTTTTGATTGAACTTTTTTATCAGAGTACTCTTTTAAAACAAGTCCAATACTATGTTTTCTTTTTCTAACAACAACATCTTTTATTGAACCAAAACTACCTCTAGCAAATTTTTTTGTGCTAAGACCAGTAACCATTTTATCATTTTTTTTTTATTTTAAAAGAATCAGCTACAAAACTTTTTTTACCAAGCCGTTTTAATTGCATAAACAATTTTTTGTAAAAGATTATTTAAAGAGTTTTAATACAATTTTTTTCAAAAATAACATATTTTTTTAAACAAATCATAACAAACTATAATTATGGTTGAATTGAAAACAGAGTTAAATCCTTTGCGATTGTCTTTAGGTAAAACAAAGAGTGTTGAACTAATGGTTCAAATAAAAAATGATTCGGAAAAAGCAAGAACTATTTCATGTGATATATTGTTAAGCAATAACCTTGGTTTCGAAAAAAACGGTTTGAGTAATACAAGAGTATTAAGATTAGGAAAACTAAAGAGTGGTGAAAAAAAAATAAATTATTTTAATATTTACCCAAAAGCAACTATAACAAAAAAAGAACAACCAATATTCGTTTCAGTAATGGAACACTTTGAAGACAAATACGATTACATTTTAAGCAAAAAATCAAAAGAATTATTTTTAAGAATAGAATAATCCAAAAAAAATATTTTGTAAATTACGAGCAACTATTAGAATATTTAAACGAAATTGCTTTTAATAATGGCCAGCTAACAGTTATTAGTTTAGTAGGAGTAATTATTAGTTTTTTAAAAAGAATATTTGTTTATTACTCTTTCTTCTTTTTCTGAAAGAATTACTTCTCGCTTATTCCTTTCTGCTTTCAACAATTTATTTGTTGCATTAACAAGTAATTGGTGTTCACTACCAGGCCTTTGTTCCATATCAATTTGTTCTCTTAACAATCTCTCATAAATCCTATAAATTTTTGTTGCAACCTCATTATTCAAAGGGAATCTTGATTGCATTTGTGCAATCCTCTTTATTTTCAAAAGAGCCAGGTTGGTTCCTGCTTGGCCTTTCATTCCAAAACTTCTTCCGGGTTTTTTGCTTTTTGTCAAAGATTTTGTTGAACTAACTTTTTTTATCCTGTCAAGCAAGGCTCTTTTCTTTGCTTGCTGACTCAAATTTTTTGGCAAAGGTTTTTTTAAATCACTAATTCTTAGTCTATTATTCATGATTAACAATTGTTTTCAAAGTATTTAATTTTTTGTTTTGTTTTTTTTAAATTAATTTTTTTAAGCAAATGAATTAATTTATATATAAAAATAGCCTAAATAATATGTGTTTCGTGTTAAAAAAAGTTTACAAAATAATAATGGTCAGGGTACAACAGAATACTTGATTGTTATAGCAATGGTTGTTATCATTGGTTTGGTTATAGCTAGTCTAGCAACAAACCTTTTTGACCAAGCACAAATAATTAATACGAGTGAACAACTAAAAGGGCAAATAGGCTCAAGTGGGATAAGCATTATTGACGCAATATCTGATTATAGTGGCGAAAGTATTTTGAATCTAAAAAATTCTGGGAACGAAGTATTGACTTTAACAAAAATCACTACTGAGAACGGTGAGAAAGATTATAATGATGTTAAATGGTTTCAAGGAAACAATTTGTTAGTATCTGTTGATGGTTTGTGTGATTGTGAGCCAAATCAAAAAACAAAAACTTGTAACTTTGTTTTTTCTTATACTACCAAATATGGTTTAGAAAAAAAAGTTTCGCAAACAATAATAGTTGAATGCGAAGAAGAATTTTCTCCTATTGAACCAGTTACTTGTTATAATTTGTGGGCGCCAGTTTGTGGTGTTGACGGGGTAACATATCCTAATGATTGTGTTGCAGAAAAAATAAATGGTGTAGAAATAGATTATGAAGGAGAATGTGAGGAAGAAGCTTGTGCTGATACTGGCGAGAGAGTATATATTAATGAAAGTTTTGGGCCAACCTATTGTTGTAGTGAAGATGATGATATAAAACTACCATTTACTCCTGATGAAGGGGGGTGTTTGGCAGCATCTAATGGGATTGCTGGTACTTGTGTTACAGGTTGGGATGATAATTGTGGTAACGGTTCTTGTGAAACTGGGGAAGATCCTTGTAATTGTGAACAAGATTGTTGCGCACTAACTGGTGAAAGCGTTTATGAATCACCATTAGGTGGTTCAATTTCTTGTTGTAGTGCAAACGATGGCGTAAAACCAGATGAGTACAATGACAAAGGTTCTTGTGTTGATCCTAATACTGATGTTGAAGGAACGTGTGTTCTTAATTGGGGTACTACTTGTAGTAATGGGGTTTGTGATTCGGGCGAAGATAATTGTAATTGCCCTGCTGATTGCCCATAACATAATTAAATTATACATAATATTTTTTTGATTGTTTTTGCTCGGCTTAATACTCTACAAAGTTTTAAAACATCAAACCATTTTCTTTTGGTATGAAGATTTTTTTTCCTCATGAGGTTGTTAGAAAAGAGCAATTTCAATTAATGAATGATTTTGCGAAAGCAATTATTGATAAAAAATGTTTGCTTGTTAATGCTCCAACAGGCTTGGGGAAAACAGTTTCTTCTCTTGCTCCTGCTATTAGTTATGCTATTGAAAACAAAAAAAAAATTTTTTTTTTAACACCAAAAATTTCTCAACACGAAATTGCTTTGGAAACAGTCAAATTGATTAACAAGAAATTTGGTTTGGATATAAAAGCGGTTGATTTAATAGGAAAAAAAGGTTTGTGTTTGGACCCATTTCTTAGTAATGTTGAATACGGTTTTTATGATGCTTGTTCAAAAAAAAAGAAGGAGGGTAAATGCAAGTACTATAATAATACTAAGGGAAAGACTCCTAAACAAAGAGCAATTTCAAATAAGAGGAAAGCAAGTATTTTAAAAAAATTTAATTTGTCTTACTCTGAAACAAAAGAAGATTGCTTTGTGAAAGAATTGTGTCCTTACGAAATAATTCTTGAGAAATGCAAGGAAGCAAACGTAATTATTGCTGATTACTCTCATCTTTTTGACGAACAAATCAGGGAAACTATTTTGAGTTTTGCAAAAACAACTTTGAATGAATCAATACTTATTGTTGACGAAGCACATAATTTGTCTGAAAGAATAAGGGACATGTTTACTATTTCTTTGTCAATAGATGTTCTTCAAACAGCGCAAAGAGAAGCAAAGAGCGTTGGAAAGTTTGAAGCTGAAATAATACTAAAAGACATGGAGAAAGAGTTTATTTCTTTAGGGCAAAAACTTTCGCTTAGCAAGAATGAGTCAATTTTGCAAGATGTTGATTTAGATATGTTATATAAAATTGCTAGGGAGAGTATTGTTGTTATTGAGGAAACAGGGTTATTATTTATGGCAAGGAGAAAAACAGAGAATTGTTTTTTGTTAAAAGTATTGACTTTTATTGAATTATTTTTGCAGAAAACAGAGCACAAATTACAAGTAATTGAGAGGAAAAACTCTTTAAATTTAACAATAATGCCTCTTGATGTGGCTGATTTCTCTGGGAAAGTGCTTAATTCTTGTTATTCATCAATATTAATGTCTGGTACATTGTTGCCTTTACAAATGTTTGTTGATGTGTTAGGAATAAACAATGCTATTGTGAAAGAGTATTCATCGCCTTTTCCAAAAGAGAATAAGCTAAATTTGTTTGTTGATAAAACGACTACAAAATATACTGAGAGGAATGAAGCTCAGTTTGAGGAAATTGCAAAAACTATTAACGGGGTTGTTCCGAAAATTCCTGGCAACACAATAGTTTTTTTCCCGTCATTTGAAATATTGGAAAAAGTTTCTCCAAGAATAAATGTTTCAAGAAAAATTTTAAAACAAGAAAGAGAATTGAATATAAAACAAAAAGAAGAACTTATACATAACTTTCGTTTGTTGGGTTCTGGTTTTGGTGGTTTATTATTAGCTGTTTCAGGTGGCTCAATTGCTGAGGGAATTGATTTTCCTGGTGAACACTTGTATGGAGCAATAATTGTTGGTGTTCCTTTTGCAAGGGTTTCTTTGCAAACAAAAGCATTAATAGATTTTTTTGAAAAAAAATTCAGAAAAGGTTGGGAGTATGCGTATAATGCTCCAGCAATCAATAAGTCAGTTCAAGCAGCTGGCAGAGTAATTCGTTCTGAAACAGATAAAGGGGTTTGTTTGTTCTTGGATAAAAGGTTTTCTGATAAACGATTTGAACAATTCTTTCCAAAAGATTTTATTGCAAAGAAAACAATTGAACCAGAAAAAGAGGTTCAAGAATTCTTTTCAAACAAGAAAATCTGAGATTATTTTATAATTAATTTAAACAGTTCATTCTATTTTATCTAATTTAAACAAATTGTTTATTTTGCCCATTTTTTAAGTTTTTCAATTATATTAATTAGTTCCTCTGCTTTTTTTGTTAAAGCGTATTCTGTTTTTACTGGTGTGCCCAAAATAATGCTTTTTGTCAGCAAGCCATTTTTTTCAAAATCTTTTAAACGCATTGACAGAATCCTTGGGTTTATTGAATTAATGTCAGAAAAGATTTGGTTGAATCTTGCTCGACCACCATTCTTGTGAATAGTATTTATTATTTGTAAGTCAAATTTTTTTCCAATTAAAAAGAGGGCTTTTTCTAAATCAACAGAATCATCTTTTTTTTTAATCAAAAAATCACCAATTTCATATAAAGTTTGTGCTATATTTTTTATAGTTAGTAATGTTTTTAAAGCTAATTATTTAAATACTAGTTTGTATCTTATTAATTCGGTGTTTTGAATGAATTGGATTAATTTTGTAAGGGATCATCCTGGTAGTTTAAATTTTCCTAGGATAGGTAGAAGCATTTATTCTTATTCTGGAAATTTTAATGACGAATCAACAACAATTGTTAATTGGTTCAGAGAAACAGAGCGAGCGCTATCTAATTAATTTTTTAAATAATTGTTGGCTTGGATGTTGGTTAACAAAATCTTTTTTTAAGGGTTTAGAATATAATCATTTCCTTTCTTTTTATAGTATGATTAAGGCTATTATTTTTGATCTTGGTGGAGTAATAATATTTAATGAACTTAATGTTATTCTAAAAAAATTTGCTGATGAATTAAAAATTGATTTTGAAAAATTAAAAGAAGTTGAATTAGAAAATCATGAAAAATTATTATTAGGAAAAATTTCGATAAAAGAATTTTGTAGTTCTATTAGGAGTAGGTTTAATTTAGAGCAAGATAGTTTAACACTTTTACTTGTTTGGGAGAGAATTTATTCTGAAAATGCTAAATTAAATGGTGAATTAATAGAAAAAATAAAGCTTATTAGAAAAAAATTCAAGGTTGGTGCTGTTTCAAACATGTTTGATTCAACAGCACAATTTCATCAGAGGCAAAGGCTCTTCTTGTTTTTCAAACCATATTTGGCCATTTCTTGTAGGATTGGTTTTACTAAGTCTGATATCAAATTGTATGCTAAAGTTATTTCGGCAATGCAGGTAAAAGGTAACGAATGCTTGTTTGTTGATGATAAAGAAAAGAATTTGGTAATGGCTAAAGAGTTTGGGATGAAAACCTTGTTGTTCTCTGATAATAAAAAATTATTTAAAGAATTAAAGAAACTCAAAATAATATAGTTTGAAATATAGTTTATAAATAATTTTGCAAGCTTTTTAGTTGTCTTGTTAATGCGTTTCTTTGTGCGGGGAGATATCTTTTCGTGCTAATTGTTTTCTTATTAGAACAATATTTTTCGCATATTTGTTTTTTGTTGCATTACTCAAACTCACTCGTTTAACAGAACTATTCTTTTTAGGTATTCTAATACTTCCAACCATTCTTATATTAAACTTAAAAAGTATTTAAATTTAACTTAAAAAAATTATTAGTTCAAAATCTTGTTATTTAACTTTTTTAATAATCTTTTTAATAAATAAATAATTTTTTTAATAAATTAAACACACAATAAGTAGGACAATTTTGTAAGTCAACCAAAATCCCATTATTATATCAAAGTATTCTATTAGTGTTTTCATTATTCCATTATTGTTTTGATTTATTCCACTATTGTTCTATTTGTTCCACTATTGCTTTGGTTTGTTCCAGTATTATTTTAGTTATTCCGATAATACCCTCTGTGATTCCATTATTAATTCTTATTTTTTTAGAATGATTGTATTAAAATTAGAATTAGTTTGAATTTAATTTCGTTCTTAATTGGCTTTCTTTCATCATTTTTGCTGCAACAATTGTTTGTAAAAAGTCTTCAAAGGGTAAACTTTCAGTTTTGTTTGTTTTTGCTAGATATTTGGCTGTTTGCTTTGAGCAAATAGTTTTTAATTGATTCGTGCTTTTTAACAATTGATTAAAATCATTCGTAGGCATTTTTAATAACTTGTTTAGTATTGCTTGGCTTTGTTCAGGAGTCATTTTTGTTAATGATTCAATGCTTCTTTTTGGGAAAAGCCTTGATATTTGTTTTAATGCTTGTTCGGGCATGGCATAAGTAAGAGGGCCTTTTTTAAACAATATTTTTCTTTGTTGTATTCTTTGGCCTATTGTTTTTTTGTGTGTTGTTTGACTAATTTTTTTTCTTTGTAGTCTTTTTGGTGTTCTTTTTTGCATTATAATTAAATGTTTTGTAAAGTATATTAATTTTATCATTGTTCTATACATAATTTTATCAAATATTCAATTATACAAACTTGTTATGTATCGTAAATATACATAATGTTTTTGTTGTGTTTTTTATTGTCATATTATTTTGGCTTGAATTTGCTTTTTTTATTCAATTTTCGCATATATTTTAGGACGCTTTTTTGTATTATTTATTTTTGATTTTTTTTACTATTTTTGATTTTTTTTTATTATCAATTATTCTTTGTTTTTTATGCGTTTGTTGTTGTTTTGGTTTGTTGTTTTGTTCTTTTAATTGTTTTTTTAACATTTTTTTTGTTAATTGTTTTTTTCTATTCTTTGGTTGGTTTTGTTCTTTTTCTTTCTTGTTTCGTGTGTTTTTGTTTTCTTTTGTTGGTTGTGTTGTTTGTTGGTTAATATTTTTGTGGTTTGTTTGTTTTTTTCTGTTTTTAATTAGTTTTTTTGTCATCTGGCATATCATCTTATACATAACATATTCTAGGGTTTTTTTTCGGCCACTTTTAAAATCCTTTTCCTAAAGGGAGCCTTTCTTCCACTAATGATTTTTTGTCCATGTTTTTTTCAAAAAAGCGAAATATTATGAAGGAATTTTGCAGGATAATCATGGTTATCCTGCAAAACGAAGATAATTGGACTAAAATGGCTGGAAATGGGGTAAAACGCGTCTAATTGCCAAATAGCTTTAAAATTTTGATTTTTGGGCGCGTAAAAACAGCTTAAAATACGCTTATTTATCAATTTGGGCCATTTCGGTTTGTTCTTCAACCTTTCTTGAAGTTTTATTATTGCCTAGTTTCTTTTCTAAAAAGGGTTTTTGGTTAAAAGAATTGTTATGTATAAAACTTGTTTGTTGTGAATCAAAATGTGCTGTTTGGTGTATTGGATTCTCTTCAAAAACTTTTTCTATTTCTTCTATAATCCTTTGAATTTGATTTTTATTTCTGGTGCTTTTTGTGTTATTTGTATGCCTCGTCATGGTGTCTTATTTTTTGAAATAAAATATGATTTTCTTTTTTATTAATAGTAAAAATTAGGACATAATGTTTTAGGATATGAACTCTTTTTGAATCACTCAAATCATTCCTTAAATTTTTATAATAGTCAATTGTTTCATTATTTCTCAAAATAATTTCGTCAATTTTTTTAAAAGTGGCTTCATACAATGGTTTGTGTTTTTTTTGAATTTTTTTAAGAGTATCTAAGAATTCTTCTGAAAAACCATATTTGAAAGACATATTTAGCCCTCAATTAGTTTTCGTAAATCATTAGAAGAACTAAACCTGTGGTTTATCCCTTTTTTATAATAATTGTTAGCTTCTTTAACAATTTCACTAATCAATTCATCTTTTACCTCGGGATAATTGTCAGCTAATCTATTTAAAAGAGAGTCAAAAGTTTCTCTATCATATTCTTTCAGTGCTTCTAATTTTTGCTTTGTTTTTCCTTCAACTCTAAGCGTCGTATACAAATAATCACCTATATTAGAATATATGTTAATATATTTAAAACTATTGATATTTCCTCTCGCTAATAATATAAATATAATAAAATTTTTCTATTTAAATATTTTTTGAAAGTGACGATCAAAGTGACAAAGTAATTATTTTTTTTATTTTTTGGTTTTTTAAACTCTTCTCTGTTTTTTTAGGGTTGCTCTTTTTTTTTCAAGTTGTTTTTGATACTCAGAAATTTAGCTAAGAATTTTTTCTCTTCTTGCAGCGGAATCAGCTCGCAAAGGATTTTTCCTAAATTGTTTTTTTGTTGCGATTGAAGCGTGGACTTTCTCAGCATGCTTTCGCAACCTAATTTTTTCTCTAAGCGAACTAATCTCGGCCAGAGTCTTAACCCTCTTTGGTTTTCTCTTTAACCTTTTAAGACGAGAAAGTTTAATTGAACGTTGTACTCTAACAAGAGGATTTCTTTTTATCATATGTTAACAATTGATTTCAAATATAAAAATATTTGCTTTGAAATAGTGTGTTAGTGAAACAAATCTAATTTTGAGTTAGATTATTCTAATTTTTTATTATATTTTTATAACTGAGTTTAAAAAGTGTCCTAAATTTTGTGTTTTTTTAGGATTTTGAAAATATTAAAGATTATAAAAAGTATTAAATATTGTATTTTTATTATTCTTGATATGGCTTCTTTAAAATCTTTTTTCAAAACGTTAATTGGTGTTCTTGGCATTTTCTCTTTTTATGGTTATATTTTTTTAGCAATAATACAATCATTATTTTTTGTTTTCACAATTATTGTTGGTTTTTCTTATTATTCTTATGTTATTTGGTTAGTACCATTTATGCCTATTGAAATGAATTTAGAATTCTTTTGAATTGTTTTTTTAGAGTTTTGGAAGTTTTTGGGTTTCGGATTAATTTGGGGTGTTATTGGAATTATTTATTTAATAAAAAACCAGAAAAGATACAAGCAAATTTTGTCTAACAAAGAAAGCCCAACTAATATTGAATTAAAAAATAGTTTGTTTTATTTTATATTATCAATAATAATTCTGGTTTTTAATATTATAATAAATTTATTTTTGGTTTGAATTATTTTGTTTAATTAGAATGTTTACTAATTCTTGTTTCTCATTAATCCTTCTCTTAAAATTAGCTTGGTTTTGTGGCTCATTCTCTTTTGAAGATAGCCTTGTTATCTCTGATATGTCTCTTTGCAAAGAGTTAATTCTCTTTTCCCTAAAAATTTTTTGTTCATTCAAAGAAGACATAGTAATTTTATCAACGCATCTTGTTTAAATACTATGCTAATTTTTTTACTTGTTTTTCTGAAAAAAACTAATTAATTTGTTGTATTATTATAATTTTAAGTTATATTTTTATAACTTTTTGTTATGATGTTTTAATACTTACTTTTAATTGTTTGTTTATTTAAATTTACTTTTTTTAAGTATGGGTTTTTTCTTTTACAAAACAAAAATAATTAATTTTGTTTTTTTAAGTTTTTTTTGGAAGCATTGTGCCGAAGTAAAAAGAGTGTTCTTTTCATTAATTTTAAAAAAGTGTCTTACTTATTGTGTCTTTGTGTTAGTTGATTTTTTATTAAAATATTTTGTGCTGTTGGCGTTTTTCAAGCATTGTTTTTTTTAATTAGATTTCCATAAACCATGCACATTACAATAAGCTCTTGCTTTTATTTTTCCTTCTTGCTTGCACAAAACCATTTCTGGTTTATCACTTGGTTTTAAAAATTTTTTAAAGATTTTACCATTAACTTGTGCCTCAATCCATTCAATAAAATGTTTTTCTTCCATTGGGTGTTCAACAGAGCCAATCCTAATTTTTGTCATTCCATTAATTTCCTCAATTATTGGAACATGTTTCTCATTTCCCTGGTCAACATTTTTTTCTAATTGTAGTTTCATTGTTTTATTGCAACAAACTAACTCACCAAATCCATTATGTAGAACTTCAACTATGTTTCCGCATATCTCGCACTTATAAACTTCTTTTAATTTCGTCATAATTTATCACTTTAATGTTTCCATGTATTCAGCTAACCTGTGACTTCTTTCTAATCTTCCAAGCATATAATTAATGAGTGTTTCTCTCGCAGACTTTAATTTTATTAGCCTGTCCCTATTAACAAAAGGATTTTTTTCCAATTCTTGTATTTCTCTTGAAAGCTTTAACGCGATGCCTTCTGCGACAACAGTGCCTTTCTTTGTTGGTTCAACAAAACCTTTTTTTGCTAGTCTTAATAATCCCTCATCAAGTTTTGCTTTTTTAACACTTCTATTGACCCCGCCCTTGTTTGTTTTATTAACAAATTTATCTCGTTCTATTGACTTGTTTTCTCTTTCAAGTCTTTCTTTTCTTTGTTGCTCTGCAATTAATTCTCTTTGTTTTTCAGCCATTGCTTCCAAAAAACGTTTCATTTGTTCTTTTTCTCCATTATTTGCTTTTCTTAAACAATCAGCAAACAAATAATTAGCATAATCTTCTAATTGGGCTAATTGTCTAGTTGTGAGTAATTTTTCTCTAAATAAAGCATTTATTTTTGTTTTTTCAGATGAAAAAGCGTTTGCTACTTGCATTGGTTCGTTATTTGCTTTTGAGTTCATCTTTCTTGGCTTTAATTTAACTTTTCTTAAATTACTTTTAACAGGCATATTATAATTGTTATTTTGTTGTTTAAAAAGTTTTTGTTAATTTTTTAATTTTAATTAAAGTGTTTAGAATTGTTTTTACAAGTTTAGTATCATTATTGAAAAGTTTAGTATTGTTGCAAAACTAACCCAAACAATATAAGGAATCATTAAATAAGCTGCTTTTTTGTTAATTTGGTAAAAGAATATTGTTGTTATAATTATTAATGGTAACAAAATTATTATTCCAATAAAACCTAATAACGGGTTCCTCAAACCAAAGAATAATAATGACCACAAAAAATTGAAAAAGAATTGTATTATAAAAAAAATTATTGCTTTTTCCTTGATTTCTTTTTTTGCTTTTGTTTCTAAAACCAAGTAAATTGCAATGGCCATTAAAAAGAATAGTGTTGTCCATGCTGGCGCAAACAACCAATTTGGCGGATTAAAAAAAGGTTTTACTAAACCAGCGTACCATGTTGGAATGTTTGGTATGGTGAAAATTGATCCTAGTGAACCAAAAACTTGGCACACAATTATTATTCCTATTAATTTCAAAATTTTTTTTGCTTCCATTAAGACAATAATGTTTTAGTAGTTTATTAATATTGTTGTGCTTGTTATTTTTTTGTGTTTATTATTTTTGCGAGTATTTTTGTCTTATATATTTTGTTGTTGATAATATTGCTTGCTTGCTTAAAACATCTGATCTAAACAAATCTTGAAAGAATTCTATTGCCGCTTTTCTACCATATTTTTTTGAAATAGATTCTGCAATAAGAAATACTTTTTGGCCGGTATTTACTCCTATAATATATTTTTCGTGGTCTATTTCGTTTGAATAATTTTTTCTTGCTTTTTCTTCTAGTAATTGTCTTCTTGATTTTTTTTGTTCAGCGTTTATAAAAAATTCTAGTGCGACAGGCAAAACCTCGTTATATTCTCTTTTAAAATATTTGTTTTCTATTCTAAAAATAGCGTGTATTATTTCGTGAACAATCATTTCACTGGCATTGTATTTGTTTAAATTTTTTAAGTTTATGAAAGCGTGTTCTTGAACATTTATTGCAACAGTGTTTCTTTTTGTGCTAGAACCAATTCTTTTCAATAATGCATTAAATTCTCTTTCGGGTAAAAAAACTACTCTTCCAATAAGTTTTGCTATTAATTCTTCTCTTTTTTTTGTTTTAGTTTTTAGCATTAAATCGTCTAGCATTTCCCTTGGTATAAAATCAATTAAAGAGTCAATACTTTTTCTTAATTTTTTTTTAAGTGGTTTTTTTACTAAATTACCATGTTTTTTTTCTAAGCTAACAACATATTTCATTTCTCTTAACTCAAATTCTATTTGTCTTTCAGCTCTTCTTGTAAATTTAGCAGTGCTTTTTTCTAGGTTTCTCCCGCCTTGTTTTCTCAATTCATGCATTTTTGTTTTTATTCTCTCAAGATTGTGTATTCTGTTAATCATTTAATCAAATAGTATTTTTGTTGTTTAAATAATTTTTGTTGAAATTAAAAAGTTAGTATCTTTTTTTAGTGTTTTTAAATCGCACACTTCTTTTTTTTTGCCAAAACTTTTTTTGGGTTTTATTTGAATCATTTTTTTCAAAGTTTGGTTTTTTATTAAAAGATTGTTTGTTTTGTGTAAAACTATTTTGTTTTTTACTTGTTTCATTACTTAAATAATCAAAATTAGCATTTCTTGAATTGTGTGTAATAGGGTTTCTTTGTGTTCGTTCATCACTTCTTCTTCCAAAGCTTGTTTCTTTTCCAAAACTTCTTTCAGTTCTTCCATTGTTAGGGTTTCTTCTTCCATAACTTCTTTCGTTTCTTCCAAAGCTTGTTTCTTTTCCAAAACCATTCTCGTTTTTTCTTCCATAACTTGTTTCTTTTCTTCCAAATCTTTGCTCGTTTCTCTTATTACTAGAACTTCTCCCAAAACTTCCTCTTCTTTCATTTGAATGAAATTGTCCGTGTTGTTCTGTTTTAAAAAAAGCTACATTCTCAAATTCTGGTAATTCTTCTATTATTATGTGATTAGTTTTAATTATCTCGTAAAATAGTTTTGTGTCTTGTTCTGTTACAAAGGTTATTGCATCACCTTTTTTTCCTGCTCTAGCAGTTCTTCCTACTCTATGCGTGTAATCATCACTCTCACTAGGAATCTCGTAATTGTAAACGTGTGTAACATTTTTGATGTCTAGTCCTCTTGAAGCTACATCCGTTGCTATCAAAGCGTCTAATTTGTTTTCTTTTAAATCGTTTACAGCGAATTGTCTTTGCCTTTGAGTTATGTCACCATGTATTCCTGCTACACTCAAACCATTTTTCCTAAGGTTTTTTGCTACTTTGTCAACATCTCTTTTTGTCCTACAAAAAACTATTGCTGTTCCCTTTTTTTCTTTTAACAAGTGTAATAACAAAGAAAATCTTCTTTCTTTTGGAACCTTGTAAGCAACTTGTTTTAGAAAACTAGTATCCAATTTTAGGTCTCCTTGAATGTGAATAGGATTAATCAAATATTTTTGAGCAATTTTTTTTGCGGCAACAGGCATTGTTGCACTAAACATTGTTGTTTGCCTTTCTTTTGGGATCTGACCTAGTATTTTGTTAACATCTTTTTCAAAGCCAATGTCAAGCATTCTGTCAACCTCATCTAAAACAACAAACCTAACATTATTCAAATTAAAACTTCTTCTATCCAAGTGATCAATTAGTCTTCCTGGTGTAGCAACAACTATCTCAGCGCTTTTTACGCTATTTACTTGGTAATTAAAACTTGCTCCACCATAAATGCTTGTTGCTCTTACACCCAATATTCTTCCAAAAGAATTAATAGCTTCTTTTACTTGTTCTGCTAGTTCTCTTGTCGGAGTCAAAATAATTGCTTGAATATTCTTGCCTTTTTCTACTTGGTTTATTATTGGTAAACCAAAAGCCGCTGTTTTCCCAGAACCAGTTAATGATTGGCCGATAACATCTCTTCCTTTTAATATTGGTGGAATACACTTTTCTTGTATTAGTGTTGTCTCAGTAAAACCTATTTGTTTTACTTGTTTCAAAACCTCTTTTTTAAAACCAAATTCTTCAAATTTCATAAAACCAACAACTAAATAGTTTAATTCTTTAACTTCCTAATAATTTTGTTTAAACATAGTTTAAAATTCCTAATTATTTTATGTAAACATAGTTTAATATACTCTACAATATTATTTTTTAGTTTTTTTTTGGTAAAATGATTTTTTTTGTAATACAATTTTTTTGTTTTCAGTATTTTATTTTTGTAATTTAGTATTTTTTATTTTATTAATCTTATTTTTTTTGAATGTATTTGTTTGTTATTATTTTTCTAAATTATTTTTTTTATTGGTTTTGTTTGAATAAGTTTGTTTTTGAATAATATTGTTATCTTTTTAATTTTTTTGTTAAAAATTTGTAATTTTGAGTTAACCTATTTTAACTTTTTGTTATTGTATTCTAATATAGTTTTCAAAAAAGTGTTTTTATGTTAAGAAATCATATTAAATTGTATCGGGTTCAAGCAGAGTTATCTCAAGAACAATTAGCAACTATTCTGAGTGTTCGCAGGGAAACAATTCATTTTCTTGAAAAAAGCAAGCATGTTCCTTCTTTGGAATTAGCAATGAATATTGCAAAATTTTTTAAGGTTAAAATTGAAGATATTTTTTATTTTGAAGAATGATTTCCTGTTTTCAAAGCTTTTTGCTGGTTTATTTGCTTCATTTTCTCTGTTAAAACCATTCTACTTGCAAGAGTATATGCTAGGTTGTGTGGGATATTTGCTTCTTTGGCAATTTCTCTTGCTACTACATCAATGCTACTTGCTTCTCTAACATTTCTTTGTAGTATTTCTCTGAATTTTTTTTGTGCAATTTCTTGTTGGGCAAAAGTAGCTTGTTTTCCATTTTGAAAAGGGTTTTCAAATCGTTTCCTTGTTTTTAATATTGGTTTTTTTCTATCAACAAAAACATTTCTTTTTAGCATATTTTTATTATGCTATTTTAGAATATTAAATTATCTTTTGGAGTTAGAACAAACCCTTCACAAACAATTATGTATAAGATTCTTTTTTTTGTTTTTCTTTTATGATTATTTTTTTGTTAATATTTTTTTTGTGATTATTTTTTTGTATTACATTAAAAGCATTTTCGTATACAATATTATTATGTATTCTACAATGTTTAGTATTCTCCCAATTGAATTAGAAATGGGTTTGTTAGCTGGTTTTGCTGTTGCTACAACTGGTTACATCCAAGCTTATTCTAAAAAAGATGAGAAGGGTAATAGGGAAAAATTTAGTATTGACAAGTTTTTCATGACAATTATTATTGGTGGTTTAGCTGGTATTTTTTTGGCTTTCATTGGTTCTTTTGAAAACTCTATGAACTTGTTTCTTATTAACGCTGGAATAGTCGCAATAGTTGGTAGCCTAATAAAAGCTGTTCTTCGATTAAAATAAAATATTAGACTTTTTGAAAAACATTTTGTTTGAATTTTTCTATTTCCTTAATTGTTTTTCCTGTTTAAATTTTTTTTAATTTTTTGTTCAAATTTTTTTTAATTTTTTGTTTAATTTTTTTAATGTTTTTTTTTAATTATTTTTTGTTTAATTTTTTTTTTTAATTATTTTTTTATGAATTAATTTTTTGTTAATTGTTTTTTTTAATTGTTTTTTTTAATTTTTTTTTGTTTTTTTGTTATGGACTCTGGGACATAAGTCAGGAGTAGAGGGCTGTTGTTGAGAGGTTGTGTAGTA
>CAZUCF010000015.1:0-19451 GCA_964619405.1 uncultured archaeon | reverse complement strand
AAAACGAGAGTTATTGGGTTTATGACAAAGAATTCAAGCCATACTTATACATAATGCTTTCTGGTGGTGAAGAAAACAAAATAGAATATTTAAAAGAAAAAGTTTTTGGAGAAGAAGAACAATTCAAAATCCACTCAATAAAAAAAACAGGGGCAAAACACAATGAAAAAGAAGTATATAAAATAATATTTCACAAAGTGAAACATTTAATTGAATCCAAAAAAATATTGAACGAGTTAGGACTGCAAAAATTTGAATATGATATTCCATTTGGAAAAAGATATTTAATTGATAATGAATTAGAACCCGCTAATTATATTAATGTTGAGTTAAATGATAAAGAAATCCAATCAATACAAAAAATTGATGATAATTTTAAAGCAAATATTGGATCATTTGATCTTGAAACGTACACAACAGAAAAATTTGAGATTGGGAAACAAGCAATAATAATGACTTCTCTTGTTAGTGAAAAAGAAAATCAATTTGAAAGCAAGATAATTTCTTATAAAACAAAAAAAGTAAAAGGATTAGAAATAGTAAAAGACGAAAAAGAATTAATTGAAAAACTACAAAAGAATTTAGAAGAATTTGATTTAATAGTAACTTATAATGGAGACAATTTTGATTTTCCTTTTGTAAAAAAAAGAGCTGAAAAATACAAGTTTGATTTTTTGGTAAACAAAGAAAAAATAATTATTAGGAGAAGAGGACTTGACAATGAAGCAAAATTAAGTGGAAAACAACATATTGATGCTTATCAAATAATGAAGTTCTTACAAAGAACTGGTTCAGTAAACATATTAAAACTTGATTTAGAAAATGTTGCAAACAAATTATTTGGAGCAGAAAAAGAAAAAGTGTATCCCAAAGAAATAAATGAAGCTTGGGAAAAAGGAGAAGAAAAAGAGTTAACGAGACTAGTTAATTATAACAAAGAGGATTCTGAATACACTTTAAGAATTGTTCAAGATTTCTTACCATTATTCATTGAAATATCAAAACTAACATCAGAAACACTAAGAGATTCTACAAGGAGCACTACCTCCCAAATGGTTGAAGACTTACTTTTAAAAGAAACTCATAAACGAAAAATCGTTGCTCCAAACAAACCATACGAACCAGAGATTCGTGAAAGAAACAATAACCCAATAAAAGGAGCTTTTGTAAAAGAACCAATTTCTGGATTACACGAAAATATTGTTGTCCTTGATTTTGCCTCATTATACCCTAGCATCATAATTAGCCACAATATTTCTCCTGACACGCTTAACTGTTCCCACAAAGAATGCAAGAAAAATATTTCCCCTGATGGCACATGGTTTTGCATGAAAAAAAAAGGGTTATTCCCAGAAATTTTAGGAAAAATGCTTTCGCAAAGACTTGAATTTAAAAAAGAATACAAGAAAAAAAAGAAAGAAGGAATAGATGACAAAGTACTATTTGCAAAACAATGGGCCTTAAAAATAATTTTGAATTCCGCATACGGTTATTTGGGTTATCCAAGAGCAAGGTGGTATTCTAGGGAGAGCGCTAGCGCAACAACAGCTTGGGCAAGACAATACATTCACCAAACAATTGAATCTGCTAAAAAAAATGATTTTGATGCGCTATATGGAGATAGTCTTACAAAAGACAGATTTGTAACAATAAAAAATCCAAAAGGATTAATTGAAGTAAAAAATATTGAAGAATTTTACAAAGAAATTGATGATCTACAATGGGAAAGAGGAGACAAAAAACTAAAACACCCAAAAAATTGTTTTGCTTTAACAGTTAACAAAAAAACAAAAAAAGCAGAGTGGAAAGAAATAACAGCAATAATAAAACACAAAACAAACAAAAAAATTTATAGAATAAATCAAAAATTTGGTGAGACTATTGTAACAGAAGACCACTCGCTTTTAATAGAAACAAAAAATGGTTTCAAAGAAACAAAACCAACACAAATAAAAAATAAAAAAATATTTCCAGTAAAAAAAATTCCAATAGAAAATGAATTAAAAGAAATTGATTTATTTGAAATTATAAAAAATTATAATTATATTAAAAGATACAAAGACAAAACAATAATTTGCCAATGGCACACAAACAAAGAATTTGCTTGGTTTGGATGGTTAAATAAAAAAAATCAAATTAAAATAAAAAGAAAAATTATTGTTAAAAGCAAGGAATTTGAATCATTGTGCAGATTATTAGGAGCATATATCGCAGAAGGAAGTGCAACAACAATAAAAACTTGCAAAACAAAAAGCGGGGCCAGTATTGCTTCTTCAAACACAAATTGGTTAAAAGAATTAGAAAAAGATTATCACAAATTATTTTTAAATGGAAAGACTTGTGTTATACCGTCAACAAAAAAAGAAAGAACATTAACTTACAATAATAAAACAATTAAGTATTTTTACAAAACACATAAACTACAAATGATGAATGAAACAAGCGCTCAACTATTTAGTTGTTTGTGCGGACAAAAAAGTTGTGGAAAAAAATTACCTGATTTTGCTTACAATGTTCCAAACAAATATAAAAAAATCATGCTAGAAAAAATAATTGAAGGCGATGGCTCTAGAATAGTTAATGAAAAACTAGGCTATAGCAAAGAATACAAAAAAAACAATTTTAGAATAGAAACAAAATCATTAGGATTAATATCTGGACTAAGTTTATTATTAATACAATTAAACCAAAATTTTACTATACAATATAGAAAAGAAAAAGATACTCACTCAATACAAACATCAAAAAAATATAATAATTCTAACAAAACAAAAATAACAAAAGAAGAGTATTTTGGAGAAGTATATGATTTGAGTGTAAAAGACAACGAAAATTTTGTTGATGCGTGCGGGCAAATATTATTACACAATACTGATTCAACTTTTTTGTTAATGAAAGACAAAACAAAAAAAGATGTTGAAAACTTTTTAGAAAAAATTAATCGCGAGTTACCAGAAACAATGGAATTAGAACTTGATGGTTATTACAAAAGAGGAATATTTGTAACAAAAAAAGAAGGCGGAGCAGCAAAAAAAAGATATGCTTTAATAGATGAAAACGAGAATTTGAAAATAGTTGGTTTTGAATATGTTAGAAGGGACTGGTGTAACCTAGCAAAAGAAACACAAAAAAAAGTCATTGAACTAGTTTTAAAAGAAGGGGAACCAGAAAAATCCGCTGAGTATGTTAGAAAAATAATTAAAGAATTAAAAGAAGGCAAAGTCAAAAAAGAAGAATTGTCAATAATAACAATGTTAAAGAGAAAAGTTGAAGAATATGATTCTATTGGCCCGCATGTTGCTGCAGCAAAAAAAGCTATTGAAAGAGGAAAAGAACTAAGTGTTGGCTCATTATTAAGTTTTATTATAACAAAGAATGGTAAAACCATTTCAGAAAAAGCAGAGTTAGAAGAATTTGTTGAAGAAGGAAACTATGATTCAGAGTATTATATTAAAAACCAAATTTTGCCGGCAGTAATAAAAATTTTGAGAGAACTTGGTTATAGTGAAGATGATTTAATACAAGGTGGGAAACAAACAGGATTACAAAACTGGAGTTAAAATTTTAAACATTATAATCTCACAAAATAATAAAATAAAAATTCTCACTATTTGTAGGACACTTTTTGGTGTGCAATAGATTTTAAAGATTTGGAAAAACAAATTGTTTATGGAAACAAAAGAAATTAATGATTATAAAAAAGCTGGCGAGGTTTGGAAGAATGCTATTAAATTTGCTAGAAAAAAAACTGTTGAAGGAATTAGTTTGTTAGAACTAGCAGAAAAAATAGAAAAAAATATTTTAGAAGAAGCAAAAATTGCTTTCCCAATTAATTTAAGTTTAAATGAGGAAGCAGCACATTTTTCACCAAATGGAAAAAAAGAAGACGATAGATTACTAAAAAAAGAAGATGTTTTAAAAATAGATTTAGGAGTACATGTAAACGGTTTTATTTGTGACGGAGCAATAACAATTAATCTTGATAATAAGCATGCAAAACAAATAGAAGCAAACGAACTTGCTTTAGAAAATGCTATCACAAAAGCAGTTCATGGAAAACCAGTTGATAATATTAGCAATGAAATAGAAGAAACATTAAAACAAAAAGGTTTCAAACCAGTTTACAATTTGGGCGGACACGGATTAGCAAAAAACGATATTCACGCTTCTCCAAGCATCCCAAATCATTCAAGTGGAACAACTAACTTGTTAGAAGAAGGAGCAATAGCAATAGAACCTTTTGCTTCAACAGGAGACGGTTATATTAGCGAGTCATCACAAGTAGAAATATTTAATTTGAACGAAGGAAAAAATGTTAGAAATATTTACGGAAGAAAAATACTTGAGATAGCAAAAAATTATTCTGGATTGCCTTTTGCAGAAAGATGGTTGAGAAAAGAAACAAAATTAAATGATTTTCAATTTATTGTTGGTTTAAGAGAACTAATGAAAAGCAATGCTTTTGAAACATTCCCAGGCCTAAAAGAAAACAAGGGAACAATTGTAACACAAGCAGAAAAAAGTCTTTTGATTTTAGAAGACAAGACTATAATACTAGGAGAATAACTTTATCACACTAATAAAAAGCCACTACAACACTTTCAAAGAAAGTGCATGAGTCAAGAGATCGCCTAGACGATACTGGCAGACAAAATTATAATACTATGAGAATAACTTTATCACACTAATAAAAAGCCACTACAACACTTTCAAAGAAAGTGCATGAGTCAAGAGATCGCCTAGACGATACTGGCAGACAAAATTATAATACTAGGAGAATAACTTTACACACAAAAAATTAAAATAAATCAATTAATAAGAACTAATAAAAAAAATATTTAACTAACTAAAAATATTTAAAAAAAATTGGGAAAATGCTCTTGCCGAGAATCGAACTCGGAGCAATTCCTCCGCAAGGAACCAGGTTATCCATTACCCCACAAGAGCCCTAACTAATAAAATAATACTATGTAAGTTTTAAATGTTAGATAAGTTTTAATAATCTAAAAAATATTAGTTCTTAATGTTTCTAAGAGTAGGAAAAGAAGATTTAAAAGTTTCTTTGAAAGACGCGGGAACAATATTGTTTTACTCTGGAATAAGTTTTCTTGTACCAATAATAATGACAATAATAATTGATAAAAGCACTGATAACTTAATGGCTTTTTCAGTTTCAGCACTAGGCCTATTCACAATAGGTTATTTTTTGAAGAACAATATTATTGTGAGAAAAGAAACTGAATCAAAACACGCTTTGTTAAGCATTGTTTTGGTTTGGCTTATTTACTGTTTTTTTGCAGCAATACCCTTTGTTCTAATATTAAAAATTAGTATTTTAAGCGCTTTTTTTGAATCAATGAGTGCTCTAACAACAACTGGTCTAACACAACTATCACTATTACTTGATTACATGCCAAAATCCTTATTACTTTGGAGAAACTTTTTGGGTTGGATTGGTGGAATAGGAATAGTAGTAATGGCTTTTTTAGGTTTAATTACAACTTATTCAAAAACAACCAAATTATTGTCTGCTGAAGGAAGAGGCGACCAATTAAAAGAAAATTTGAAGACAAGCGTGGAAAAAATTTCTGTAATATATGTAACAATAACAATTATTGGAATCATATTATTAGTATTAGCAGGGCAAACTGTTTGGGAAGCAACAAATTATTCTATGAGTGCAATAAGTACTAACGGAATGGATATTACTAGTGCTGGTTTAACAGAAACAAATAATAATTGGCTACCAATAGGAGTCAATAATTATTGGACTAATCTAATACTAATTGGGATAATGATAATGGGGGCAAGTAGTTTTGCATTACATTATTTATTTTTGAAAAAAAAAGAGTGGAAAGTTTATTTTAAGGACCCAGAATTTAGAATGCTTTTATTACTTGGTTTAATAGGAACATTATTTGTTGCAACAAAACTTGGTTTGATGACAAGCTTGTTCTACGCATTCGCATCACTAACTGGTTGTGGTATATCCCTTGTCACAGTGGAAACAATTTGGAATTGGAGCGATTTTGTAAAAATTGTTTTAATAATATTAATGATAATTGGTGGTTCGGCCGGTTCAACTGCCGGAGGAATAAAAATAAGTAGGTTCATAGTTTTTTGCAAAAGCATTTATTGGAAAATGAAACAAAGTGTTTTACCCGAAGGAAGTTATTTTAGAAGATCATATAACGACCAACAAATAAGCAATTCTCAAATAAAAGAAATAAACCAATTCATATTAATTTGGATCATGTTTATTTTCATTGGAGTATTTGTATTATCAATGCACGGTTATGATTTAGGAAACGCATTATTTGAGGTTAGTTCAGCACAAAGCAATGTTGGGTTAAGCACTGGAATAACACAATTAGGAATGCCTGTTGGAATCGAAATAATGTTAATCATAAATATGTTTGTTGGAAGACTAGAAATAATACCTATACTAGCAAGTATTGGATTATTGTTAAGCATTAGAAGAAAAACGCAATAATTAAAAACAACAAAACAATAATCTAAATAGAACAAAAAAAATATTTTAAAAAAATAATTAAAAAATTAAATAAAATATTAAAAAAATGAAATTTGAAGTGAGATGAATGTATATTATTATTATTGGTGCGGGAAACTTGGGTTACTACTTAGCCCACTTATTATTAGAAGAGAATCACGAGTGTGTTGTTATAGACAAGGATGCAAAGAGGTGTGATAAGATTTCTCATGATTTGGATATCGTTGCAATTAATGGTGATGCTACTGACCCAAAAGTAATGGAGAAAGTTGATATAAAAGAGAGTGATGCTGTAGTAGCACTAACAGGACAAGATGAAACCAACATGATTATTTGCTTGCTTGCGAAAGACCAAGGAGCAAAACAAGTTGCAGCAAGAATATCAAGAATCGATTATAATGAAGAAGTATTAAAAAAATTGGGAATAGATGTTGTAATACATCCTGAAGCAGCAGCAGCAGGGTATATTGAAGAACTAATAACAAAACCAGAAGTACTGGATTTAGCATTCTTGTCAAGAGGAAATGCTGAAATAATGGAAATACAAATACAAAAAGGAAGTAAATTGGATGGGAAAAAAGTTAAGGATATTGAAAGCCCAGATGGTTCAGCATTAATAGGTTTTTATGATGGCGGAGAACTAGTAATACCAAAACCAGAATCAAAATTAAAAGCAGGAATGAAAGTACTAATAATAGCCAAAAGAGAAGTTGTTAACAAAGTAAGAGCAAAAATACTATAAAAAAAATAAATTAATATTAATACGAAAATAAAAAAAATTAATAAAAGAAAAAAATCTAAAAAAATTAAATTAACATTAAAAAAGTTAAAAAATAATTGAAAAAAATTTTTTAATACTTATTTTTGTTTAACAATTACTTTTTCGTAATGTTCAGGGTGTTCTCTCTTGTGCAAAAACAAAACTTTTTTGGCCTCGTTTGCTTGTCTGCGTGCATTCAAATTCTTTTCTTTTTTTGGACGAGACTCATTAAGAGCTTTTTTTCCCCTTGCTACTTTCAACCAACTATCAAAATCAACCATAAAAATCAACTACCTAATACAATATAATAGGAAAAACTTGTTAATTAAATTAACTCATAAAAAACAATTAATAAAAAACACATAAAGTAGGACCAAGGAAAATAAAGAATTTTCCGGGTCCAGAAAACTCACGTTTTCTAGGACATATTTGGAAAACAAACCTTTAAAAAAAGAAAAGAAGAAAATAATATTTATGATTAACAAAAGTGATTCACTTCATCTATTCAAATGATTTTGTTAGTCGTAAGAATATTTTTGAAACAGACCAAATTTTTAGTTCAAAAACATTGAATATTTTTTATCCACGGTATGACACTTCAGAAAGCAATATAAACCTCTTAAAAAAACCTTTTTCTATGGAAAATGAAAGAATTCAATTCCCAAAAAGAAAACAAAAGGAATTCATTAAATATACAAAAGACAAGAGTTTTTTTACTTGGAGAGAGTTTGCAAAAGTACTTGATTTTAATTATAATAATCTACAAAATTTATGGAAAGAAAATTATCGCATATCTAAATCTGACTTTGAAAGAATTTGTTTGTTCATAAACAAAGAACCAAACTTAGTAATCAATAAATTTAATGGAAAAAAAATTGTTTGGAATAATTTGATTGCTCTTTCAAAAATAAAGAAAAAGCGAATATTTGGAAAACCTCAAAAAAAACAAAATAAAATAAATTTAAAATATAAAAATAAATGTTTGTCGTTGAATTTGATAAAAATTAGAATAAATCAACAGAAAAACAAATTAAAAATTAGTCTTCCGAATAAAATATCTAATGAATTAGCATATGAAACTGGAACCAGTATTGGTGATGGATGCATCCCCACTCGAAGAAAAAGTTATAGATTAAAAGGAAATAAAAATGATGAAAAAGAGTACTATAAACTTGTTATAAAACCATTATTTAAAAAATTATATGGCATAGATATAATTTTAAGAGAATATCAAAAAGCGTTTGGTTTTGAAATTTATTCAAAAACCTTAATTGATTTTAAAAACAAAGTACTTAGATTACCTATTGGGTCAAAAAATAAAATAAAAATTCCAAATATATTCAAAATAAATAATAAAGAAATTCTTTGTGCATTAATTAGCGGAATATTTGATACTGATGGTTCTCTTTCTTTTAAATCTCAAGGCAAAAACAAAAATTATTACCCGACATTAAGAATCACTACTATTTCATTAGCACTAGCAAAAGATATTGAAGAAATATTAAAAATGCTTGGGTTTAACGTTTATATATTCAAAAACAATAATATTTGTCCAAGAAAGCCAAATCCAACATTTGATGTTATATTTGATGGTTACGACAATTTTAGTAATTTTGTTAAATTAATTGGAACAAAACAAAGGAAAAATATTGATAAAATCAATAATTGGAGGAAAGAATGGCCTAATATAAGTGGCTAGTGGCTGAGATAGTTTAGCTTGGTTAGAATTTTCGGTTGTGGAGAAAAAACGCAATTTCCGAAAGACTTGGGTTCGAATCCCAATCTCGGCCTTTTATTTTTAAGGTGTTATTATGAGTTTTCAAACAGTTAGAGGAATGAGGGATTTAATTGGGCAAGATGCTTTGTTACAAGAAACTATTGAAGGAAAATTTAGAAGGGTTTTTGCTTCATTTGGTTACTTGCCATTATATACTCCAGCATTAGAAAACTTTGATTTGTTTAAAACAAAGGGCGGGGCAGGAGAAGCAATTAAAGAAGAAATTTATTTTTTTAAGGATAAAGGAGATAGAGAATTAGCTTTGCGATTTGAATTTACTGCTTCTCTGGCAAGAATTGCCTCTACAGAACAACTAAAAATGCCTTTCAAGAGATACCAAATTGGAGAAGTTTATAGGTATGATAGACCACAAGCTAAACGGTATAGGGCTTTTTATCAAGCAGATATTGATATTTTAGGAGTAGAAGGTTTAGAAGCAGAATTAGAAATAATGCTTGTTGTTAGGAATTGTTTTAAAGAATTGAATTTGAAACCAAAAATAATTTTTAATTCAAGAAAACTATTGAATGATTTATTATCAAAATATGCTAATGGAAAAGAAATAGAAGCAATGAGAATACTTGACAAAATGGATAAGGTTAGCAAAGAAGATATTATAGAAATGTTAGAAGAAAAAGGAATTGATTCAAAAATAATTGAAGTAATAAAAGAAAATGATATTGAAAAAATAACACAAATTGTAGGACAAACTTCTTTGGGATTAAAAGAAATCTTGGAATTTGAAAAACTATGCAAAGAAAATAATTTAAATTTTATTGAATTTGATGCAAGGTTAGCAAGAGGATTTGAATATTACACTGGAATAGTTTTTGAAATAAAACTTGATAACGGACCATCAGTAGGCGGAGGAGGAAGATTTGACAAGCTAATAGAAAAATATGGTGGACAAAAAACCCCTGCTGTTGGAATAGGTTTAGGAGTAAGCAGAATATTTGATTATTTAAAAGAAAAAGGAATGAAAATTGGTTTGGACGGATTGTTTTTAATTGGATTAGGAATTAGTTCTAAAGAAAAAAACAGGGTTGCTAGTGAGCTAAGAAAAAATATTTTTGTTGAAACTAATTTAAAAGAAATAAAAATAGGAAAAGCATTTGAATTTGCAGAAAAAAAGGGTTATTCTTTTGTAGGAATAATTGGTGAAAACGAGTTAAAAGAAAACAAGATAACAATAAAGAATTTAAAAACTGGAAAACAAGAAATCTTGTCTTTAGAAAAAGTAAAAGATTTTTTGGAGAAATAATTATTAAACAAATTAAGGACTACCAAAGGAGTCCAATTTTACTGAATTCTAAAAAAAAGCAAAGCTTTTTTAGACCCAAAAAATCAACGATTTTTCTAGGGTTTTTTAAAAAAATTCTGCTTGTGTAGTTTAGCTGTAGTTAAAATACGTCATTGGTATCTAATGAACAACGATGACGAGTTCGGGGGTGCGACTCCCCCCACAAGCTTTTTCACAATACCTTTTTATTTCTAAACGCAATTATTATTGTTGATTAGAATGATGCTTGACGACCAAATACAAGGAATACTAGAAAAATATGTTAAACCGGATTCAATAGTTAGTTTTGGTACTGGCCCGTTAAACGAACCATTTTTAAAAAAACTTGCTTTATACATTTCAGAAAACTCTTTGAATGTAAAATTTGTTCCCACATCATACAAGTTATCAGAAGTGTGTTCTATACTCAAAGTTCCTGTTGTATCATTAAACGATGTTGAAGTTGACCTAGCATTTGATTTTGTTGACCAAGTTGATGAGGATTTTAATTACATTTCAAATGAAACTACTTCTCTTGTTCGCGACAAAATGATTGCGCAAGAAGCATCAGAATTCATTATTGTTTGCGAGGAACAAAACTTTGTGAAACAAATGGAATACGAAATATTATTAGAGGTTAGTAATTTTGCTTTAAACAAGACATTGTTACAAGCAATGAATTTGGGTGAAGCAAAAATAGAATTAAAGAAAAACGGTGAACCAATGTTGAGTGAAACAGGACACCATTTTATTAGAGTTAATGTTGACAATATTTATCCTATTGAGGACATAGAATTCCAAGCAAAAAAAATTCCCGGAGTATTAGAAACATCTCTTTTCATTGGTTTCGCTGACAGAGTACTTTTACACGGAAACAATTTGGTTATGAAAAGCAGGATAACAAATATTTGAAAAAATTGTAATTTTAAAACTAATTCTAAATTTTCAAAAAAAAAAAAAAAAATTAAAAAGTGCCGCTGAAAGCATTTTTAGCACAGATTTTAAATTTTCAAAAAAAAAAAAATTAAAAAGTGCCGCTGAAAGCATTTTTAGCACAGGTTTTAAATTTTCAAAAAAAAAAATTTAAAAAGTGTCGCTGGGCGGAGTTGCACCGCCGATTTCCTGATTATGAGTCAGGCGATATAGCTGCTAATCCACAGCGACAAACTAATTAAAAAAATTTAGTTTTAATCATATAAAATTTTGACAAACAAAGGTTTTAATAGTTGCTTTTTTAATAAATTTAAAAAGCTAGCCTACTATTTTTAATTCCTTCTTAATTTATTTTTGTTATGAATACTTACGAAAAAATAAGGGTTGCGGTTGGCCGAGTAGTTGATTCTGGAGCACACTTGAATGCGGCAAAAGCAACTGAAAATATTGCAAAAAAACTTGGTCTTTCAGAAAGCATGGTTCAGTTTACTCACATTGAATTAAGGAACACTGTTTATGAACCAGAATACAAAAAAGTGCCTTTTAAAGACAGAATATTATTCTTGCCACATTGTTCTAGGAATTCAAAAAAATGCAAGGCAACTCTTGATGAAGAAGGTTATCACTGCAAGCATTGTGGGAATTGTGATCTTGGAAAAGCAGAGAAATTTGCTCTTGATTTGGGTTACAAAAAAGTTTTTATTGTTCCTGGTGGAACAATGGTAAAAAAAATGTTGGAAAAATATAATCCAAAAGCAAGTGTTGGAGTTTGTTGTTTTAACGAAGCACTACTTGCATTTGACATGCTAAAAGCAACACCAATAATACCACAAGTAGTATTACTTTTGAGGGATGGTTGCAAGGACACAATAATTAATCTACCATTATTAGAAGAAAAATTATCTTTGATTAATAAATAAAAAAATTATTTTTAATTTAAAAAAATTATTTAATTTTTAAAAAAGACTCTATTTCACCAAAATTTTTTCCAATGAAAATTGAATCAAATCTTTCCAACTCTTTTCTTGTTGAAATACCAGTTGTTTTCCCAACAAATTTTATTCCAAACCTCTGGCACATTAAAGCGTCTTGAGTAGAATCACCAATAAAAATTACTTCGTTTTTTTTAACTCTTAACTGGCCCAAAGCTTTTTCTAATGGCTCAACATCTGGTTTCTTGTATTCAACATCATCACTTGTTATTATTGCTTCCAATTTGTTTTTTGTTCCAGCATCAAAAACAGCGTTAATAAAAAGCCATCTCGAACCAGTAACTATCCCCAACTTATATTTTTTGGAAGCGTTTTTAACAAACAATTTTGAATCACTAAACCATTGCTTACTATTTTTTTCAAGTAATCTTAAAAAAAAATTTCTCCTATACTTAACAAAATCATTCAAATTAAAAGAAACCTTGTTCTTATCCATAAAATAAAAAGCAATATCCCTTGAGTGTAACTGTGATAATTCTCTTAACTTTTGTTTAGAACAATTAAAACCAAAGTGTTTTATTGTATCACTAACACTCTTTGTTATCAATGGAACAGAATCAATTAGTGTTCCATCCAAATCAAACAAAATTGCTTTTAATACCATAAAAGAAATACGAGGAATAGCAATATAAATATTAACTGAGACTAATTTTTTTAATAACAAGCAAAGCTTGTTACCCTATAGAGTAAAAGCGAAGATAATGAAAAGCAAATGTTTAGTTAAGCGGTAAGTTGTATCGAGCAACAGCAAGGAAGACACCAAATGTGCCCGATTCTATCACCAAGCAAAATCTTTGATTTTGTAGGTCCAGAAAAACTAAAAGTTTTTCTAGGAAATGGAACGCCATTTGCCCCGATAGTGTAGGAATTTTTTAAGAAAAAATTCAGTAAAATTAACACTATCGGAAATTTTAGTGCAGGTTTTAATTTCGAAGAAATTAAAAAGTGCCCCGATAGTGTAGCGGTCAAGCATACTGCCTTCTCAGAGCCTTACTAAGGCTCGCGAAAGAATTTGCCAATTATGCTCTGCATAATTGACAGAAAGCCAAGTAACACAAGAAACAAAAACGCGAAAATTAGTAAAGTTAGAATTAGGCAGTGACCCGGGTTCGAGTCCCGGTCGGGGTATGTTAGTACGAGTGTGGTTACCCTTTTTGGGCTCAATCTACTTTAAAAAGAACGAAAAAGAATTTTTTTTGTTCGGGATGAAGTGATTGTGTATGAAGGAAAGGGAACATTTGAAATCTTATTATGAGCGAAGGCTTAGTCTTGCTTTGCAACGAGTTGATCCAGTTCAATTTGTTTTTGATGATCGTCATTTTGTAAAAAATTCTCGTGACTCTCCTTTTAATTTGACTTCGAGAAATAGAGAAATTATTGTTGCTAATTATAAAAGTCTTTCTAATATTGGAATTGCTTTAGCAAGAATAACTAACTTGATGAGTGTGTATGGTCGCTTGCTAGAATTGTTAGGCAAAGATTTTGATACGGCTTCAAAAAAAGATATTGAAGATTTAGTTTCAAAAATTAATCAAAAAGACATAAGTCCAGTTACTCGTCAAGATTACTTGAAAAAATTAAAACAATTAGATAAGTGGTTGAATGGGGGCGAAGAGTGTAGTGAAAAAACTAAGTGGATTAAAACTGGTTTGGGAAAAAAACACTTAAAGTTGCCTTCACAACTTGTTACTCCTAAAGAAGTAAAAGAACTTTTAAGTGCAACGGAAAACGTTAGAGATAGAGCATTAATTCATTTACTTTGGGAATCAGGTGCACGAATCGGTGAAGTCATTAACATGAAAATGAATAGCGTTGAGTTTGATAATGGAGAAGCAAGAATAAGACTACATGGAAAGGTAGGAGAAAGACAAGTATTACTACTAGAATCTGTTAGAGATTTAAAAGAATACATCAAAACAAGACAACAATCCGAACAAGACGACCCATTATTCGTACTATTCGGTAACAGAGGCAAAGGAGAACCAATGACTCATCAATCAGTTAACGAAATGCTAAAAGACTTGAAAAAAAGAACCCAAATAGTAAAACACATCCACGCCTACTTATTCAGACACTCAAGAGCATCCTATCTAGCATCCCAAGGACTAAACGAAGCCCAACTATGCATGATATTTGGATGGACCATTGGCTCAAAACAACCAGCAACCTACATACACTTAAGTGGCGCACAAGTAGAACAAGCCTATAAACAACTATACGGGATGGAAAAAACAAAAAGTGAAGAAAACCACGTAAACAAATGTCAAGTCTGCGGAGAAATAAACCAAGCAAAAACGGATGTCTGCCAAAACTGCTTCAACCCACTAACCGTAATGGGTGCACTCAAAATGAATACTGTATGTACTCATAATATCATTTATATTGAGTCGCATAATGTTTATAAATTGCACTGCAAATGTAGAAATTCAACTTTAAGGGTGTGTTTTCGCAAACATTTAAAACATTGTGTGTCATTCATATTGTATGGTAAAAGTCCTTATTTCTCCAATTTATGAAACCCCTTCAATTATTCTTGCTATAAACCGTTTTTCAATAGAACGCTTGTACCTTTTAGTGGACAAAAAAAATGATGAAAAACAACAAAAAGCAATTCAGTCCATAAAAGAACATTATGAAAAAATAATGGAAGTTAAAGAAAAAAAAGTAGAAGTTTATGACATCGTTGAAACTGCTCAAGGAGTAAGTGATTTAATTGATGCAATACCTAATTCTGATGAAATCTATCTTAACATATCTACTGGCAGACGCCCGCAAGTTTTAGGTGTACTTTTTGCAGGGTATAAAAGAAGTTGTAGAATAAAAAAAATAATTTATGCCACTGAAGACACGAATGAGATAATCACAATTCCAATAATTGCTTTTGAATTAACTGAAACACAACAAAAAATTCTTGAACGAATAGAAGAACTAGATAAAATTGCACAAATGTCTGAAGACGTGGATATAAGCAAAGCAATGGTTTACCGTGCAATCAAAGAACTTAAAGACAAAGGATTTATTGAAGAAACAGAAAAAGGATACAAATTAACAGAAGCAGGAAAAATAGCAAAGATGTGATATTGATGAACTATGTTGAAGCGTACAATATTTGTAAAAAAGAAATTGATTTTGAGGAACTAATTCCAAATCTGCAAGATAATGAGATAATAAAATTAATTTCAAGAGAAGATTGGTTAATGTTTAAACTTTCCAATGAACTGGACAAAGATGAAGCGAAATTAGTTGCTCGACCAAACATATATTTGAGATTAAAGGATGACAAATTTAATATGGGTTTAACCCTAAATCAAATTGGAGCTGTTCGTTGGTTCTTGGAAATATGTCAGCCGTATAATATACAGAAAAAAACTGAAATGCTTGAACTATTACACAATTTGCCCGATGGTTATAATACAGATGTTGAAAGAAAAATTAAAGATAAATATTATGCCCAAGTACCAAAATACATCGAAGAGGATTCATTTAAAACAAACACACTAACTTTTGAAGAACTTGATAAATTGTGCAAAAAAGCAGAACAAATCGAAAAAGAAGGAAAACAAAAGACGCTGATGGCTGATAAATATTATGCTGAATTCCCAGCAATTCATTTAGCTTTTATTGAGAATTTAGATTTAACTGAGCAAAATCTGAGAAATGCTGCAAAAACTTTGTTTCCTTTGCTACAAAAATGCTTATCAATAGAGCAAAGAAAAAAAGTGCCCGAAAACATTAAACAAATTATTGAAAAAATATATTTAGTTAAAGATTGGTGGCACTATATTTATTATCCTGACCAAAGAAATGATTTAATATCTAAATTAACTCCCAACCCGACTCAAGAGGACTTAAAAAAAGCAATTAATATAATAAAAAAATCAGAGGAATACAAGCTAAAAAAAGAAGAACATTTTATTTAGTAAAAAAGATGTAGAGTGGTGAAAAAATGATTTATAAGAAGCAAAAATCTATTAGTGAATATAAGCCAAATGATTCTTTTCAAGATATTTTTGTAGTGAGATTTACAAAAGAAATTAGGTCTACAAAAAACGGGAAATACTTTTTTGAAATAAAAATCCAGGATGCTCTGGGCGATGGGATGCTAAAATATTGGGGTTCTGAAAATAAAGCAAACGTTGAACAAGTTTACAATTCAATTCAACCGGATTCAGTAATTCTAGCTGAGGGCAGTGTCTCAGAATTTAATGGAAACATAGATTTTAGTGTAAATGATGGAAAACTAAAAGTACTGACAACTGATGAGTATAACATTAGTGATTTTATTAGAAAGAGTGAAAAAGATACAGAAGAAATGTACTCAAAATTAAAAGAATTTATTGAGTTAGTGGATGATTCAGAATACAAGCAAGTCTTGGATTCTTTCTTTACTGATACTGAGTTTGTAAAAAAATTCAAGACAAGTCCTGGAGCAATGTATATACACCATGGGTGGGCATCTGGATTATTAGAACACACATTGTCTGTGACTCAAATATGTATCGATTTAACAAAATTCCACAAACTAGACAAAAATTTACTTATAACGGGAGCCATATTACATGATATTGGAAAAATAGAAGAGTTTGTTACAACAACTCAAATAAAAATAACTGATAAAGGAAATTTACTAAGCCATATGATACTTGGAGTGCAAGAACTAACAAGAAGACTAGACAAAATCCAAATAGATGAAACAAAGAAAAACAAATTGATACACACTATGATTAGCCACCACGGTGCAGTCGAATTCGGTTGCCCAAAACCACCAATGTTTCCAGAAGCACTAATAATAGCCAAAGCTGATGAACTTGACGCAAACGTAGTAACTATGACTGATGCCAAAGCTAACGCCCAAACAAACGACTCATTCATATATAATAAACAACTAGGAAATATTTACTTAGAATAAAATTAGTTTTAGTGATTAAGATGAACGATACAACATTCATAACAAACGAACAAGGAAATACACTTGAGAACGTCTTTAAACAACTAATAAAAAATACTAGATTTTTTGACTGTATTGTAGGATACTTTTACCCAAGTGGATTTTTTAGAATATACAAAGAACTTGAAGATGTAGAAAAAATAAAAATATTAATCGGAATTGGAACAAATCAACAAGCATTTGATATGCTAAGTAAAGCAAAATCAAGCCAAGCTAAATTACAAGATACATCCATACAAATAAAGAGCCAACTTGATTCAAAAATAATAGAAGAATTTGAAAAATCAAAAGACAATATTGATGTAGAAGAAGGCACACAAAAATTTATTGAATGGGTTAAGTCTGGAAAACTAGAAATCAAAGCATACCCTGACCAAAACATGCACACAAAACTCTATGTATTTACATCAAAAGGCGGAGGCTTTGGGGACGAAGGCCGAGTAATAACCGGATCAAGTAACTTAACTGAAGCTGGATTAAACAAAAACATAGAGTTTAACGTAGTACTAAAACGACAAGAAGATTATATCGTCGCATCAAAAAAATTTGAATACCTGTGGGCCACAGCAATCGACGTATCAGAAAGATTTGTACAAACAATAAAAAATAAAACATGGTTAAATTCGGAAATCTTACCCGAACACCTTTTCCTAAAATTTTTATATGAATATTTATATGAGCGAATTGACGAAGATGTTGAACAGTTAAAGAACGATGAGTATCGTCCAGAAAACTTTATGGACTTAACCTACCAAGTAGATGCAGTAAAAGATGCAAAATCAAAATTACTGGAATATGGTGGAGTGTTTATTTCTGATGTTGTTGGTTTGGGAAAAACATACATTGCAACAATGCTAGCGAAAGAACTAGAATACATAGACGGAAAAAATGCAGGAACTCTTGTAATCGCACCCCCAGTATTGCTTGATGAAAACAATCCAGGGTCCTGGAAAAAAGCATTCTGGAGTTTTGGAATAAGACGCTGTGACTTTTGTTCAAGAGGAATGCTTGAAAGTGCTATAGAAAAAGCAAAAAATTACAAAACAATAATTATTGATGAATCACACGGATTTAGAAATGAATCCACTCAAATGTACGAACAACTATTCAGAATTTGCAGAGGAAAAAAAGTAATCCTCGTTTCAGCAACACCACTAAACAACTCTCCAATGGATATTCTATCTCAATTAAAACTATTCCAAAACGCAAGAAAATCAACACTGCCCAACCCAGAAGCACGAGACCTAGAAGCATTTTTCAAGAAACTCCAAGCAAGACTAAAAGGACTAGACCGACAAACAAACAAAGACGAATATATCTCAATAGTAAAACAAAATGCCAAAGAAATTCGAGAAAAAGTACTAAAATACGTGATGATAAGAAGAACAAGAAAAAGTATTGAGAACAACTACGCTGAAGACTTAAAAAAACAAGGACTAAAATTCCCAAAAATAGAAGACCCCAACCCAATAATATATGAATTTGACAAAAAATTAGACAATATCTTTAATGAAACTCTAAATATAGTAATAAACAATTTCACCTATGCGAGATACACTCCACTACTTTATCTAAAAGACCCTAAACAATTATCAAACCTAGAACGAGGCTCACAAAAGAACATGGGTAACTTCATGAAAGGAGTATTACTAAAAAGATTAGAAAGCAGTTTCTTCGCATTCAAAAACACAATAGACCGATTTATACAATCCCACGAATACTTCATAAAAGCATACAAAAACGGACATGTATACTTCAGTAAAAAATACTTAAACAAAATACTGGAATGTATAGAATCAGACGATGAAGACCAATTACAATATCTACTTGATAACGAAAAAGCAAAAGAATACTCGGCAGAAGACTTCAACACAAACTTCATAAAACACTTGGAAAGTGATTTAGAACTACTCAAAACAATCCAAGCGCTATGGAAAGACATAGACTACGATCCAAAATTAAAAGAATTTGAAAAAAGACTAACTACTGATAAAATACTAAAAAATAACAAAGTAATAGTCTTCACAGAATCAAAAGAAACAGCAGAATACTTAGAACAAGAACTAAAACCAATCCTAAAAAAAGTAAAATCCTTCTCAAGCGTATCAAACGAAGACTTACGAAAAGAAGTAATGGAAAATTTTGACGCAAGAAAAAAAGACAAATCCACAATAAACCTACTAATAACCACAGACATACTAGCCGAAGGAGTAAACCTACACAGATCAAACGTAGTAATAAACTATGACCT
>CAZUCF010000014.1:6619-21984 GCA_964619405.1 uncultured archaeon | reverse complement strand
AAATGAAGCGAGATTTTACTTTCGTTTCAGACATAGTTAGTGGAATATTATTAGCTTTAGATAAATCCTATCCTTGTGAAGTATTTAACCTAGCTTTTGGTGAAAGTCAAGAACTAAAAGATTTTGTAAAAGAAATAGAAACTAATGTTGGAAAAACAGCTAAAACAGAACTACTTCCACTCCAACAAGGAGATGTGTTGATTACTTTTGGAGATATTTCCAAGGCCAAAGAAATGCTTGGATACAACCCAAAAGTAAGCATTAAAGAAGGAGTAAAACAATTTGTTAAATGGTACAAGGAATATTATAAGAAATAAGATTATTGAAAGTGTTATAATGAAAAAAATACTAATGCTAAATTATGAATTTCCTCCATTGGGCGGGGGAGCTTCTCCTGTTAGTTATGAATTAGCCAAGGGTTACGTTGATTTGGGAGTTTGTTAATCATGAATAAAAGTGTTAAATTTTTTCTAAAAATTATTCAAAAATTAAAATTAGAAAAAGCTGTTTATTTTATGGCAAGAAATATAAATCCATCTTTTTTTCTACAGCATTTTTGGGATTCTAAAAAAAGTCTTTTGGATTTTTACAAACTTTATCTATGGTATTCTGAATTAATAAATGCAGGAAAGGTTAAATTAAATAATAAAAAAATTCTTGAAATTGGGGCAGGATCTTCTTTTGGTTGCGCTTACTTTTTTTTTGATCATAATATCCGAAGTTGGCTAAGTATTGACAAATATAATTGTCTAAATTTTGAATCAGAACTTGATAGGTCAAATGAATTTCTAAGAAAAAATGGATTTAAAAAAAATTATAAAAAATTCTTTGTTTGTAAAAAAGATAAAGTAATTAATTTTACGTCTGGATTGTCTTTTTTACAAGCCGATATTATAAACAATAACTTGCCCGAGAAGTATTTCGATATAGTTTTTTCAAATGCCACATTTGAACATATTGATAAAGATTTTGTAAATAAATCGATTAAAAATATTGGCAAGTGTCTAAAAAAAAATGGGTATTGCATAAGTATAATTGACCTAAGAGATCATTTTAATTTTGATAATCCTTTTAACTTTTATAAATATTCTGAAAAGGAATGGACTAATCTTACTTCAAATACAATTATTTATACAAATCGCTTGCGTTCAATTGATTTCATTAAGTCTTTTGAAAAAAATGGTTTCGAATTAATTTTTTCTGAATTTGAATATAAAAAGTTAAACAAAAATATTAATCTTTCTGCCAATTTTAGTAAATATAATAAATCAGAATTGCAAAAATCATTAGTAAAATTAGTCTTTAAAAAAGTAAAGTGAGTTAAAATGCCGTTTAAAAAAAATAAGTTAGTTTTAATGTTAGCACCAACTCCCTTTTTTTCAGATAGGGGTTGTCATATGCGAATTTTAAATAGTTATTTTCGTCTTGAAAGAGAAGGAAACAAAGTTATTTTATTGACTTATCCCGTTGGGAGAAATATTAAAACATTAAAAATAGAAAGAGTTAGTAACCTTTTGGGGTATAAAAAAACAGAGCCCGGATTTTCAGTGTATAAACCATTTTTAGACTTGTTAATGCTATTTAAATGTATAAAATTAATGCAAAAAAATAAATTTGATTTAATCTACGCGCATTTACATGAGGGTTTGACAATTGGGATTGTTTTGAAAATATTGTACGACAAAAAAATTGTATATGATGCTCAGGGATCGCTTGTTGGGGAGCTGTCTGCGCACGGAACAATAAAAAAACAAGGGTTAGTATCAAAATTATTATTTGGGTTTGAAAAATATATTTCTAACAAACCTGATGAAATAATTACTAGTACAAAAGCGCTTAAAGAATTTTTGCAAGAAGGGTGTTTAGTAAAAAAATCAATACAAGTAATAGAAGATTTTCCTGACAAAAATCTATTTAATTCAAAAATTAAGCCAGCAAAATTAACTTTGCCAAAAGACAAAAAAATTGTTGTTTATTTGGGCGGATTACAAATGTATAAGGGGATAAGTTATCTTTTGAGGGCAATTCATTTAGTTGATAAAAAGTTACATTTCTTGGTAATGGGTTATCCTGTTGATGAGGCTAAAAAAATGGCTAACGAGCTCGGAATAATGGATAGAATAACCTTTACTGGGCCAATTAAATATGAAAAAGCAGCATCATACCTAAAATTAGGCGATATTGCAATATCGCCAAAAACCCTTGAAAGTGGGGAAGCAAATGCAAAAATATACAATTATATAGCAATGGAACTTCCAATAATATGTTTTGACATGCCTGAAACAAGAAAAATTCAAAAAGAATATCCTAAAGCAAAAATGACTTTTGCAAAAGAAAAAGATGTTAAAGATTTAGCAAAAAAAATAAATGGGGCATTTAGATGAGAATAGGGATTGATGCAAGATCACTTGCAATAGAAGGAGGGGTTAAAACATATTTAATTAATCTCATAAATGAATTGTCTAAACTGGATAAAACTAATCAATATTATTTGTATTATGATTCAAAAAAATGCCTTGGGACATTTAATTATAAGAATTTTAAAGAGATTTTGTTAGAAAATAAAAATAAATTATTAATTCCGTTTTGGGAGCAAATAACTCTTAGAAATCAAATAATTAAAGATGAATTAGATATTTTTCATGGCCCAAAAAACACCATCCCTCTTTTTTTACCAAAAAAGATTATGTTAATTGTCACAGTTCTTGATTTAACCCCTTTTATATTAAGTGGGGAAATGAAATTTATAGACGAATTATTTTGGAAATTATTTTTGCCTCTTTCAGTTAAAAAAGCAAACAAAGTTATTTGTATTTCTAATGCGACTAAAAATGATTTAATAAATTTAATTGGAACAAATAAAGAAAAAATTAATGTTATCTATCTGGGTACTCCAAAAATAGGTAAAAATTGTAAAAAGAAAATTTCCAAAAATTATTTTTTGATTGTTGGGGCTTTAAGACCAAGAAAAAATATTGAAAGAATCTTATTTGCTTTTAATGATTTTTTAAAGATTAATAAAAATTTTAAACTTATTATTGTTGGAAAAAATTTGAATAATTCTGTAAAAATAAAAAATATTGTAGACAAACTAAATCTTAATGAAAAAGTAAATTTTGTGGGCGTTATTTCACAAAGTAAATTAAATAACTTTTACTCAAATTCAACAGCATATTTGTATCCGTCACTTTATGAAGGGTTTGGACTACCTATTCTTGAAGCTCAAGCATTAAGTTGCCCAGTGATAACTTCAAATATTAGTTCCATGCCTGAAATAGCAGGAAATGGGGCAATTATGGTTAACCCAAGATCAATTAGTGATATAACTTTAGCAATGGAAAAGATTGTTAAAAATAATGTGTTAAGATTAGATTTAATTAAAAAAGGAAAATCTAATATTAAAAAGTTTAATTGGAAAAAATGCGCAAAAGAAACATTACTTTTGTATCAGGATAAATTATGAACCTTAAAAAAATTTCCCTAGTCATATTCACTATCTTTGGTTTATTATTGGCATTGCTACTTTTAAATAATGTAGATTCTAATGAAATTGTATTGACTTTGAAATCAGCAAATATTTTTTACTTATTATTGGGGTTTGTTATTTACTTGTTGGTTAATATTCTTAGGGCTGTAAGATTTTTTTGGTTGTTAAAATCAAAAGTTGGTTTTTTTACAGTTTTATCAATTACTGGAATTCATAATTTAATTAATAGCGTTCTTCCTGCAAGACTTGGAGAGTTTTCTTATCCAATCCTTTTGAAAAAATTTTCAGATTATTCTTTTCATGATTCACTATCTAATATTGTAATTGCTCGAATTTTTGATATTTTTGGCATAACATTATTGTTTATTGTTTCTATATTTTTTTATTTAAATAATATTTATATTAAGACTCTTGTTTTAATTACGATACCGATTTTATTTATTTTTTTAATTTTATTTATGAAATTTGCAAAAATAATAAGAAATATTTTTATTTTATTTTCTAAGGGAAAAAATCGATTTTTGAATAAAATCTCAAATTCAATAGTGCGAATAATTGATTCTTCATTAAACTATTCATTAACTGAAAAGATAAAACTATTGATTATTTCATTAATTATAAATTTCTTAATGTTTATTTTTGGGTATACAATTGTGATTGGTCTTGGGAGTAATCTTTCAATTTGGGCAGTATTTGTAGGAGGAACTTTAGCAGTTTTAACTACAATATTGCCAATACAAGGGTTATTTAATATTGGGACTTTAGAATTAGGTTGGTCATTAACTTATGTTCTTGTTGGGATGACGACTGAACAAGCAATACTGACTGGTTTTAGTTATCACATAATAAATATACTATTTACATTTATTATTTTTGTAATTAGTTTACTTATTTTATTTACAAGAATAAACAGTAAGTTTTTCAAATAAAAACTGATCACAACTTTTAATTTGAAGTTTTGTTCTTGTGTCAAGGTAAGCTTTTTTCTCTACAATTAAAAAAGTATTTTTTATAGTGCCAACTATCTCATTAAACGAAGCATTATCTGTAATTATGGTGCAACCAGTATAAATTTCAGTGTATTTTCCATCAACGTAATTCATCCATAAAAATTTTTGTTTTTCTACCCAATCACGATATTTGTCGAAAGATGAATCCTCTGTGTTAAAATAATTATAGTTGTTTTTGCAACTAAATTTTTCTTTTAAGTAATATTTTGCAGGGGAAATTCCTCCTCCTGTAATTGTAATCACGGTTGAATGTTTGTCCATTTGAGAATAGACTAATGCATATGCTTTTGCATAATCTGGTTGCGAAATGTTTATTTTGTCAATATAATATGTTTCTTGAGGCAATAAAATTAACGAATTAGTTAAAATTAAAAATACTAATATGGCTGTTAAAAAAAAGTTTGTAAATTTTTGTTTGTTTTTCAGGATTATGTTTAACAAAAGTCCTAAACTAATTATAAATAATATTGGCAATGTAGAAAAGATGTATCTATCTGCAAATATGGGTGTTAATAAGACTGGAATTAAACCTGAAATAAAAAGAATATATATTAAATTTTTTAAATTTTTGTTTTCATTTAAGTTTTTGTTTAATATTAATACGATCCCAGTTATTATTGCAAAACCTAAATATTTTTGAATAAATGTGCTAAATGCAATTAAATTTTTAAATGATAATTGGGGAGCCATCATATTTAAAGTTCGCCCAATATCAAAAATAAAAATAAAATATATTACTGCGCTTAATGAAAATGTTAATAAAAGTAAAGTAAAATTTTTATTTTTTGTTATTTTATTATTTCTTAAATCAATCTTTTGGCTACTAATTATCCAAAATGTTGATAAAATAATAAATATTATATTCAGATTTGATGAAGATAATAATGCTCCGAATAAAAAAATTAAAACTAGAATATCTTTTTTCTTTATTTTTTCTTTGTTTATAATATTTAATAAAATATAAATTGTAATCAAATATAAAAATTGATTAAAAATATAGAATCTAAGTAATCTGCTATAAACTATTTCCCATTCCATAAGTGCAAAGAGTGTTGCAGCAATAATGGATATTTTTCTGTTAAAAAACTTAACCATAATTTTATAAACAATGATTATGGCAATAACTCCAATAATTGCAGGGATTATTCTAAGACCAAATTCATTTAATCCAAAAATTTGAGTGGCAAACCAAACAAGATAATCAAATATTAACTCTCTATAATATAAAAATCCTGATTGAAATATCGGCAACCCAGTTTTTGTTATTCCTTCAATTGCTAAGTAAGAGTAGGTTTCATCGATCCATAAGCTTTGTTTTCCTAATGAATATATGCGTAAAAAAAATCCAAAAATAAGTATTAATACCAACCCAAACGAGTAACCCCACCCTTCTTTGTACATCCATTTAGTCACTTTGTTAACTAGGGGTATTTTAGCCAACTTCGGATATTTCTCTCCAAATTCAAGAGCTCTTTTTTGTTCTTCTTTTTCTTCTGTGTTTTGTTCTTCTTCAATTTCTTCTATTACTTCTTTGTTTTGCCAAAAGGTTATTGCTCCAAGAATGATTGTTATTATTGTTAGTTGGAATTGGATTACTTTTAGGGGCTCTGTTAGGAATGTGATTTGTTCAAAAGAGAGTGAGGATAAAGTTACTAGTATTAAGAGTAATAGGAATGAATATTTGCATAACTCTTTTTCTTTGAAGAAAAAAGGTTTTTTTTGTTTTAGAGTAATTAGGCCTATTGATATTAGTATTAGGTGCAGGGCTATTGGGGAAAAAAATTCATTAAAAGAAGAGAAGAATTCTATTTTAAAAAGAGAAAAAACTGATAATATTATTAGTAAGTGTGGATAATAGGGAACAAGGATTTTTTCCAAGAACTCTTTTGAAAAATGTTTTAATTCTTTTGTGCTTGTAATGTGCTTGGCTTTATCCAAAAACAAGAGTGTTTCTTCTTGGACAAAATTTATTGGAATAAACCTAATTATTTTTTGCCAAGGAGTATACAATAATATTGTTATTAGGAGTGAGGGCAAGAATACTATAAATGTTCTTTGTTCTAAACCAGGGTAAACAAAAGGGTTTTTTAGGAAAACACTATACAATATTACCATTAGTAACAAAATGGTTGTTGTTAGGAAGACTCCTTTGTAATCTTCAAGAGTCCTAGTAGAATTAGTAATTGTTTTAGAAAGAAAAACTTTTTCTGAAGATTTGTGCAAAGCGTATTTAGTGGGAAAACCTTTTCTAAAAACTTTTTTTTCTTTTAATAAATTCTTAATATTGTCTTTAAGCTCAAAAAAAGAAGAGTTAGTTTTTTCTTTTAATTCTTCAAAAGAATAATCCTTTTCCTTCAACAAAGAAAGAATTTTGTCACTAAGTTTCATTACAAAGTTCATTTAAGAAAAGGTTTTTAAAACAAGGATTCAAATAAAAAATCATTGGAAAACAAAAAACCTTGTTTTGGAACACAATTATTCTAGTAAAAATCACTGGAAAACAAAAACAAAACATTTAAATATGTTTTATGAGTTAATTCTTGGAGTTAGTAATAAAACTTTTTTGGAGATGAGTGAATTGAGCAAATTTAGTAAGATTAATCTTAAGCAAAAGAATAGGTTCATTGCTAGCGCACTAGCACTATTTGTTTTACTAATAGTTTTTTTGTCTGGACCAGCAGCAGCTTTTAGTGTTACATGGGATATTAGTGATGAGACACCAAACACGGGTGACACTATTACTATTGAAGCTGAAGTTGTTAAAGAAACAACAGAGGTTTACACTGATGACATCCAATTTAAAATTACGAAGCCAAATGGTTCGACAGTACTCTTTGGTGGAAATTGTAGCCCAGAAGTATCTGATTTCGCTGGTTATGGTTATGGAACATATGGTTATGGTGTACTAGGTTATAGTTATGGTTACCAGAGTGGTTATGGTTATGGTTTAAGCCATGAAACCACAATTACTTGTAGCACTTCTTATATTGTTGACGATATTGAGGGAACCTATACTATTGAGTTAGTGAATGTTTCTAATGGAACAGAGTATGTTATAGGTGAGTCAACGCAAGTTGTTGCAACAACAGCAACTACTCCTTCAAGTGGTTCTAGCACTACAACAACAACTGGTACTACACAAGGAACTACTCCCGTTGAAACAATTGTAACTGTTTACGAGGACACGGTTGACACTAGCAATCTAACACCACAAGAGTTAGGAGACTTATTAGGAGAAATGACTGATGACCAAGGAAATGCTTTGTTCACTCCAGAAGAAATACAAGCAATGATTGATAATGCTGGAGAATACGACTTTGAGATTGAAGTAAAAACAGAGAAGATTACTAATGCTCAAGGACAAGTATCATACAAGACAACAATAACTACTACGATAACAAATAGTACTGGTAAAGACCAAAAGAATGTGAGAGTAGTAGTAGAAGTACCAAAAGCTGTTAGCGAGACCGCTTCAAGGATTACTTCTCAAACATTGTTCACGATACTAAAGGATGACCCAGTGTTAGAGTTTACTCTACCATTATTAAAGGCAGGGCAATCACAAGAAATAACCTACCAGGTTACTGACACAACACAACCAGAGTTAGATGGCATAGTATTCAATGATCCAATGGTTAGTTTCGCAGAAGAAGTGACTACGACAACTGGAACGGATGATGGGACAGAAACTGGTGACGATACTAGTTCTAACGAACTACCACCAACAGGAGACAATGAAGCACCACCAATGGACTTCACGCTAATAATAATAGTAATAATAATCCTGATAGTAATCGGAGTATTATTCTACAAGAGAGAAGACATTAAGAAAGCATTAAAAAAATAATTAAAAATTTGGAGAAAGGATAAAACCTTTTTCCAATTCACTTTTTTTTAAAAAAAACTTTTTACTACACCATAAAACCATGTGTTCAAATTCTGTAAATTACAGAAAACAAGTCAATCAAAAAACAAAAATTTATGGCACAAAAACACTTTACAAAAAATTTCTAACAGCGCAAAGTGACTATTAAAAATAATCCAAAAAACACTAATGCCTCTTAAATGAATTTAAATTAACAAAAAAGCATATTTGAGCAATGTTGATAACTGCGCAAAAAGCACTTTTTAATTTTTTCTTAACGCACAAAATATTTTCAATCAATGATAGCATTTTTAAAGATAAATGGAAAAGAATTAGAAGTAGGAGAAACATCAAGATTTAATGTTGTTGTTTGGGCAGTAAAACCAAAAACACAATTAGAAGAAATAATAACTTGGATAGCAAACCACACTAGAAAGGGATAATTATGAAAGAAATTAAAATAAAAGGAAAAAGGGAACCAATAACAATGGCCGATTGGGAAGATATAAAACACATAGTTGAAAAAGATTTGATTAAATACAAAGAATTCTACAAACAACTAGCCGAATTATAAAAACAAAAAAATTATTTACTCTAACCAATGCTAATAAAAAAAATTAATTAGTTTGAAGAAAAGATAAAACCTTTCTTCATTCACTATTTTTCTTGAAAAAAATTAAATTAAGGATTTGATAGAAATTCTATCCCAATCATCAAAAACAAATATTATAAATCACTTAATCCTATTCATATTCATGAAAAAAATAAATATGTTTCTATTTGTTTTAATTATTTTATCTTTTTTGTTTTTTGGTTGTGTTTCAAGTCAAACAGGGCAAGATTCTAATGACCTTAATTTTGGAGAAAATAATCAAATTGTTTCTGGAAGAGAATTATCTTATTTAAAAGAAGTTTGCGAAGACTTAAACAAAGAATTTCTTGATTGTGTTAACGAAAAAAAGGTTTGTGAAGAAAGATTATTAACAATGAATTTAGATAATAATTGTCCTGAATGTATTTGTGAAAATGATTGTCCAGTGTGCCCAATAGCAACTGATTGTGATGCAATAGCTAGTTCTTTAAGCGAGCAAATAAATAATTGTGCTAGTGAAAAAGCAATTTTACAAAATAATTTAGATAATTGTAATAATATTAAAACTAATTGTGAAACAGAAAAAGAGGATTGTTTAACAGAATTAGACACTGCAAACACCGAACTAGCAAAAATGCCTGATTTCTCAATTTATCATTATGTAAAAGGAAACTTATTTGAATCTGGAGATTATAGACAAGGACAAGCTTTTGTTTGGGAAGGAACAAAAAAAGTTATTGTAGGATTAGATTATACTGGCGGGGAAGATGATCATTTTGCTTCGCACGTGTCACAAACATATGGTTTGAACTTAGTTAAATGGTATGAGTTAGAACAAACTTCGCCAAGTGTTTTTGAACCAACAATACTAAAAGATTCGTATTCTTTAGAAGCAGGGGACACTGTTTTAATAGAACTTGGAGACGATGACATATATCACTTAAAAATAAAGTCAACAGAATTTGATGCAGCAACATCAAAAGAAGGATTAGCAGTGAGAAGAATAATAGTAATTTATATGAATTAATATTTATTAATAAAACAAACTTAATTTTGAAAAATAATTAAGTTTGGGAAAAAAGTAAACCCTTTCTTCATTCACTATTTTTTAAAAAAAATAATTTAAAGAATAAAACAATTATTCATTTCTTTAAAAATAAATCATCTTTTATTTTTTTTTGGCAAAAAAGAAACTCTTTTTTTCTTGCCTTTTTGTAATTGTTTTTTTGAACGAGCCCTAACAAATGCTCCGTCAGAATAAACAAAACCTTTTTTTAAATTTGGAACAAACCTAACATGAAAACCAGCTTTGTTTAATTTTTCTACTAATTTATCAAAATCTTTTTTGAATTCAACACGAGATTCATTTTGAATAGAATCCCATAATTTTTCTAGCACAGAAAAAGATGGTTTTAAAGAACCTTTTTTAATTGGTCTTAAAAAAGTGTAACCAACTACTTTACCATTATACTTGTTTGCAATAACCCATGTTTTCAAATCTTTTATATTTTTATCATGAATTGATTCTAAATCAGTTTTGCCCGGAAAAATAAACATTCTTTGGCCTTTTCTTGCATTATGAGTGTGAATATCCATTGATTCGCTTTTATGAGAAAGTCTTGCTGTTAAAGAGTATTTTTTCTCATCACTTTTTTTACTAGCTCTTTTTAAAGTTTTTCTCGGTTTTTTATAATAAGCTCTCTCAACTAAAGGACTTGCTCTATTAATAAAAGCTGTTGGAGATAATTTATATTTTTTCATAAACAATTAATCATTTTAGAATATATAAATTAATTTGCTTTAAACTCTTTAAAAAAATTAACTTTTTAAAACTAATAAAAACAGTCCTAAAAAAGCCAAGTAATATTGTTTAAACTACTATAAAATTATTCCTAAGAAAAAATTTTTAGAGAAAAAAATATTAATAAAAGAGGATAAAGATTCTAGTGGTTTTAAATGAATAATTTGTATGAGTCACAACAATTCACAAAAGAAAAGTTATTTGAATTGTTTGAGGAAACAGAAAAAATAAGGAGTAATTTGAAAGAGTATCAAAACAAGTTGAATGGTAGAATAATGACTACTCTTTTTTACGAGCCGAGCACTAGAACAAGGCTTAGTTTTGAAACAGCAATGCTAAGGCTTGGAGGAAGCGTTGTTAGCACTGAGAACGCGAGAGAATTCTCATCATCAATAAAAGGAGAGATTATTGAGGACACTATAAGAGTTGTTAGTTCGTACAGCGATATAATAGTAATAAGGCATTACGAGGAAGGAAGTGCAAGAAAAGCTTGTGATATAAGCAAAATTCCTGTTATTAATGCTGGTGATGGCAAAGGACAACACCCAACACAAGCACTATTAGATGCTTACACAATATACAAAGAGATAGGTAGGTTAGAAAATATTAGAATAGCTTTTGTCGGAGACCTAGCATCAGGAAGAACCTCTAGATCACTATGCTATTTACTCGGAAAATTCAATAACAATGAAATAATTTTTGTTTCACCAGAAAACCTTAGAATGAAAGAAGACATAAAAGAATATTTAACTAAACACAAAGTTAATTGGAGAGAAGAAACAGAGTTAGAAAAAATATTACCAACAACAGATGTTGTATACATAACAAGGATTCAGAAGGAAAGAATGAGTGAAAAAGAATACGAGAAAGCAAAAGGAAAATACGTTATTAACGAAGAAACCCTAAAACTATTAAGAAGAGAAGCAAGAGTAATGCACCCATTACCACACGTAGACGAAATTAACCTACCAATAAAAATAGAACAAGAAGACAAAAGAATAGCATATTTCAGGCAAGCAGAAAACGGTTTGTACACAAGAATGGCCTTGTTGTTAGAACTATTAAACAAACAATAATTCTAAAAAAAAACAAATTAAAAAAATATTATTCAAAAAACAATTATTATACTAAAAAAAACAATAACAATACTAAAAACAATAACCAATTAATACTAAAAACAATAACCAATTAATACTAAAAACAATAACCAATTATACTGAAAATAAAAACAATTACAATACTAAAAACAATTACAATACTAAAACCAATTACAATACTAAAAACAATAACCAATTAATACTAAAAACAATAACCAATTAATACTAAAAACAATAACCAATTATACTGAAAATAAAACCAATTACAATACTAAAAAATAAGAAAAAGAGCTTTTTAGGGCCCTTTGTTAAAAAAATTCGGTTTAAACTATTTAAAAAAAATCAATAATCCTAGTAATCGTCTCTTCTAGGGCCTCTGTCTCTAAAGCCGCCTGGTCGTCTATTATTATTTCTTTTTTTCATAAAGCATTCCCTACAGAATACTGGTCTGCTTGGGTCTGGTTCAAAAGGAACCTCTGTGTCTGCTCCGCATTCAGAGCAAGTTGCTTTATACATTTTTCTTTCTTCATTATTTTTCATCATTTTCTCTTTCTCCAATTAAGTTAGTGCTAAGATTAAGTCTTAAACACAATTAATTTCTTGAACAAAAGCTTTAAAAACACACACAAAAGATAACTTTTTACAGTTAAACAAAGATTTATATATTTTTTTAACACTATTTACTCTATGGGCGATAGAGACAATCAATACGGTTTACTATTAATAGTTGGTTCTGTTTTCTTCCTAATTTCTGGTTTGGACTTGCTACAATACAGTGTGTTCAGCAAAGGATTTAGCATGGTTTTAGCATATATTTTGGTTGCTACTGGAACATACTTAATAGCAAAAACAACTAAATGAAAAAATAGTTAGAGTTAAAAACAATTTTTAGAAAATTAAAAATCAATTAAAACAAACACTTGTAAAAAGAATTTAATTGTATTAAAATTCAATTTTTTATTATAATTAATTCTTTTAAACCAAAAAAATAATTTAATTCAATTTTTTATTATAATTAATTTTTTTGAATTAGTTTATTTTTAATTATAACTAATTTTGTTGTTAATTAGAATTTTAATTAAATAGTTTAACAATCATTTTTTGAATTTTAATTAAATAGTTTAACAATTATAATTTGTTTCTAATACTCTTTCGTAAGGAATTATTTTTTTTGAAATTATTTTGTAATCAAAACCCTCTTTTTTTAGTAATTGCTCTGCATTTGATTCAAGTGAAAGCAACATTACTCCTTCTTTTGTTGTTAACTCAATATGGGCTTGTATCACGTTATCATTCAAAAGCAAGTTGTATTGTTTTAACGAGTTTTCTTCTTGACTTTTAATATTGTTAAAAGAGAATTTTATTAATTGGACTTCGTTATAAGGAGCCAAACCAAATCTTGTTTTAAACCATTGTTTCATATTCACACCAATCAAAAAAACTTGTTTTTAACATAAATATTCTTGTATGAAGAATCGTTTTTTAAAGAATCTTCGTTCCTCTTGTATTTTGACAAAGGGTTTTTTGATTTCCCCTTATAATTTTTTTCAAATTCTTCCCATGAAACAGAGTATTGTTTTTGTACTTTATCCCTATATAATTCTGGCACAACATTAAAAGCACAGAAAGGAACTATTCTACCATCAGGCATAGCATAATGAATATTACATCTTTCTACTCTTTGCTGGTCATAATTATAAGAGTCCATAAAATGCATCATCCCAATAAATAATGAGTTTGTGTGAAATTTTCCTAGTGCCGAATAATCGTGTTTTACAAGAGCATCAAACAATAATTTTGCTATATTCAAATTCTTTGGTTTTTTTTCTTGGTTAATAAAAGAATTTATTTTTAATAATAATTTTGCTGTTTCAACTTTCTTGTTCTTACCAGATTTTATAGCATTAACTCTTTCTCTTAAAAAAGCAAATAAACCATCAACGTTAACAAATTCTGGTAAAGGCAAAACATTATTTTTTTCATCAATGAATAGATAGGTTGCTGAACCACAAGCAAAGTGATTGTCCAAAGAGTATTGTGAATTGTTAGTCATAACTTCAACAAAATTTGTTATAGACGAAACACAAGGGATTGCAAAAAAATCTCTTTCCTTTATTTTCCCCTTAGTTTGTTTCTCAATTAGTTCAATTGCTTTTGGAATAGTAATCCTTTGTTTTACTCTTTGAGATTTTGGCATTCTCCCAACAAACGAAACTGGTTGAAAATCTATTCCTCTAACAACATCAATATTCCTTAAAGCAAAATCAATTATATTACCAATATCATTATCATTAACACCCTTTATTAGAGTGGGCACTAAAACTACTCCCAAACCAGCTTTCCTGCACTCCTCAATTGTTTTAGGCATTTCAAAATGATTTTTTGGGTTTGTTATAGGCGTGGTACCATCAAAAGAAACATATAGTGTTGAAACACCAGCTTTCCTCAATTTTTTTGCGTAACCCTCATTAAAAGCAATCGTCATCCCAGTAGTATTCAATTGAATGTGCTCGAACCCCTCTTCTTTAGCAATCCTTATAATATCAAATAAATCGTCTCTTAGAGTTGGCTCGCCACCAGTTAATTGTATTGCATTACAAGGAACAGGTTTCTCGTTCTTAAGATTTTTTAACATTAATCTTATTTGTTCTACGCTTGGCTCGTAAATCGGGTCACCAGCTTTAGCATAAAAAAAACAATACCAACAAGAAAGATCACACCTATTAGTAACAGCAATATTTGCTAGTGCTGTGTGAGAATGGTGATTAGAACACAAACCACAATCAAAAGGACAGTTAGAACCAGTGTTCTTTGTTAAACCAACATTATTATTCAATAACCCTCTTGAGTGAGAAGCATATTTTTTTGCCTTGTTAAATTGTTCAACAGAATCCCAGTACAATTCATCAAAAACACCGTGTTCGGGGCAATTTCTCTTCAAAAAAACATTACCGTTTTTCTCGTAAACCATTGCATCCAAAACCCTTTTACACTCAGGACAAATTGATTTTGTGTTATACGGCAAGTTAGCACCATAATTATTGGTTACAACACTCTTTTTTTCTTTCACAATAAAAGACAATTAAAACACCTAACAATATTACTCAAAAAGATAATATAAGAACGATATTAAATGTTTAAAAATATTACATTTTTGAAAAAAATTAATAATAACAAAAAAGGCCAAAAAAATTAAAAAAAATTAAAAAACAAAAAAAACAAAAAAAACAAAACAAAATTATAATAAAATAACAAAAAAAATAATTAATTAAACTAACCAAAACAAAAAACAATTAAACTAACCAAAACAAAAAACAATTATTAACTAAAACCAATAAAACCAAAAAAAACTAATTAAAAACTAATTAAAATAATAGAAATTGTTAAATTAAAAAAACAAAAACAATTAAACTAATTAAAACAAAAAATAATCAAAATTATTATTAAAGTAAACCAATTAATCAAAATTATTATTAAAGTAAACCAATTAATCAAAATTATTATTAAAGTAAA
>CAZUCF010000014.1:0-6519 GCA_964619405.1 uncultured archaeon | reverse complement strand
CCAATTAATCAAAATTATTATTAAAGTGAACTAATTAATTAAAATAAATATTATAATCGTAAAATGGATTAAATTATTTTTATTTTAAACAACTTTGTTTTACAATATTTATTTGTTCTTGTAATGATACGCCATCAGAATTTTTTGTTTCAAAAAGTTTTTTTTCGGCCCAATAAAATATTTCCTTGTTTCCAAAGCTTGAAACACAAACACTTTCTTTTCTAACAGCGTCAAACAAACTATTCAAACTCTTAATATAATCGTTTTCCATAGCATTATTGTAAGGCATGCTTTTTATTCCTTCTAATGGCAACAAATTGTTCACGGCATTTTGGTTTGTTGTTATGGCTGTTTGTTGTGTACCAAAACTCATTGAATAATAATCTTCAGCGTTAGAATAAATAATTGAGGTTAAACCAGTTTTACCATTATTTTGTATATCAATAAAACTAAAACCATACCCATCACCAATAACAAAATCTGGTGTCTTATTAATATAAGATTTTAATTTTATTCCAGAGAAATCATTACAATTATCTAAACCAGTTAAAAACAATAAATTGTTTCTTTTTGGAACCAAGTTTTTTTCATTCTTACTAATAAAATAATTTACTATGCTTGATTGGTTTGTTAAACCATTAACAACAAATAATAATGGTGTTGCTATTGTTGGAGAAAAAACTGCTCTTGGCACATCAACAAAAGAGTAATCTAATATTCGCCCATTGTTTGATGCAAAAGAGTTTAGTAAGAAAAAATCTGTTATTGAAGTTGAATTAATTTTTACTAGGGAATCGGGTTGATCATTTTTCAATAAAGATGGTTCGTCTAGTGATACTTGTAATTGAGAGTTATTTGAAATACTTGAACCATAAAAACGCCTACCATTACTATTTTTTAATCCAAGCCCACCATCAAAAGGAGTGTAGTAAAAAGGACTATAATTAGAATTAATTGGTTCTTTTAAATCCATGTTAACAATTATTTTTGATGTTAGTGCCCCGCCAGAAAACAATGGCAAGGAATCAAATTCTATTATTGGTTTTATTTCGTACAAACCAGCGTCAGGTAAAACAAAATCGTTTGATTGTTTGAAATCAATTGTCTCGTTCGAAAAATAAAATTTGTTTGAATTATTGAAATAGCGGTGCAAACCGTTTTGCGGGTCAACAAATTCTGGACTCGCTTTCAACAATGTTTTTGAGTAATAATCAGAAAAATCACTTTGGAATTCCAAACCAAAACCATCCCTCATCAACAAAACATTAAAATCTAGTAATTGGTTTAATTGTTCTCCAGAACTCAAAGGTAATTCTTCAAAGAAAGGATCAAATAATTCTCCAAGAATAGGAGCACTATTCAAAAAATAATACAATGCTGGTTTTTCATCGTAATGTAATGTTGTTAAAGGCAAGAAACAATTACTTGGTTGAACCAAATTAAATTCTGTTGGAGTTACTTTGTTTAGAACAGAGAAAGCAATGTTTTCAGGGCAACTAGTATTAACATTCAACAAGAACTCGTTTAAAACAGATAACCTTTTACTCAACAAAATAGATAATTGCGTTGCATCCAAATACTTTTCTTTTATCATAGAAGAATTAATATCCTGCCAATCCCAATCCAACAATATTTTTGGCAATGCTTTTTCACCAGTGTTCCCTAACAACAAACCATTGTTACAAGAATCAATTGTTTTAACATTCGAACCAGTTCGAGGAGCAACATTTATTTTCATGTGAAAAGGATAAACAACTTCTTTTTTAGAACAAGGAATATCAAAAGGACTAAAATCGTTTTCAATTACCTCTGAATCAGAACAATCATTTATTGTTAAAGGAATGTTAATTGTAATAAAAGAATTTTTTTTCAAACCAGCGTTAGCAAAAATTATGCTTGCTTTTTGTTCTTCAAAAACATCAAGCACTTCTAAATCATTAAAAGACCAGTAAGCATTTATTTCTGGTGAAGAAAGTTCAATTGTTTTTGCATCTTGTAACAAATTTATTTTGAAGAAAGGAAGTGTTAAATCAACTCTGTTAGAACAATCTTCTAACAAACCATTTTCTGAGAAAAACAATTTTTCTGAATTACTATTCGCATTAGAATAATTTTTTGTTGTTATTGTTTGGTTTAAAGAGCTAGTCGTGTCTTTTGTTGTGTAAACTCCACCATCATAAGCACCATTCACAAAAGCATTGCTAACAAGTGTCCCAATCAAACCAACTAATCTTTCCTTATCATAATCTCCAAATGTGCTTGATAAATTCAAAGAACTCAAGTATGTTGAAGCATCACTAGATTCTTTTTCCAAAATAGAAAGGTTTTCAGAAGCACCAATAGCTAATTCTAAATAATCTATAAAAGTTAATATGTCTAACTCAAAATTGTATAAGTCTTCAAGCAGTTTAGAATAAATTTCAAGTGCATTAACTAAATTACCATAGTAATCAGCTGACAAGGATTCATAAAGTTGTATGGAATTGTAAATAGTATTTATTGTAGAAATAGTTGACATCAAACCAGCATAAGAAGTTGATATTTTTGTTTGAATAGTAGCTAATTCTGCTTGAACAGGAGGAATAGCACCCATTGCTGTTGGGCAACCACTTTCACCCGCAGCAGAACAAACCAAATATTGTGGGCCACTACAACCAGTAGCAACTCCTGTTGCAGCAGCAAGAGCAGTGCTCAAACCACTTTGAGCAGTTGTTATCGAAGTCCTTATCAACTCTAATTTTGCTGTTAACAAACCAGTTTGTTCTATTAAATCAAGAATTAGTTTTGTGCTTTCTATTATTAATTGTGTTCTCTCATCAGAATCATCACCCAAAACAGTTAAATCATCTTTTGCAGCTAATTGTTTTTCTAATATATCATCTTTCAAAGAAACTATTTCTTGCATTTCCATTAGAGCTTCTTCCAAATAATTTTTGGATTCAACGTGTGATTGTGAAGCTAATTCAAGTGAATCAATTGAAGCACTTTGTAATGCTAAATCCAAGTACTCTAAAACAGAAACCATTTTTTCTTCTATCTCATTTAGTTTTTCGTTTACTTCTTCAGAATTTTTTAGCGCACTTTCAGCATCAATATTTTCAGCTTTATTTGCTAAAGCATCAATTTGTTGGTACAAAGAATACAAGTCTCTTGCAGAGTTCAATACTTGGAGTACTTCAGAGTAAAGTAATAAAGAATTTGATGTTGCTGATGCCATTGCTGTTGTTGCTGTTGTCAAACCTGGTTCAGCAGCAGCACAAGTAACAGAATAAGTTGTGGCAAGAGTAGTAACAGTTGTTTGAGCAGTAGAAATATTTGTGTTTAAAACTAAGAAATCACTGTAAATAGAATTAAGAGAAGTAACCAGACTAGCTATTTGACTTGTTAACTGCATGTCAGCGTTTTGATTCAACCCAGAAAGTTCGTCATTTAATTCCCCTAACTCTTCAAGAGCACCACCCGATAATTCACGCATTTCAATTGTTTTATCATCTAACTCTTGGCCAGTAGTATAAGCTTGTTTTATTTTCGCGTTTTCTTGAACAGCAATATTGTAAGCTGTTGTCCTTATTTGAGAAATAAATGGTAGTATAGAATAAAAAGAACTTTGATAGAATCCTCTTCCAGAATAATAATCAGGATTATTCAATAAAACATTAACCCATTCTTCTGAATTAGAAAAGTTTCCTAGTAATTGTTGATTTCCTGATGCATCAACCCCAAAAGAATTTTCGTATAAATTACAAATACTAGTATTTATTTTTACTTCGCTAGCAAGAGAAGTATTTTTAATTCTAACAGAGTCCTTTGCACCAATTAGTGAAACAGAAAATTTTTCTGGGAAAACTAATTCACTAGTTGGTAAAACCAAAATATCTTTTTCTCCAATAAAAACTTTTTCTGTTCCTGGCAAGGAAGCGTGAACACTAACACCATACAAACCCGGAATATCGCTCCTATTAATAATAATACTTTTTGTTGGTGAAGAATTAGTTAGAGAAAAAAAGTTAACACTCAAATCAATACTTCCTTCTGCCCCGCCAGAACAACCAGCATCGTTATTGCATAACACAAAATTAATTTTTTCAGAAGAACACTTGCTTGAATCAATAACAATTGTTGCATTATCAGAATCATTTTCTATAACAGAGTCAATTGATTCAATGCTAACGCATTGAGACAAATTTTCATTCGCAACTAAAAAATCAATTTTTTCTTCGGATTCATTAAACAAAAAATTCAAAGAGAATTGAGAAAGTTTTCCAATAGCATTTTCTTTTGGAACATAAAATATTGTTGCAGAGTACTCTCCAATACTTGGGGAAACATAAATGGGTAATTCTTCAGGAGTAATTATTGAACCATTTTTGTTTGAAAACAATATTTCAACATTACCAAAAACATCACTATTCCAATTAACCTTTGATTTTAAATCAGTTAACGCATCACAAGTAATCCTTATTTTTATAGGAACTTCTAGAACCCCGTTTTTTAATGTACCCGAAAAACTACTCTTGTTAATTAGTAAACAACCAGTTCCAGAGAACTCTTGGAATGTTACTTGGTAAGGGATTTCTATTGACAATACTTCTGAATTATTATCTGAATTAAAAGTTATTTGAAAATTAAACTCATATAATTCATCTTCAACAAAATCTATTTCAAAAAAATCATTTAAATCTTGAAAATTAATTTCAATAGAAATTGTTCCATCAGGATTAACTATAACATATTCAGGAGGAATATCAAATGAAATTGACCCATCATTATTTGTTAGAACAACCATTGGATTACTTAAATCAATGTCACCACTATTATTGATTCCCAAAATTACTCGTCCGTTATCATTAGTATTAACAGAATCAAGTATTGCCCTGCCATTAGAAGCAAATGTTTCAACTAGCTCACCATTAACTGTTAAACTACCAGCAAAAGCAATGTCTTCCCCATTAGAAGTAATATTTAATTTGTCATCTTTTGCAGGATAATAATTAAATAAAAAAAATAAAACCAATGCAATTAAAACAATAATAATTATTAAAACAAATTTTTTTTTCCCAGAAAAAAAATTTTGAAAAACACCTAACGCAGAATTAACTCCAGTTCCTTCTTCCTCTTTTAAATCATAATAACTTTCTACATTCATTTAAACCACTAAACTCAACAAATACTACTAAATTCTAACAATACAAAAACTAATTCACAACATAAAATACTAAACACAATAAAACAATTTATTTTAAACAATAATAAGTAGTTTATTGTTATTTATTATACTTACTTTAGAAAGAAATTCTGGCATAAATCAAGAATAAGTGAGCAAATGTTTTTCAAGAAAAAACAATAATTCGACCACAAAAATTAATATTTTTTGATTCACTGATAATGGAAATTTATTAATTTCTATCAATAATCTTTGTTTTGTATTTTGAATTCTTGTTTTTTAACAAAACAATTCTAGAATCTTTTTTCTCATTCTCAAATTTGTAAGACGGCATTAATTCTACAAGTTTTTTTGAAAAAATTTTTATTTCTTCATGTGACGGCATATTCTCTTTTTTTAATCGTTCTCTTGAAAGACCAAGCCACATGTAAGATTTTACTTCAATAAAATCGCTTTGAACGACTTCAAGTAACTCAGAAAATTCTTTTAATGTTTTTTCATCATCATTTAATCCTTTTATTAGAGTTAACCTAATTACTATTCTTGTTGGAAGAAGCTTTAACATTGCCAAAGTTTTCAAAAAATTTTTCCAACCATTTTTTTCATTATTACAAGTAATTGATTTAAACAATTTTTGGTTTGGTGCTTGAATTGAAATATATAATTGTGTTGGCAGAGCTCTTTGTTCCCATAATTTTAAAAGTGCTTTTGGGTTTTGCCCATTACTAACAAGAAAAACTGTTTCAGTACCTTTTCTTTTCTTTAGTGTTTTAATTAGAAGTGGTAATTGTTTGTATAGTGTTGGTTCACCTGAAAGAGAAATCGCCCAATGTTTTTGTTCTAAAGCATTATCCACAACTTCTTTTTTTACAGAACCATAAAAACCTTGTAACAATTTTTTTCTTTCTTTTATTAAACCATCAATCATTTCGTTTGGCGAAATTTCTTTTACTCTCTTTTTAATCATATATTCTTTTGGACGCCAACAAAAAATACAAGAATTATTACACCAAAAAGTTGTTGGAGCTATTTGATGGCAACTCAAAGTATCAGCACCATAAAAATCTTGTTTGTAACAACGCTCTTTACCATTTGTTCTAATTGTTTTTTTATTCCACTCACAAATTTGTACGCTTGCTTCCTTACAAAAACCATACTGCTTTTTTTTAAAAGCACTAACCAATTCATCAATTTCCATTATAAAAATAAACTACGAAAGTAATTTAAATCACAAAAACACATTATTATAATGAAAAAAATTATTATTAAAACAAAAAAATCAAACAATAACAATGCACAAGGCACAACAGAATACTTAATAGTAATAGCAATAATAGTAGTAATCGGTTTAATAG
>CAZUCF010000013.1:0-25285 GCA_964619405.1 uncultured archaeon | reverse complement strand
CAAACAATATTTTATAATGTAAACTTAGGATCAGGTATTGATATTAATGCAGACATAACTGGAATGGATGCAAATTCAAGATATGATGTAAAAATTCCTTTCTTAGGAAAGACTTACGTTCTTGATGAAATTGATGCATCTGAGGAAAGAATGGTTCTTTACGCTAATACAAACCCTACTGACTTAAAAACTGGGGAAACAGTTGTTGTAACTCCTTCAAGTTCATATGCTGGAAAAGACATGGTAATAGAACTAGTTGATTTAGTTCAAACAGGATCTGGGACAAATACAAATACTTACGAAGCTAAGTGGGCTTTAAAGATTGATGGCAGTGTTGTTAAGTACGTGCAAAAAGCACCATCTACTGCATACAATTTGAAAGATGAATTTGGTACAGGTTACTTCGCAGATGATATATATGTAACTGCTGCTGGATTAAATCTTGCTGCAAACACATACACAGCTACTATTAGAAGCGGAACTGATAGAATTGAATTAAGAAATGGTTATGGGTTCCCATACACTGGAACTAATTCAGTTGATCAAGACGCTGAATGGAAAGTTATAATGGAAGGAGCTGCTTCAGACTTAGTAACAAAAATTTCATTGACAAATCAATGGAAATATGATAAATTAACTGGGTCTGAAACAAATACTTCAAAATATGTTCTAAAAGTTGGTGAAGAAATAGTTCTACCAAATGATTTCGCAAAAGTGAAATTCATGGGGTTGGAAGACAAAGCAACTAAGGATGTATTAGTTGGTGCTGTTGACGGAATTGCTAATGGTGGAATTAAGTACTATGATGCAAAAGGAACAGAAATTAACGTTCCATTCCATGTACAATTCGATTTGGAGGAAAATAAACCAAGAGTAGTTCAAATTGGGTCACAAGAATATACTTTCTGGATTGATTACAATGCTGCTAATAATTTAAATTTCATAAAAGGGGATTATTCATCAGCAGAGAATCAAGTAGGTGCAAGTTGGAATACTGCAGTTGGACCTTATGTGGATCAAACTGTTTTAACAGCTACTCCTATTGAATTGGATTTGGGTGCAAAAACATCAACAGGGGCTATAGATTATATAGAGTACTTGTTTGTTGTTGATAATACATCTGATCAAGCTGCATTAGTATTGAATAAACAAACATTTGATATATATGATAAAGCAAAAGATAATGCAAAAGCAATTTTAGCATTTGTTGATACAAACACTAATAATGGTGCTGGTGAAACATTCTATGTTCCAAACTCACAAGAGTTTTTGAATGTAATCAATGGTGGAAATATTGCTACATACGATTCAGATATATATATGGCTGCTAAGTTATTGTACACTGATAATAACGGTGACACAGCAACTCTATACGTTAGAGCTGGAGACGACGCAACTGTGTGGAATTACGAAGCAATAAAAGATGAAACAACATATGGTCCAACAAAAGATGCTGTGCACGCTAATTGGACTTCAGCAATCAGAGACGGTTCTGACTACTTGTTAGAAGGAATGACTACTGACGGAACACTAATAGTTTCTGACAATGAAGTATTCACAATCTCTGTTCCTGAAGAACAAAGATTAGTACAAGCATACCTTGGCTCTGACGCTACATCAACATCAGCTGTTGGTGGCCAATCTTTCACTGGTTTGGGGTCAGGAGATTCTGAAACAGTTGGCGGAGTTCAATTAACTATTGATTCTGCTAGTTGTGGTGCTACTACAGGTGGCGAAGTTCAAGGGGTTTCAATCGTAAAGGTTCCTAAGAACTTGGTTAAGACTGATGCATCAAGAGGCGGGAGATCAATCATCGTTGGTGGTTGGGTTGTTAACGCTGCTGCTCAGAACCTAGAAGTTTCTGGTGGGCAAACACTACAAGACTTGGTTACTGCTAGCGGAGAGTATGTTGCTGCTGTTTTAAATAGCGGGGACATAGTTGTTGCTGGTTGGACTGCTGCAGACACTGGTAGTGCTGCTACAGAATTAATCAATGCTCTAGAAGCTTTAGTATAAATATAATTTAGGGGAAAAGGTTCGCAAGAACCTTTTTCTTTTCTATTTTTTTTAAAACAAATTATTTTAAAACCAAAAAATTGTTAGGAATAGAGTGCTTGTAAGTATTATATTATTTAATTTTATAGAAAATGGTTGTATTAATAAAACAATTTTCTTATTTTTTTGTAACATTCTAACCTTTTTTGATTAGCTTGTTGTAAAAAAGTAGGTTTTTTAATGTTTTGTTATAGTTAATTAGTATGATTTTAAACAAAAACTCTATTCTAAAGGAAAAATTGGTTAGTAATCAATATGCTTACAATTTATTATATAGGTTGAGTAAAAAAAACGAGTTAAAAAAAATAAATAAGGGTAATTATACTAAAACTATTGATATATTTTATATTGCAACTAACTTGTTCTCGCCAGCATATTTGTCTTTTTGGAGTGCTTCCCATTTCAAAGGGTATTCAGAACAAATTGTTAATGAATTACAAATAGTTGTAACAAAAAGGCATAAAACAATTAAATTTGAAAATTATTCTTTATCATTCATAACTTTTAGCAAAAAATTGTTTTTTGGTTTTGATAAAATAAAATTTGGCGACAATTTCATTTTCGTTGTTGATGATGAAAAACTATTAATTGATTCATTGTTAAAAGAAGAGTTAATGGGTAATTTTGACGAAATAATAAATGTTTTTGAAAAAACAAGTATTGTTGAAGAAAAACTCGTTGATTATTTGAATAGAATAAATAACAAATCTCTAAACAAAAAAATTGGTTTCTTGTTAGAAAAATATAAACAAATTGATATTTCAAAAAAAATAGTTTTTAAGGATAATAATTATGTTAAATTATCAAAATTCTTGGATTGTAAAAATATTAACAAAAAATGGAAGGTGAAATATTGATTGATAAAAAAAAGTTAGAAGAATATGCTAGAAAAAAGAATTATAATTTGGGCCAAGCAGAAAAAGATTATTATCAAGAAATATTATTGTTTATTTTGTACAAGCACTTTGGTAAAACCCTAATTTTTAAAGGGGGAACAGCTTTAACAAAATGTTTTGGTTTGAACAGGTTTTCAGAAGACCTTGATTTTGTTGCTTTAGAAGAAAAAGAGTTTTCAAAAATAATTAATACTGGTTTAAAAGAATTTTATATTGAATTTGAATTTGAACAAAAGAATCACAAAGAATCAATTGATTTAACTTATTGGATTAAAGGGCCACTTTATAATGACCAAAAAAACTCTTTGTGCAAAATATTGTTGGATATTAGTTTGCGAGACAAAAATATTTTAGAAACAGTTACTAAACAAATTGGTTTTTTGATAGACGAAATTCCTGTTTTTGGAGTGGTTGTTTTAAGCGAGGAAGAAATATTATTAGAAAAAATAAGAACTATTTTGCAAAGAAATAAAGCTAGGGATTTATACGACTTGTATTATTTATCTTTAAGAAAGATTTTAATTAATCGTAATAATATTGAAATAAAAACTGGTAAAAAATTTGATTTTAAAGAATTTGTTTTAAAGTTAGAAGAAAAGAAAAAGATTTGGGATAGTGAGTTAAGGCCGTTAGTAAAAAGTTATCCTAGTTTTGATGAAGTAATAAAACAAGTTACTGGTTTTTTAGAAAAGGTTAAATAATTTTGTTGTGTTCAATTTTAAATGTTTTTTTAATTTTTTATAAGTATTCTAATTTCTTTAAAACTTGTTTTTGGGAAAACGCTTTGTTTTTCTTTTGTTTTTGTTATAATTTTGTTTTTTGTTAGAGCATTAATATCTCTACTAACCGCTTCTTGTTTTCTTTTTAAATCATTTGATATTTGGGTTATTGTTTTTTTAGAATCAAATCTATTTAACAAGTAATTTAATAGTCTTAATCGTTCTCTTGTAAATAATTTTGGGAGTTCTTCAATATTGTTAATATATGTTGTGGTGGAATTTGGAATTGCTTTACTAGAATTCTTTTCTAGTTTTTTAATGTCATCTAACATATTTCCTCCAACCCTTATTATTAGTATTTTATTATTCATAATAACTAAATATGTTATATAACAAAAATTATTATAAACCTTTTGTTTCAAATGCTAATTCATATTTTAACCAATTTTTCTTTAAATCAAGTATGCATTCTTCTATTGTTTCAAAAGTCATTCCTTTTTTTTTCTCAATTCGTTTTTCGCCTTTTTTTGTAATTATGTGAATATTAAATTGTTCTTTTGTGCTTTGATCATATTTTCTTATTGCTTTGTAAGAACCTTGTTCTAGAATTAAAAAAATTATTGCAAAACTTGTTAACTTGTTGTCATCTAAAGTTATGTGAACAATAACTTTTTCATTTTCTCGGTTATTTATGTTTTCTTCATAAGTAAATTCCATTTTATCAAAACAATACTTTGGTTTTTTGTTTAAAAAAGTTTATATTTTTTCGGCAAACAACGATGTCTATTTTCACACCATTTTTTATCCCAAGGTTTGATTTTTAATAGTATTGTAAAACAATTTTTTTATGAAAAAAGATTCTAAAAATAATAATAAAAAGAATGATTCTAAAACAAAAAACTTTAATAATTCAAATAAAAGTAATTTAAATAAAAATAATTTAACTAAAAGTAATTTGAGTAAAAATAATTCAAGTAATGATAATTTAAAGAAAGAATCAAAAATTGTTAGTGCTGTTATAGAAGACAAAAAAGTTAGTGATGTAAAAGAAAAAATAGTTAAAAAACAAATTAATGACAAAAAAGCTTTTTTTTTAATTGGTTTTGCTGTAATATTATTGTTAATATTATTTTACTCTTTGTTTTTTTATAATCCTTACAAATACTCTTTTGTTATTAATGATGTTCCTTATAATTCTAATTATTTTACTCCTAATGGTTTTTTTAATGTGATAAAAAATGAAAGCGAGGTTTTTGTTTCACCTGCTTTGAATGAGAAAGATGTTAGCCCGATTGTTGTTAACGCGATGCAATTATGGAATGTTATTCTGAATTTTCAAGGAACAAAAGTAATTCAACTGGTAAGGGTTTTTGATGATGGGCAATTAGTTTATTGTCAGACAAACGATGGTAATGTTGAATTGAATAAAGTTCTTTCAAAACAGGATTGTGAAGAAATATTAAATGGCAAGGAATGGGTTGTTCTTATTAACGAGGGAAAAATTGGCGTTATTATTGAAGAAAACAAGGTTATTATTTCTTCTCCAAGAGATGAGAGTAGTGTAATAAATTTTATTGTTATCAAAGAAATTTTTCCTGATGCACAACAAGCCTTTGACATAATTAACCAAAAAATTTATGGTATAAAATAAATCATTATTATTTTGACTAATTTCTTTTGAAAAGTTAATATATTTTTATTATTTTTTTTGTTTACTTATATTTTGTTGTTTAATTATTTTTTAATAGTTTAACATTTTTTTATTTGTATTAATTATTTTAATTAATTTTGTTTTATTTTAAAATTGTTTTATTTTTTTTAATTGGTTCTTGTTTTGTAATTAGTAATTTTTTATTTTTTAATTTAATTTGTCCTTTTTTTGTTTAATATTTATTTTGTTTAATTTTTGTTTTGTTTAAAATTAATTTTTATTATTTTTCTCAACCAATTCATTTTAAATAGGTTTTTTGTTATTTTTTGTTTATGATGAAACTGTCTTTTGTTAAGCGTTTTGTGTTAATATTATTATTGTTAATACTAATTGTTTTATTATTTGTGAGTTTGGTAATGCCAGTTATGTTTACTCTTATAATAGTGAATTTTTTTTTGTTGTATGTAATGGTCTTGTTTTTGTTAATTCACTTGGATAAAGGTGATTTTGGTAAAGCAAGGAAGCCAACGCGTTTTCCCAAAGTAACTATTCTTGTTCCTGTTTACAATTCAATGGGTACTATTGAGAATTGTGTTAAAAGTATTAAAGATATTGTTTATCCTGGGAAACTTGATTTTGTTTTTGTTGATGATGGTTCAACTGATGGTTCAAGAGAATTCTTAGAAAAACAAAAAGGTATTAAACTAATAAAATTAAAACAGAATTCTGGTAAGGCGACTGCTTTGAACACTGCTTTGAAAATGATTAAAACAGAGTTTGTTGCTTGCATGGATTCTGATACTTATCCTGAAAAAAATGTTTTGATGAAAACACTTGGTTATTTTGATGATGTGAAAGTTGGTGCTGTTACTTGTTTGATTCTCCCTGATAAAAAAGGTTCTTTGTTGCAAAGAATACAATTTTTTGAGTATGCATCAAGTTTTGGTTTGTGGTGTACTATTCTCTCTTATATTGATTCAATGACAATGATTCCTGGTCCAATGACTATTTTTAGGAGAATGGTTTTTGACAAGGTGGGTTATTATGACAAGGATAATTTGACTGAGGACATGGACATGGGTTTGAGGGTTCAAAAAGGTGGTTTTAAGATAAGGGTTTGTTATGAGGCTGTTGCTCTCACTGATATTCCGGATACTTGGAAGAAATTATTCAAGCAGAGGGATCGTTGGTATAGGGGCAGGATTTTTAATTTAATGACTCATAATGAATTGTTTTTTACAAAAAAAAATTTGAGTCTTGGTTTTTTTTCTCTACCTTACTTGTTTTCTTTAGAGCTTATTTCAATGGTCTTGCTTGTTAGGCTAGCAATATTATTTTTCAATAATTTTACAACTAGTTTTGTTTCGGAAGTAATAGCTTTTTCGGCTTCTAATTCAATCTTTATTGGAGTGCCTCGTTTTTTTATAACATCAACTGCTGTTTTCTTCTTTTTTTCTTACTTTTTTGTGTTTTTATACATCTATTTTAGTCTTAAAACGGTTAAATACAAGCCGAGTTTTTCAGATATTTTAGTAATATTAATAAATATCTTGTTGTATCCTTTCTTTATAACTCTTGTTTATGGACAAGGTTTTTTTAAGGAATTATTTGGGGTTAGAGCTAAATGGGTAAGAGTATCTACTTAATTGCTTTCATATCATTGTTCGCAATTTTTCTTGTAACAATGTTTTTTGTTAACGCTTATGAAACACAAGTATTTTCTTCTATTGATTCAGAGTTAAGGCAAATTCAGTTAGAAAACCAATTTGAATCCTTGTTTTATGATTTGGTTGATGATCCTAATGCTTATTGTGAGGGAAGGAGTGTTCAAGTTGCTCTAACAACAAAAAGATTAGAATTATTGGATCGCGAGTTAAGAGCCCAAAAAGAATCTTTTCTTGGGGATTATGTTCCCACAAAAAAATCTTTTTTAATGACTAATTTATTACTTTATTATAATGTTGTGAAATTGAATAATGAGTGCCAGAGTTCAATTAAACCAATTATTTATTTTTATGCTGAAGACAAGTCTTGTGAAATTGAGTGCGGTGCAATGGGTAGTCAATTAGAAAGATTAAAAGAAAAATTTCCTGATGTGAGAGTATTTGCTTTTCCTTTTAATTGGGATGAATTTGTTTTCTCAAAAATTATTGAAAATGAATTTAATGTTAAAAAAGCTGGTACTATAGTAGTTGATGGGAGAAAATTTGATTCAATTCAAAAACAAAATGTTTTAGAAGAAGCACTTGGTTGTATCTAATTATAAAAACGATTTAATTGTCTATAAATTACTATAAAAATTTTGAAATATTATAAAACTTAAAAGTAATTATTTTGATTTTTTTAATTAACAGTTTTGTATTTTTTTAATTTAGTATTGAATTATTTTTTACATTTTTATTTTTTAGTAATTAATATGTGGTTTTGTTTTTTTAATTATTTTTTTTGTTTGTTAAAGTTTTGTGTTTTAATTTTTTGTCTTCAAAATATTTCTTCTTTTATTAATTCTTTTAGAATAGTTGTTGCATAATTTCCTTTGCTCAAAAAGAATTCTATTTCAACAGCTTTTTTTCCTTCATTGTACTCGTCATCAAAAATTCTTTTTAATAAAAAGTTTTTTGGGAACAAAACAATTTCTTTTTTTGAGCCCTTGCTACTTAACTCGCTTTGTGCTCTTATCTTAAAATCTTCAAAAGAAATATCTTCTTCTTCAAAAAGTTTTTTTTCTATTTCGCCTATTCGTCCTTTAGTGAATTCTGATTCAAAACCAAATAATGCTCCAAGAGGAATTCCTTCTTCATTACACTCTTCTTCATCAACTTTTTGTAATGCTTTTTCTCCAAATAATTCAATTCTTTTTTCTAATATTTTGTTAAACAAATAACTTTGGTAAGCATGCACAAACAAATACCTTGTTTTTTTTGGTAGAGCATTTAGTGCTCCGATAAAATCATTTTCGTTTCTAACTAATTGGTTTATTATTGCTAGTTCTGTTCTGCACTCACGAGGAAATTCTTTTAATGCTTGTTTGTAATCAAGTGTTTTTGCCAAATTTATTCTCGCATTTTTAATATCTTCTTTTTCTTCTTCAAAAGTTTCTGTTAAATAAAGTAGTATTGCTTCTTTGTAATGTTCTTTAATTAATAATTTTCCGACTTTGTGTGTTATCATTCTTTTTCCACCAAACCTTTGTGTTCCAAAAAAGTTTGGTACGCCTTTTCCTATTTGTTTTGTAAATTCTAAAACAATTTTTTTTATTTCTTCTTCTTTCTCACTAATATTCCTCAAAGTAATAGTAAAAAAATTTCCTTTTAAGTCTCCTAATTCTAATCTTTCTCCCCAAACAGGATTTCTTAATTCTAAACCTTTCATTCCGAAACCAATTATTTTTTCTATTATTGGTTCAAACACACTTATTCTTTGACAAGTAATAGCTCTCTTGTCTTTTAGCCCAGCATAACCAATTCTTTTAGTGCTCACTCCCAAGCCCCTTGCAATCATTGCAATCGCTTTGTTAGTATCAGTATTAATTTTTTCTAATTCTAATATTAAGTGTTCTTTTTTTTCAGTGTTTTCTGGTACAACCATTTTTTCAAATGGTTTTCTTTCTTCAAAAGAAACATTGAATCTTTGAACAAGGCATTTGTATTCATCATTCAAATTATTTTCATATATTTCTTCTACAATAAAATCAGCGTATCGTTGTTTTACCCTTGCTTTTAGTGGTTTTGTTGTTGTAATAAATTCCAATTTGTTTCACCAGTTTTCTATTTTCCCGCCATGGTATTCCAAAGAATAAACTAATTTGTTTTTATAATAAATTTCTTCTTTTCCAACAAATTTTTCCAAATTTTTTTCTTTTACAATATTATTGTATTTGAATTCTTTTCTTTCAAACGAAATTGGGCCTCTAAAAGGAATTTCTTTTGGAACTAATTTTAATGTGTCTTTCAAGAATTCAAAAAATTCTTTTTTTGGAACAATATTAATCATTTTTCCAGAATAGTTCATTCCCCAAATGAATTTTTTGTTTTCAAAAACTATTTCTTCTCCAACAAAATCTTTTGAACCATAATAACTATCAACATACAAGTATTTTTCTTTAGCAAAAATTAATTGTTTTGCTCCGCTATCCAATATTTTTTCTTTTTTTTCTCCGTTAGTAGCGTAAGTATTCTTTTTTGCTTCTAACAAGAATTCAATAAATTTTTTATTCATGATTAATACCTTAACAATGCTCCTACTCCACCAAAACCTTCTAGAAATTGTTGGCCTTGGCTTGTTTCGTTGCTAACAACTTGTACTTCTGCTCCAGTATTATTAGCTTTTTCAATCATGTATTCTAAGTAATCAATTTCTTCTATTACTTCTACTCTTGAATTACATTTTGAACAAGTTAATTTTGATTCATCATATTTTTTGGGGTCCTTGAATAATTCTGTTTCCTCGTTTTCGCAATGCTGGCATTTTTTTCTTATTATTAGCCATGGTATTTCCTCGCTAATAATTAGTTTTGATACTTTACCTTGTTCTAATGCTTCTTCAACTTCTTTTACACCGTATGTTGCTAAACCATTTCTTGCTATTTCTCCTAAAAAGTTGTCTAAAGAAATTTTTTCTCGCATTAGTTCAGTGTCTTTTAACAAGTCAGCACTCCTTTGAACTATTTCTCTTATGCCTCCTTCGTCAGTATAAGAAATATCTATTACCCCAATAATTTTTTTTGCGAGTTCGTGGTTAATTGCTTCTTTGTCAATAAAATATTGTTTTGTCATTCCTGGCCCGCCAATAATTATTCCTTTCAAATTTTTTATGTTAGTTAAAAAGTATGAATCAAATTTTCCTGCTATTCTTTTAAAAAAATCTTGCATTGCTTCTTCTCTTAGTCTTTCGAAACGTTGTGAGCTCTGGCCACCTGCCCTTGTTTTTCCGGGTACTTGTGAAGTAAATTGTCCTAAAATATTATAATTTTTTCCACTCAATGATGCTATTGTTGCTTCTCCTTTGTCTATTGCGAGTAAAGCATAGTATTCGTTCGCAATATTCATTTCTTTTAATGGGTCTAAGTGAAAGCTTGAGTCGCACCAATACAATTTTGTTTTCAATTCTTTTGGTGGGTGTATTGTAAAGAGTTTTATGTTGCTTCTTCCTTCTATTTCTGAAATGTTTCCAGAAAATATTGCTATACCATTTTCTGGTAAATTAAAATTAATTTTTTTTAGGAAAACAATTATTTTTCTTAGGGCTCCTTGAACATTTTTTCTTGTTGTTGGGCTCTTGATGTTAGAACTCTGATTTATTTCTTCGTTTAGTTGGTTCATTACAGTGCTTCTGTCTGTTCCAAATGGGATGTATTCTGAGATTAGTTCTGTGTGTCTTCCCTTGTAAGCTTCAAGCTGTTTTAATTTTTTTTTGAAAACAGCTACTTCAGCATCATAATTGCTTTTTTTAGCCATAATAAAACCTTTTTCTTATATTAGTAATGTTTATTAATTTCGGATTGATTAAGTTATTAAAACATAGTGATTTTGCATGTTTGATATGTTTAATGAGGATTCGGTAAAATACTCTGGTTCTGAAGAGCCCTCTCAAAATAATAATTCTATTAATTATTCTTCTGGTAAAAAGGGTTTTGTTATTAGTGTGGGAGGAAGTGTTTTTTTTGGGGAAAAACCTTTTGTTGAAAAAATAATTGGTTTTTGTGATATGATTAATGATTTGAGTAATGAGTTTTCTTTTGTGTTGGTTGTTGGTGGTGGTAAACCAGCAAGAGAGTATATTCAAGCTGGGAAAGAGCTTAGGGCAAATAATTTTGATTTGGATTCAATTGGAATAATTATTACAAGAGCAAACGCAAAAATAATTTCTTTGAGAATAAATAATTCTATTGGTGTTTTAAGTAATGTTGATAATGTAAAAAATTTTGTTGAACAGGGAAGGATTCCTATTTGTGGTGGACTAATTGAGGGGATGACAACTGATGGTGTTGCATCTTTAATAGCTGAGAAACTTGGTTTTGATTTTATTAATTTGAGTAATGTTGATGGAATTTATGATTCTGATCCAAAAGAAAATGATGATGCTTTTTTCTTTAAAGAATTGTCTTTTAATGACATGAACTTTTTGTTAAAAGATTTTGTTTCAAAACCAGGGCAAAACATGTTTGTTGATTTGCTAGCAGCAAATATTCTTTCAAGGAGTAAAATAAAATCTTTTTTCCTTAATGGTAATTATTTAGAGAATTTCAAAAATTGTTTGAGGGGAAATGATTTTAAGGGTACTATAGTTCATGAAACACAAGATTTTATTGAAAGAGATGTTGCTTTAATAGAGCGAGATCCAAGAAAAAAGATTGTTAGGAAAACAAAAAAATATGATGCTTCTAAGTTAACAAAAAAAATGTTTGTTAGAAAAGATTTTGATGATGTTATTGATCCAAAACAAATTGATTTTGGTTAAAAAGTTTTAATAAATTTCTTCTAACTTATAATCTTCATAATTTTTTCCAAGCAAGTATTCTATTTCAGTAAAATTAATAATTGGTTTTTTGAATGAAGCAAAATCATCAATTGATAATCTTGGGCAAACAGTTGAAATATATGATTCTTCTTTTAATCCTAATAGCTTATCTTCGCTAACAAAATCCATTGTGTATATGTTTGCTTTTTTTCCTTTGCTTTCAAGAATTTTTTTTGTTTTTATTGCTTCGCTAATCCTATTTTGTCCGAGTTTTGTTGTTACTAAAATGGCAAACGAATTTGCTTCTTTTGCTTTTTCAATTAACAATATTCTTTGTCTCAAAAAATTGTTTTTTTCTTTGTCAAGTAAATTAATTTTTTCATTTATTGGATTTATTATTATTACTTCGCTTTGTTTTGAAAAATGAATTCCTAATGGGTGAAATAATCCGTCTCCAAAATAAATAATATTTTTTGTTTTAGGAACAGCAGAATAATTGCAACCAAGGATTTGTCCTTCAACAACTCTTTTTCCTTTTTGTGTAATCAATTTTGTTTTGTTTTCTTCAAAAACTTTTTTTATTATTGGAATATAATTTATGTATTGGATTGTTGTTACAAAACCAACTTCATTAATCTTTTTTTCTTTTAAAAAAGAAATCATTTTTTTTGAAAGTTTTTCAAAATTTTCTAATTTGTAATTTAGCGGAGCATATATTACAGGAATCCTTGTTTTTTCTACGAATGCATTGTGTCCTATGTGTAATATTGCGTCGCATTTGTTTTGTATTGCTTCGTTTTCTTTTAAATCACATGCTCCAAAACAAGGGTCCATTGAAACAATAACTTCAACTTTTTTTTCAAGTAATTCAATTATTTCATTAGTTTTTGTTTTCAACCCTTCAGGTATTTGTAAGTAAATTTTTTTGAATTCTTGTTTTTTTATTTCCGATAAAGCATTATCTAAATTTATTTCAAGCATAGAATAATTCTTGTTAAGCACATTTAAATTTTTTTGGATTAAAAAAATTGTCCTAGAAATTGTGTGTTCGGAAATGTTTTTATATTGTGAATCCTTATTTTTATTATGCCTTCTAAAATAAGACACTTTATTGAATTATTACATCCTGAATCATTAAAACATTTGAGCTCAAAATTACAATATTTGGTTAAAAGCAAGTTGTGGGCCAAAGTAATTTTTGCAATGTTTGTTGGCTTGTTAATTGGTTTGATTTTGAATCCGTCAAGTGGTTTTTTTCAAAAAGATTTTGCTTTAATTATTGGAGAATGGCTTGCTCTTCCTGGAACAATTTTTTTAGCATTAATTCAAATGATTGTTTTGCCATTAATATTTGCATCAATAATAAGGGGGATAGCTGCTAGTGAGAACATTGAGAGTTTAAAAAAGAATGGTTTGTTTGTTGGAGTTTATTTTGTTTTAACAACATTGTTTGCTATCCTGCTTGGATTGTTTTTAGTTTATTTGATTCAACCCGGTTCTTTTATCACAATGGCTGCTTTGCCTGATGCGTCTCTTATTATTGTACCAGTTGAAGAATTATCAATAAACTTTAGTAATATTCCAACAATGATTTCGCAAATTATTCCAACAAATATTTTTTCATCATTCCTTAATTTACAATTCTTTCAAATAGTTATTTTTTCACTCATTTTTGGTGTTGCACTTGTCAACATGGATGTTAAACAATCAAAACCATTGATTGATTTGCTAGGAGCATTACAAAGTGTTTGCATAACAATAGTTCAATGGGCTATGCTAATAGTTCCTTTTGCAGTTTTTGGTTTTATTGCAAGAGCAACAATACAATTAGGATTTGATATTTTGTTCGGAATGTCTTTTTATTTGTTAACTGTTATACTTGGATTATTTTTATTAATAATAATGAATGTTGTAATAGTTTTTTTTGTTACAAAACATAATCCAATTAGTTTTTTGAAAAAAATAAAGGATGTTTTGTTATTAGCTTTTTCTACTTCTAGTTCTGCAGTAGTAATGCCATTATCAATGAAAACAATTGAAGAAAAATTTGGTGTTAGGAGTAGTATTGCTAATTTTGTTATACCAATGGGTGTAACAATGAACATGAATGGTACTGCATTATACCAAGCAGTCGCAATAGTTTTTCTTGCACAAGTATTTGGAATTACTCTGGCATTGCCAACACTAATATTAATTATTTTAACAGTTGTTGCGTCAAGCATTGGTGCGCCAGGAACACCAGGGGTTGGCATAGTAATATTATCAGCAATACTTGTTTCAGCGGGTATTCCATTAATAGGAATAGCATTAATACTTGGTTTTGATAGAATTTTAGACATGCTTAGAACAACAGTAAATGTTACAGGAGATATTAGCGCGGCAGTAATATTAGAAAAAATGACAAAAAAAGAAGAATGAATTTTTCAACAAAATATTAATCAACCCAAAAGAAATCTCCAACGTTTACGTTGGAGTTTGAGATTTCTTTTCCGTTGACGGAAAAGTGAATACTTCTGCTGTAAACCAGCAGAAGCCACACCCTTTAGGGTGTGGTAATTCACTTCTTTATTAATTTTTTTTGACATTTTATTCTTTAATTTTTTTAATATTAATATTATTTTTTTTATTAATTATTTTTTTTGTTTTGTTATTAATTATTTTGTTTTTGTTTTGTTATTAGAATTAAGTTGTTATTTTTTTTATTAGAATTGTTGTTTGGTGTTTGTTAATTTTACCAAGCATAATCTTTTTAATGAGTAACAACTTATTTTTATCATGGTAAATATTCTTTGGTTTAATGAGGTAACAATGAAGGATGTCCCACAAGTGGGTGGAAAAGGAGCTTCGCTTGGAGAAATGGTTCAAAATAATTTTCCTGTTCCAAATGGTTTTGTTGTTACGAGTGAAGCTTATTTTGCTTTTTTGGAAGAAGCTGGGATAAAACAAAAAATTGTTTCTATTATTGATTCAATTGATGTTGAAAAAACAGATGAATTAGAAAAAAAATCTAAAGAAGTGAGAGAAATAATACTTAAGAGTGCAATGCCATTAGACATAAAATCAGAAATAATTAATTCTTACCAAAAATTAAACAAGCAAGAAAATAATGGTGCTTCAACACTTGTTGCTGTTCGTAGTTCAGCAACAGCAGAAGACTTGCCAGAAGCTTCTTTTGCTGGGCAACAAGAAACATTCCTGAATGTTATGGGGAATGAAGAATTATTATTTTCTGTTAGAAAATGCTGGGCCTCATTGTTTACTGCAAGAGCTGTTTATTATAGAAAAAAACAGGGTTTTGAAACAGAAAAAGTTGGTTTGTGTGCCATAATCCAAAAAATGGTTCAAAGTGATGTTAGTGGAATAATGTTTACTGCTGACCCAGTTGGTGACGAAACAAAATTGGTTATTGAAGCTGGTTTTGGTTTGGGTGAAACAATTGTTTCTGGTAGTGTTACTCCAGACAATTATATTGTTGACAAAGATTCTTTTAAAATAATTGAAAAAAAAATTAATAAACAAGAATTCATGCTTGTCAAAGAAAATGGAAAGAATGTTGAAATAAAATTGGGCGCAAATAAGTCAAGCGTCCAAAAGTTTAGTGATGAAAAAATTATTGAGTTAGCAAGAATAGGTAAGAGAATTGAAGAACACTACAAAAAACAAATGGATATTGAGTGGGGAATGGAGAACAATGTTATTTATATTGTTCAAGCAAGGCCAATAACTACTTTGAACAAAAATAAATCAAAGGTTATTGGTGTTGAACAAAAAAAAGATTTTTCGGGGAAAGAAGTTTTGTTAAATGGTTTACCTGCTTCTCCTGGAATAGTTTCTGGGATAGTAAAAATTGTTCCAAGCATTGATGATATTGTAAAAGTTAATAGTGGTGATATTTTAGTAACAAAAATGACTTCTCCTTCATGGGTGCCAGTAATGAAGAAAGCAGCGGGGATAATAACTAATGAGGGTGGTGTTACATGTCACGCCGCAATTGTTTCAAGGGAATTAGGAATACCTTGTGTTGTTGGAACAAATAATGCTACTAGTGTTTTGAAAGATGGTGTTGAAGTAACAATTGATGGTTACCACGGAAAAATCTATTCAGGAAAAATTGATGTTGAATACAAAAAAGAAATAATTCGTGTTTTTAATGAAAGCGAAATAGATCAAATAGAAAAAGGGTTAGAAAGAGAGTTGGACGGAAAATCTTTTAGCCCAGAAGTTGAAGAAAAAATAAAAAATATTCAAAAAGATTTTGGTAAAAAAGAGTTTTCAAAAATGACTGATTCTGAAAAAGAACAAGAAATTAAAGAGTTGAAAAAAATATTGAAAGCTATTAGTGTTCAAGTTAAAGTGAATGTTGCTTTGCCTGATGCTGCTGAACAAGCATCAAAAACAAAAGCAGTTGGTGTTGGCTTGTTGCGAGCAGAACACATGATTACTAGTTCAGGAATGCATCCGGCTGAATTTGTTAGACAAGGAAAAGAAGTTGAATTAAAAAATATTGTTAAAGAAGGAATAAAGAATGTTGCAGAAAAGTTTTCGGGGCCAGTTTGGTTTAGGACTTTTGATGCAAGAAGTGATGAGTTCAGAGAATTGATTGGTGGGGAAAAAGAATTGAATGAAGACAACCCAATGCTTGGGTGGCATGGGATAAGAAGAGATTTAGATAAACCTGAAATGTTTAAAGCACAAATAATTGCTATTAAAGAGTTGCGACAATCCGGAGTAAAAAATGTTGGGGTAATGCTTCCTTTTGTTCAAAGCGTTGAAGAAGTTATTTTTGCAAAAAAAATTGCTTTGGAAAATGGTTTGCAAAAAGAGGTTCCTTTTGGGGTAATGATTGAAACCCCTGCATCAGTATGGATTATTGATGATTTATTACCTTATATTGATTTTGTTTCTTTTGGAACAAATGATTTAACACAATTAACTCTTGGAATGGATAGGAACAATGAGAAAGTGCAAAAAAATTTTTCAGAATTGCACCCAGCAATATTAAGACAATTAGAATATGTTATTTCAAAATGTAAGAAAGCAGGTGTAATAACAAGTATTTGTGGACAAGCAGCAAGTAACCCTGAAATGGTAAAAAAATTGGTTTGGTTTGGAATAGATTCTATTTCAGCTAATATTGATGCTGTTGAAGATATTAGAAAGGTTGTTATGGTTGAAGAAAAAAAGAGATTATTAGAATTATTATCAAACAAAGAAAAATATGGTTTGTTTGGGAAACTGTTTAATCGATAATTTTAAAAAATAAAAATAAGTTTTAAAAAATTATAATAATACTTTTTATAATTTTTAATTTTAAAGAATAATTTGTTTTAAAAAGTTATTAATTTTTTTCAATAATTAATTTGTTGGTTAAGAAAAATAAATTCAAAAGGATTTTTTTAATTAAATGTAAATAAAATATTTTTTTTAATTAAAGATTTAAATTAATTATTTTCGTTGAAGCTTTATTATAAGGCATTATTATTGGCAAGTAAGTTTTATTATTTTTGAGAATTTTTTTGTTGGAAACTATTTTTTAAGAATAATTATTTTTTTGTTTTTGGTTTTTCTTTGCTTTCTTCTTTAACTGGTTCTTTTCCTTTTTCAGCACCTGCTTTCTTTGAATCAGTTGTTTCCTTTGTTTCTGTTGCTTCTTTTGCCTCGGGTTTTGGTTCTTCAACATCTTGAATCTTTTTAGTAGGGAGTGTTCCAATACTCTTCAAATCTTTTCTAAACTCAACTTCAACACCAAAAGGGAATTTTGCTTTTGCTCTCATTAAAGCATTTTTAACAACTTCTTTTTGCGAGTCCATGCACAAAACACTATAAACTATTTGTCCGCTTCTCAATCTTGCGCACCTGCCAATTGGTTTTCCAAAACTTTGTGACATCCCTTGTGACACACGATCTGCTCCTGCTCCTTGTGCAGTCTTATTTTCTCTTATAATATTACTTGGGTAAACTCTTACCTTCATGAAAAAACCGTCTTTTCCAAGAACTTTAACAAGTTTTCTATTAACAGTCATTCTAACGCTCTCAATAGCATTATCTCTTAAATCAAAACCTTCTTTTACTTTTAAATTAACTAGTAAATCATATTTTTTTGTTGGGTCACCCATGTTAAATTGCCTTATTCTTAAAGCAGGTGCTGCACCAATATAATTTTTTCTCGGAACCTTTATAGCAATTCTAGTCCAAGTTCTCTTTTGTTTTTTTGCTTTCCTATGGCCTCTTGCACCAGCGCCCTTAGTTTTTTTCTTTGGACTCCTATAACATCTTCCAGGTCTTAATCCCATAATAATTCACTTTTCTAAATAGTATTTAATTGCTCACCAATAAAGTAATTTGCATTATGAAAGCTTTAAAAAGATTGCCAAACGGCTTTTTTTGTAACAAAGCTTTTACAAATTTTTTTTATCATTAGTTACTACTTGAGCAATAAAATAAATTTCTTAAAAATTCTAATTAGATTTTTTTAAATGTGTTTAAAGTGTTTTTGATAATTTTTTGGGTAATAAAAAATATTGTTCAAATTGAATTCTAAACTAGTTTTAATAAATCTTACTGCATTCTAATAACTTTTTAGGCAATAAAAAAATGTTATTTTTGTTCTTTTTAGGCATTAAGCAAGGGGAGGGAGTTGAACCCCCCTAACTCGCTGACTTCGCTGCTTTGTCGAACGAAGTGAAGACAATGCTTCGCTCCGGCTCGGCGAAAGGAGCCCTGCAGGCGAGTGCATAACCGATCTGCCACCCCTGCAACCTTTTATGAAAAGGTTGATCAAAAATTGAGCACCTTTGGTAGCCCTGCAACCTTTTACGAAAAGGTTGGTCAAAAACAATATTTTTCCTAAAATTTTGGCTTTTAAATTATCAACCAAAAACTTTGTCAAAAAATGTTTTTAACAAGCCATTAACTTGGCAAATAATTTCAATTCCGTCTTGTTTAAAAAGTTAAAGTTTAGTTAATTTAATTATTTTTTAGCAGTTGTAGTGAAGTGGTATCATACGACCTTCCCAGAACTTTTTTAAGGCTCGCGAAGGGTCCGTCTTCGCAAGGCTTGATGGACTAGTTGGAAATAGGTCGCGTCTCGGGTTCAAATCCCGGCAGCTGCACTAAATTCTCTAATTACTTTTTTTTTCTTTTGGTTTTTACTTAAATACTTTTTCTATTCTAATTGTTTCATGTTTGAACCAAATTGTGTTATTGCAATAATTGCTCCTGAAGTATCTTTGAAAAGCAATAAGGTCCAAGAAAGGATTCACTCTATTTTAAAAAAAAATATTTCTTATATTTTAGAAAAAAACAATATTAATTATTCTTCTATCAATATTAGTGCTGGTCGTGTTTTCATTTATACTATTGAAATAGAAAAGATTATTTTTGTTTTAAAAAATTGTTTTGGATTATATTATTTGATTCCTGCTCAATGCGAAAAAGTAATTGGTTTTGATAATGTTTGTGAAAAAGCACTAAAAATTTGTGACAAAAATATTTTTGGTGAGTTTGCTGTGCGATGCAAGAGTTTTGTTAAAGAGAAGTCAAAAGAATTTGAGATTGAATTAGGTTCAAAAATTCTTTCAATTATTCCTAATACTAAAGTGAATTTGTCTAACCCCAAAACACAATTAAATTTAATTGTTTTTAAAGACAAGGCTTTTTTTTATTTTAATGGTTTTGATGGTGCAAAAGGAATGCCTATTGGTTCACAAGGAAATGTTGTTTTGATTGCTAATAATATTGTTGATTCCAAAAAAATGGTTTTGTTATTATTGAAGAGTGGTTGTAGAGTATTTGTTGTTGGCAAAAAAATTGTTGGTTTTGATTCTTTTTCAGTAAAAAATATTTTTTTGGAAGAAGCAATTAGTTTTTATAAGAGTGATAGTGTTAATGCTTTTTTTTGTGATGTTAGAAATATTAATGCTAAGAAAAGTATTGACAAAAAAATAGGTGTTAAATCATTTGCTCCTCTTTTAGATTTGTGAATTTAGCAATTTAATATTTAAACTTTTTTGTTTTTTTCCAATGTTATAAAAACAATTTCTTTCATATTTTTGTTATGCTTTTAGGAGTTTTTTCGGATACCCACTTGGGTTTTGGTAATGATGATAGGAAAGAAGAGGCATTTTCTCGTTTTAAAGAAGTGTTAGAAATTTTTCAAGAAAATAATGTTGATTTTATTCTTCATGCTGGTGATTTATTTGACCATGCGGTTCCTGATCAAGAAACATGGTTAAAAACTTTTAATTGTTTTGAAAAAAATTCTAATGGGTTCAAATTTGTTTGCAAAGTGAAGAATGATTTTGAGGAAAAAGTATTGGTTAAAGGTATTCCTATTATTGCTATTCACGGTACTCATGAACACAGGGGAAAAGATTTTGCTAACGCAATTGATGTTTTAGAAAAAAGTAATTGTTTGTGTCATATTCATAATTGTTATGCTGTCTTAGAAAAAAATGGTGAAAAAGTTTTTGTTCATGGGATGGGTGGCATCCCAGAAAAATTTGCTAAAAAAGTTTTTGAGAATTATTCTCCGAAACCAATTCAAGGTTATTGTAACTTGCTTTTATTACACCAATCGTTTACAGAATTCTTGCCTTTTGATGATGATTCAATTGCTTCTCTTTCTTTGTCAGACTTGCCAAAAGATTTTGATTTGATTATTAATGGGCACTTACATTGGATTAGTGAGCAAAAACTTGATGGAAAAAATTTTTTGTTGTGTGGTTCAACTATTTATACTCAAATGAAGTCACTTGAATCAGAAAAAGAGAAAGGTGTTTTTTTATTTGATACTATTACAAAAAAATTGTCTTTTATTCCTTTCAAAATTCAGAGAAAATTGTTTTATAAAAAAATTAAGTTTGTGGATGCTAAACCAGAAGAAGTGATTAGTATTGTTAGCGAGCAAATTAATTCTATTCTCTCACAAAATTTTGATTTGAAACCATTGATAAGATTTAAATTGGTTGGAACAATTGCAAAGGGGTTTTCGCAAAAAGATATTGTTTTGAATTTGCCTGAAGACAAAGCAATTTTTTCGGTTACAAAAAGTTTTGAGGTCGGGTCTTTCAAAAAAAAATTAGATTATTTAAAAGAAATGCAAGGTCAAAAAAAAAGTATTATTGAATTAGGAATAAATATTCTTGAAAAGAATGTGGATGAAGCAAATCTAACAAATTTTGATACTAGAGAAGTTTTTAGTTTATTATCTGAGAACGAGTTAGAGAAAGCTGAGAAAGAATTGTTGAAATGAATTTTTTTATTAAAAATGTGATATTATGCGTGTTTCAAATAAAGTAAAAAGAAAGGGTAATTATAAACGTATTAGTAAAAATAAACTAAATGAGCTATCTCAATTAGTAAATTCTTCAAGAGTATTAACACTTAATTCATTAGCTGATATTTTAAGAGTTAGGCGGGCAACAATAATAAAATATATTGTTGAATTGAATAGGTTAGGGCAAATTCCAGATAATAATCCTCTTGTTAAAAGAATAAAAGTTGAATCATTGAAGAGGACTCGCCCTTATCTTTTAAGAAAACTTGTTTCTCGTAGAAAAAGGATGGTTGTTTTTATTAATAATTGTCGGTTAAAAAAGATTCCTGTTTCAGTTAATATGCTTCAACAAAAATTTGGTGGAGAAAAAAAATTTGTAAAAATAGTTTTAGATTCAATTGAAAAAGAATATTCTAAAAGTGATAATCCTTTAATTAGGCGAACTAAGAGTGATCAACCAAAAAGATCAAAATTATAACAAAATTATTTTATGGTAGGAAATCCTTGTTACCAATTTTTTCTGGTAGGTATGTTGTTGCCACAAAGTCTAATTTTCTGTTTGCTAGTGCTTGTTGTTCTATTCTAATTTTTTCTTTTAATGCTTTTTCTAATTGTCTTTGCCACTCCTTGTTTTGGAACCAAGGATATTCAATCATTTCTTTTGCTCTTTTAATATCTCCTTCTTTCATGTTTTCTGTAACATTTTGTAGTTTGTATGTTTCAACATCGTCTAAAGTCATTCCAATGTATTTTGAATCAGGAACAGACATAAATTCTGAGTGGGCTGCTAGGGCCATTGAGCCTTGTTTAATTACTGAGTAAATGTACCAACCATAAGGGTCCCCGTCAGTAAAAACGTATACTGGCATTTCTAATTCGTTGTGTACTCTGTGTACTAGTCTTCTCGCTCCTCGTGCCGCTTGTCCTCCTACTCCTATTAACAAGCACTTATTTTTTTTGGGAAAACCTTCTTCTATTAGTCTTTCAAACATTGCTTCTGTTTCTACTACAAGCAAGTATTCTGCGTCAGTTTCTAATAATTCTATTTCTTCGGGTTCTATTCGTGACATTATGCTCCAGCCCCCCCTACCTAATTTTGAGGCATTAAATTTATCGTTGAAATGCATTTTGTCTTTTAATGTTATGTTTCCATAAAGAGTTCCTTTTGGGTTTGCGTGCAAATTAAGTTTTTCTCTTATAGTATTAACACTGTGCTCTAAATCAACTATTACTGGATCAGATTCATCTTGTCCTTCAAAAGTGTTTTCTTTTGTTCCTTCAATAGTGTGTTTTAATTCATAATAAATTTCTCTGATACTCGCTGTTTTATTGTGTAACAAATAATCACTTGTTTTCGCCATAATCATGCTTGTTTGCATGAACTTTCTTGCGTGTGCTACATTCAAAAAGTTTCTTGTTATTGTTTTGTCTCCCAAACCCAAGTAGCCTTTATCATTATCCCACACAACATTTCCTTTTCCTCTTTGCATTGTTGTAAAACTAGGATCCTTATTAGATTTTATTTCTTTTACTATTTCTTCAGAAGTCTTTTTTATTCTCCCAGCAATTTCTTTAGGTGTTGCTATTTCTCTATCTTTTTTTACACTTATTGCTTTTCGTGTCCCTGTTTTATTTTCCTTCACTTTCAATCACCTATTTTTTCTTTTTTTTATTTTCGATATGAATGCTGCTCTTTGAATCATTATCCATTTTTTCTTCTAATAATTTCATTTCTTCAGCGTCTTTTGCTTCGTCCAATTTTAATTTTTCTAAAACTAATTTCTCCATTTTCTTTTTTATTAAATCCTCGTTTTCTTTTGTAATACTATTTAATGCTCTTGCTATTTCTGGAATATACTTGTAAAACATTTTTCTTTTTAATTGATTTTCTTCTTCTTTTCTTTTATGTGAAATATATATTCCTGCTCTTCTACCAGTATTCATTAGAGCAAGTCTTACTTCTTCTAAAACTTCTTCTTCATCAGCAACACTTTGTTTTCCTGCTCCCGTGTAAGGAATGTGCACTGAAATAAAATTAATGAATATTGTTACTGGTGAGTTCTCAGCATCTTTTATATTATATCTTTTCCAATCAATACTTTGTACTGCGTGGGTTAGCGCACAATTTCCAGCATCAAATGGTAATGGTACTCTGTTTGCAAAACGCATTATCTCCATTTTTTTTCCGTCAACAGTATTCCTACCTGCTTCCCCGCCAAAAGCAATTGCTATTTCAACTTGGAATGGAAAACCACCAGCATAAACAGCTGGTTTTCTTGTTAGGACAGTTAAAAATTCTGGTTTGATTATACTATTCAATGATTTTGTTATTTGTTCTTCGCCTATTGGTCGTAAAGCATCAACACTTGGAGCAATAAAATCAATTTCTTTAAAAGCTTTAACAATTTCTTCTGATTCTTCCCAAGAAACTTTTTTGGGATCCTTGTTCATGTCAAAATTTACTCTATTTTTTATTTCTTGAACTGATTTTGCTCCTGTTCTATCAAAATCATTTAAAATAAAACTTTGTATTGTTCTCGCTTTTGTTGTCTTAACCATTGTTATTATTTCGTCAACAGTAATTCCTTTTGGGTGAGGTTTAACTTCCTTTGGTAATTCAGGAATTTTGTCGTGTGTTCTTTTAAAAACAATTTTTTGTGCTTGTGGGTCTCTGAAAGAAATTTGTGCGTGTGGATTAGCTATTGCTGTTCTCTTAAGATATTCTAGAGGGCCTTGTTCTGAATCTCTGTATAATACTCCTTTGAATTTTGATTGAACTGCTGTTCCAACAAATGCTTTATCTAATTCTTTCAAATTAGTTATTTTTGGTTCATTGTGTTTTGGGTCAATAGTTATTTCCAACGAAATTGGTTTTTTTCCTTTTCTCCCAGTAATAATTTTTGTTGCTTTCCCAGTAGTCATTTGGCTTAGCATTGTGCAACCAGAACAACCAATTCCTTGTTGTCCTCTTGATTGTATTAGTCTGTGAAATTTTGTTCCAGCTAATAATTTTCCAAAAGCTTTTCCAACATTCTCTTGGCTAATTCCTGGGCCATTATCTGTTACAGTTACTTCATAATATTCGCTTCCAAGTTCATCAATTTTTACATCTATTACTGGTAAAACACCTGTTTCTTCACAAGCATCAAGAGAATTTGTTACATATTCGTGAACAATCATTGTTAGTGTTCTTACTTTTCCATAAAAACCAAGCATTTGCTTGTTTTTTTTAAAGAATTCTGCTACAGAGTGTTCTTTGAAAGCCTTGTCTAGGTTTGACGAATTTTCAATAATAGTTTCATCGCCTTTTAATTCTGTTTCTGCCAAATGCTCACCAACCCTCATAAAATGTAAAATGTAATGTGTATTTAAAGTTAATCTAATTTTTTTAATTTTTTAACACACTAATTATTATTATAAATCAAATCTTGTTTTCCCCATGTTTTTTAATTTTGATTCAACTGTTTCATGGGTTGCGCCCTTTAACAATAATTCTACTGCTTCTTGTGCAGAATCAATATCATTTATACTAGCTATTATTGAAACAGTTTTTCCGTAAACACTAATTAATGAACTAGTTTCCTCTTCAATTCTTTTTCGAGCAAGCCCTTTTTTTCCAATTATCCTACCTTTTTTTGCTATTTGAGCAGAAGCGTTTTTTCCAGTGAACTCTGAGATATTTATTATTTTTAACAAAAAATCTTTTTCTAATAATTTTAAAGCGTTTTCTGGGCTAAAACCTCTGCCAATCGCTTTCACAATATCAATTGCTTTAAAAAAATCTTCTCCCTCGCCAAAAACACTAACATCGCCTGTTGTTGAATCAACTTCTATAATCGTTCTAGTTTTTTTTGCAATAGTTTTTCTTGTGTTCCCTTTTGGGCCAATCAAAACACCTATTCTTTCTTCAGGCAATTTTACTTCTTCTTCCATAATATATTTTAATTCACAAATTATTATAAACTTGATTTGAATGACTAATTTTTGTTTAAAATTATTTAATTCAATTAAAAAATAAATTTTTTTTATTTATGTTTTTAGATTTTTTAAAAATTATTTTAATTAATTTATTTTTAATTAATTGTTTTTGTTTTTTAAAATTCTTTTTTTTAAAATTATTTTATTTTTAGTTAATTTGTTTTGTTTTTTAGTTTTTTTTAAAAGTGTTTTAATTAATTTTTTTAATCAACCCAAAAGAAATCTCCAACGTTTACGTTGGAGTTTGAGA
>CAZUCF010000012.1:0-27375 GCA_964619405.1 uncultured archaeon | reverse complement strand
AATAGAAGGGCAACCTTCTATTTATCTCTATTTATAAAGGATTTCTACAGAGCCGCACGCAAACACAAAAACAAGGTTAACAAAAAACTATGGTGAAACACGAAATGTTTAATAATTTTGATGCAATGTTATTTGCATGGTTCAAAAAAAAGGTTCTGTTAAAGGCTCAAAGAGAGTTGCTGGAGAAAAAAGTTTGGGTTTAGCATTAAAAGCAAAAAACAAGAATTTGAGGGCAATGAAAAGAGAATTAAGAGTCACTATAACCAGTGTTGGTAATTCTTATGGAAGGCTAACTGATTCTAAAAGAAAAGCAATCATAGGAATAAGGGTTGCTGAAAAAAAAGGTGATAAAAAAGCTATTGCAAGTTACAATAAGCAAATAAACTTAATTAATCATAGAATAGAAAAAATACGAAAAATACAAGAAGTAGCACTTAGAACAGCAAGAGAAACAGGAATAAAACTTTTTGAATAACAAACAAAATTGATTATATTATTAATCATATTTGTGACAAACATGATAAGGTTTTTAATCATTTGTGTTATTATTATTTGTATGGATGAATTACTCACTATTCAAAATCCCCAATGGGAAATGCGAAAATTTGATTTTAAAATAAAAAGAAAAGCATTTTATAAAATATTAGACGAAATGAAGAATAAACTAATAATATCTATTGAGGGCCCAAGACGAGTTGGGAAATCAACAATAATAAAACAATTAATAGATTATTTAGTAGAGATTGGTGTAGAACCATCAAATATACTATATTATTCATTTGATAAATACGAACAAGACATACTAAAAATTTTGGAAGATTTTGAAAAAATCAGAAACACTTCTCTAAGAGAAAAAAAATTTTATTTGTTTTTTGACGAAATACAAAAAATAAATGATTGGCAAAGTCAAATAAAAATAATTTATGACAATTATCCTAATTCAAAAATTGTTATAAGTGGCTCAACTTTAAAAACAAGTAAAAAAGAGAGTTTAGCAGGAAGAATGATAGAATGTTTTGTTAAACAATTATCATTTGAAGAATTTTTAGAATTTAATAAAAAAGAAGAATTGTTAAAAACAAAAATTGAAGATATCCTAAAAAAAGAATATGATAAATATTTATTCAAACAATATCCTGATCTGATTTTTGACAACGAAATAAACTCAAAAGAATATATTTCATCAATAATACGAAAAATTGTTTTTGAAGATAGTGAGAAATACATTAATAATCCAGACAAAGAATTAATTCATAAAATAGTTAATGTGATAATAAAAGATCCTGGACAAATAATAGAATATAATGATCTCGCAAAAGATTTTGGAACGAACCGACAAAAAGTATCAGAAAGCATTGAATTCTTAGTAAATAGTAGTTTAATAAGAAAAATATATAATTATTCTTTAAATGTTAGAAAAACAGAAAAAAAATCTAAAAAATTTTATCCATTTTGCACTAACCTAATGAAATACTCTAATGAAATAAATATGAGTAAAGCCATAGAAACTGATACTGCTTTTCAATTAGACGCAGAGTTTTTTTGGAGAGATAGAAATGAAGAAATAGATTTCATAAAAGAAAAAAAAGGAATAGAAGTGAAATATAGAAATATTATTGACAAAAATGACATGAAAAATTTTTTCACAGAAAAAGCAAAAAAATTAAAATTAGAAAAAAAATATTTAATAACAAAAAAATATAAAAAAGACGACGAAATAAAACAAATACCTTATTACACTACTTGGAAATATTTTTAATAATCATAATTTTAATACCAATGTGTTTTTGTTTTCAGGCATTATTTCTACCTTACCACCTTTTTTTAGAGAACAATTTTGCTCTATTTCAGAAGGAATTGTTATTGCTAGGCTCCGACCAGCATTAATTACTGGGCGCTCAAAAAAAATTTTTTTCTTTGAAAATTTATTTGTTCGCTTAACTCTTGCATTTGTTCTGAAGTAGCAAATTCTTCACCATGTTTTTTGCATTTGTAATAAAGAGAATTCTTAATAATAATTTTCCCATCAAGGAGTTTTAAATCCTCATATTTTAAATCTGATTTGGAACCACAAACCGCACACTCATCATCTTTCATTTAAACAAAATAAAAACAACCACTATTTAATAATATTTTTTAATAATGTGGTATTAACATACAAACACTAATATTAGAAATTTTTTTTTGTTTAAAAGCTTTAACAAAAATTCTGCAATTGTTAAAAAATTTTTGTTATTATTTATAGTATTTATTATAAAAATTTATCAACAATCAACGAAACCCAAAAAGTGATTTAAATACTCTTTGTTATTAATTCTATCATGGCTAGATTAGAAGAAAACAAAATAATTCTTGAAAAAGAAGAAGTAGAATTATTAAAAGGTTCAAAGGAAATGGAGTTGGTTCCAAACCAAAAAGGAATTTTTTTGTTGATTGATAAAAAAATTGCTGTTGAGAAAGAAGGAGCACAAGTTTGTGTGAATGTACCACTTGTTGAAGAACACGAAGAAGTGATAGGTTTAATAAAAAAAAGTAAGTTGAGTGAATTAGTTGAAGGAAAATTTGAAGAAAAACTTAATGAAAAACAAAAAAGAGCTTTGTTAGAATTAATAACAAACAAGAGAGTATTTGTTTTCAAATTAAATGATTCTTACAAAAAAGGAATTTATAGGATTAGAGAAGAAGTAAGAGAAAAAAAAGAGAGTGAGGAATTCAAAAGTGAAAAAAAAGCTTTGCCTGATTATGATTTGGAAACAGATGGTTTTATTGCTACAACTAATACTGAGAGAGCAAAAATGTTGTCAATAGAATACAAAGAACAAATAGAAAAAAACGAGTTAAAGGGAATAAAAACTTTTGAAGGAATTTATTATTTAGTTGAAACAAAACTTGTTAACAAGTATTTAGAAAAAATTTTGTTACTAATAAGAAATAGGAAAGAAATTAGTTTAGAAGAAATTGCTGAAAACGAAAATATTTCAATAGAATTAACAAAAATAATAATAGAATTATTAAAAGAAGAAGGAGAAGTACTAGAAAAAAAGAAAGGCTTTTACAAATTCATTGAATAAAAATTTACAAAAATTGCCAAGCAACATTTTCTTTTTTAGTATTCCACAATTTTGCCAAAGATTTCTCACTCGCTAAATAAAATTGGAAACCTAAACTCTGCTTAAATTTATTCATAAAACTAAATTATTTATTAATTTCTTTCAACGCGTTCAGCAAGAATAATTTCTTTCGTTTTTTTCTTTTCAAAAAAATCTATGGCCTCAGCTAATTCTTTGTGTGTTTTAGAATACTCGTGAATATCAATTTTTTTTGTGTAAGCGTCAAATGATTGTATTAATGCTGTCGCACCAGCTTTTGTGCCCCTTGGGTGAGCATGACAACCAGCACCCATAGTAGTAATAAAATCAAGTGAACCCATAACATCAATAAATTTTTTTAACAAAGTAGGGTTTAAACCACCAGAAATAATCGGACAACATTTTTTCATTCCACGCCAAGAATCATCTTCTAAAACAAGGTGGTGAGAAGAATCCTCTTTCAATAAGGCAGTTATATCTGAGTCACCAACAGAAATTTTTGCCCAAGATTGTTCAAAAGCATGCCCCTTGGAAATTAACATTAAAATATTTTTTGCAGAAGTAATATCTTCTTTTGGAGAACCCCGCATTTTTCCTACACCAGCAGTACCAGTGTGTATCCCACTAGCGCCAGCAAGTCTAGCAAACTTTGACAAAACTAATACTGAGAAACCAAAAGGGTTTTCTGGTCTAGTAAAACCACCGTGCCCTGCTCTATGAAAGTGAATGAATACATCAGGATAATGTCTTCGCAATGTTTGAACAGCCATCCAACCAGCGGTAATACCATCAATCAAAAAAGCATAGCTACCATTCTCAAAACCAGCGTTCCTTATTATTTCACATCTCTTAATCATTGTCTCAAAATCTGGTGACGAAACATTGAATGAGTGAACCTTTTTTTTACCAGTTTCTTTAACAGCTTTATCCATTGCTTGCTTAACATTCTTAACCATTAACTCGTAATTACAAAAATCTTGATTCGCTTGGGGCTCATCATTCTTAACAAAATCACCACCACCAGACCAAAAATCATAACACACCTCAGCATACTCTGAAGCAGTTAAACCAATTTTTGGTTTAATAATAGTACCAAGAATCGGCCTGTTATAAACATTCAAATATTTTCTCATGTCCTCAAGAGTATAACTTGGGCCATCATACCTTTCTAACATTGAACGAGGAAACCAAACATCTAATAATTTTAATGCTGAAACCTCTTTCATCCCAAGAGTGTTCCCAGCAATAAAAGTGAAAATGTTTTGGATGTTACCATTACTATCAAAGATTCTCCAAGGGTAAGCAATCCAAACAAGCTTTTTTTTCAAATCAATTTTGTATACAAGAGCATTTAATTCTCTTGAAAAAGTTGTTTCAGTAACAACAGGAAAATTTGTTCCAGTTGATGATTCTGCAGCAATCTCTGCTGCTGCTTGCAAAATGTTCAAACCTTTTCCTGGTTTCAAATGAAAAATTGATAACATGAAAGAACCATTTTTCGGGTTTTTTAATTCAAGATCCACATAATTTTTTTGTTTAGCATTCAAACTATTAACAAGTTTTTTTAACTCTGAATTGCCAACAATCTTATTTTTCAAATTATTTTTAACAACTTTTTTTTGAGAACTTTTTTTTAAATTTTTAATCTTTTTTTTAACAACCATAACAATCAATAACCTAAACACTTTTTTTATATTTAAATGTTGCTTTTTAAAAAATTGTTTTTAAAAAATCAAAATTATTTTTTTTTAAATTGCCCACTTTTAAAAATATAACCTCTTTCTTTGTTTGGAACAAACCTTATTCTAATATTTCTTTTTTTTAATTCTTTCAAATAATCATTAAACCCTCTTTCAAATAATGCATTACTTTTAACATTATTTTTAATAGGCCCCAAATGATTCACTAATTTTTTAACAGAAGGAGATTTTTGCCCTTTTTTTATTTTAAAAAAACATATCCCACTACTTCTCGGCCAACCCTAACAGCAATTGCTGATGTTTTTACTGAAAATCTTTTTGAAGAGTCAAAATCATTTTTTGAAGGAAAAGTAACTTGCATTTCACCTTTTTTTGTAGGATGATAATGAATAAAAAAAGTTTCTAATTTATTTGGGCTTCTAAGAGTAGTCACTCTATCATTTTTTTCAAACCTTTTCTTGCTTGCTAATAAAACATTTTGTCTTGGCTTTTTATACCACACGTGTTCTCTTGTAACCGAACTTTTTTCAATGGTTTTTGTTGGACTATACTTCCTTGGCATGAAATAAAAATGATTAAAGTAAATATTAATGTTTTGGAAAAATTTTTTCCAAATTAACTATTAATAAAAAAGTTTTTTTCAAAATGGGGTTACGGGGAATCGGACCCCGATCTGTTCCTAACTGCACTTTTCCCTAAACCTAATTTGTTAACAAGAAAAGTGAATACAAAAACTCTATCGAGTCCTAAAAAGGACGAAGATAGTGCTCGTACCCACCAGGCGAAACTGGTGCTGGAGGGAACCGTGATACCACTACACTATAACCCCGAGAACTTTTATTGAAATTAATCTAAAAGTTCTTTTGATTGTGTTTTTTTGGCTTTTAGCCTAAAAATCTAACTAAAGAAATTATTGTTTGAGAATATTTAAATTACTTGGCTTATAAAAAAATTGCTTGCTTTTAACGAAATTGTTTTAACTCGTTAACACAATTCTTTACCTCGTTTTTTGTTAAACCCAAAACAACTTGTTCTGCTAGTTCTATTGCAACATTTATTTGTGCTTCTTCAGTACTTGCACCCAAGTGAGGAGTAGCAATTACTTTTTGGTTTTCTATTAGTTCTCTATTTAAAGGTGGTTCTTGTTCGTAAACATCAAGCGCTGCTGCAAAAACTTTCCCATTTTTTATTGCATTCAACAAAGCAATTTCATTTATTACTCCGCCCCTTGCAACATTAAGTATTCTAACAGTATTCTTCATTTTCTCAAATTCTTTTTCAGAAATCATGTTCCTTGTTTTCTCTGTTAGAGGAACGTGTGGTGAAATATAATCACTTTGAGTAATAATTTCTTCTAACTCAACTTTTTTTACTCCTAATTCTTCAAGTTTTTCTTTTTCAACAAAAGGATCATAAACCAAAACAATCATTTCTAATGCGAGAGCAACTCTTGCTACTTTTCTCCCAACATTACCAAAACCAATTAAGCCAAGTTTTTTCCCTTTTAATTCTGTTGACTTAAAACTCCTATCCCAAACATTTTTTTTCATTGATTCATTAGCATGAATAATATGTTTTGATAACATCATCAACATTGTTAAAGTGTGTTCGGCCGCAGCATTAGTATTACCAACAGGAGTGTTTTCAACAACTATTCCTAATTCACTAGCTTTTTTGTTATCAATATTATCTGTTCCAACACCTGCCCTACCAACTAATTTCAATTTACCTTTTGAACCTGAAACCAAAATATTTTCTGTTACTTTTGTATCACTCCTTACTAACAAGGCATCATAATTTGGAATAATGTTAATTAATTCTTCTTCACTCAAACCTATTTTGTAATCAACTTCTATATTAGCATTTTTAATTATGCTAATTGCTTTATCATTTATTTTATCTGAAATAAGTACTTTCATTTTATCTCCTCCATTGTTGTTTTTAATGTGTCCAAAAATAATTTTAACTCTTCTTTTTTCAAATCACCCATGTGTGGAATCCTAAAAGTACTTTCTTTTCCACTGGCTTCTAATTGTTCGTTTAATTTTCTGTAACCAGTATCAATAACAAACCCTTTTGAACTCATAACTTTTTTCAATTTATCCAAATCAATTTTTTTTGTATTTTTAATACAAGTTATTGTGTTTGAAGAATAGTTTTCATCAGAAAATAATTCAAAACCATTTTCTCTTACCCAATCATGAACCATTCTTTTTAATTCCTCATGCCTCTCAAACCTTTTCTCAATACCCTCTTCTTCAATCAATTTTAATTGTTCTCTTAGAGCAAAAAATAATCCTACTGCAGGAGTATAAGGAGTTTGATTTTCATCATATTCTTTTGCTAGTTCAACAAAATCAAAATAATAACCCCTATCATTAATTGTTCTTGCTTTTTCAAGAGCTTTCTCACTAACAGAAGCAAATGATAAACCAGGTGGCAAACCAAAACATTTTTGAGAAGAAGCCAAGCAAACATCTAATTGTAATTTATCAACCTCAATTTTTTTCCCACACATACAACTAACAGCATCAATTAAAACCAAAGCACTTTTTTCTTTTACAATTGGAACTAATTCTTCTAAATCGTTTTCTACACCAGTAGAAGTTTCATTTAATGTAATACAAACAGCCTCATAATTTTTTTTGTTTAAAGCTTCTTCCAAATCTTTTTTTTGAATCGCTTTTCCTGATTCTGTTTCCAAAATATCAACTTGTTTTCCACAAGATTTTGCTATTGAAGCCCATTTTTTTCCAAATGCTCCACAAACACAAATCAAAACATTTTCTTTAACACAATTTCTTATTGCTCCTTCCATTAAACCAGAACCAGAAGAAGTAGAAATCAAAACGCGATTACTAGTAAATAATATTTTTTGCAAACCCTCGCTACAATACTTCATTAAATTTTTAAAATTAGAACTTCTATGCCCAATCATTTCACTTGCTTGCGAAAAAGCAATTTTTTCATTAACGCTTACTGGACCCGGAATAAATAATTTCATTGAATCACCTAAAATAAAATGAACTTGTTAAAATAAAAACATATCCAAAAAAAAACAATTTATTTTTGTATAAAAAAGTACATTAAAAAACAGACAATTTTTATTAATTAAAAGATCAATATTTTGTGAAAGGTGTTTATTATCGTTCAACAATAATTATCCAAATTTGAAAAAAGCTTTTCTTTTAACAAAACCAATATTTAAATTCATTCTCCTTCTAAAAATCCTTAACGATTGTTTGTTATTTTAATGGTGTTTGTAAATGATTAGCGAAAAAAGATTTACTAAAGAAATGGAATTAGAAGTTTATGAACAATGGAAAAAAAATAATACTTTTTATTTTAACGAGCACACTGAAAAAAAAGTTTATTCTATTGATACTCCTCCACCCTATATTAATTCTCCAATCCATATTGGGCATGCTTCAACTTACATTATAATGGATTTTATTGCAAGGTTTAGACGAATGATTGGACAAGAAGTATTGTTCCCATTGGGTTTAGATCAAAATGGTTTACCAATTGAAATTAGTGCTGAAAAAAAATACAAAGTTGATTTCACAAAAATGGAGAGAGAACAAGTTTTAGGATATTGTAGAAAATTATTGGATGAAACTACTGCCGAAAGTTTAAGTAGTTTTTTTAAATGTGGAATAAGTTTTAATTCTTGGAAAGAAGGAACTGAATTAGGAGAAATTTATCAAACTGACTCAGATTCATATAGAACAATAACCCAAGCAACTTTTATTGATTTGTGGAAAAAAGGATTAATTTATGAAGATGCAAAAGTTGTTAATTGGGACCCAAAATTACAAACAACTGTTTCTGATGCAGAAATAATTTATGAAGACAGAAAAGGTTTTTTTCACAATATTATTTTCAAAGAAAAAGAAACAGGTGAAGAAGTTATTATTGGAACAACTCGTCCAGAATTAATATGCACTTGTGCAATGGTAATTTACAACCCAAAAGACAAAAGGTACCAACACTTGGAAGGAAAAAAACTTATCACTCCTTTTTTTGAAAAAGAAGTTGTTGTTAAAATGCATCCGTCAGCTGAAATTGAAAAAGGAACAGGAATAATGATGATGTGCTCGTATGGTGATTTAACTGACATAAGATTCTTCATGGAACAAGGGTTACAAGGAAAAGTTGCTATAAACAAAGATGGAACCTTAAATGAAAATGCTGGAAAATTAAAAGGTTTAACAATTGAAGAGGGAAGAAAAAAAATTATTGAAGAATTAGAAAAACAAGGTTTGTTAAAATCAATTATCCCAACTGACACACACAGAACTCCTATAAGTGAGAGGAGCGGAGCATCAATAGAATTTATTGAAATGAAAGAATTTTATTTAAAACAATTAGAATTCAAAAACAAAATGATTGAAATAGCAAAAAAAGTTAATATTTATTCTCCAAAATCAAGACAAATATTATTAGATTGGATTGATTCTGTTTCAATAGACTGGCCTATTTCAAGAAGAAGATTTTATGCTACTGAAGTACCATTATGGTATTGTAAAAAATGTAATGAAATTATTTTAGCCGAAAAAGGAAAATATGTTAAGCCATGGAAAGAAAAACCATTTATTAAAGAATGTCCTAAATGTGGTGGAAAAGAATTTAGGGGAGAAGAAAGAGTATTTGACACTTGGTTTGATTCAAGTATTAGCCCATTATATATTTTGGGTTATGAAAGAAAAAAAGATTTTTTTGAAAAAAATCCTGTTTGTTCTCTAAGACCACAAGGAAAAGAAATTGTTAGAACATGGTTGTATTATACTTTATTAAAAGATTATTTGTTAACAGGAAAAATAATTTTTGACGATGTTTGGATTCACCACCACATTGTTGACGAGAAGGGTTACAAGTTTAGTAAAAGCAAGGGTAATGGTGTTGACCCACAAGAAATATTAAAACAATTTGGTTCAGGAGCATTAAGATTGTGGTGCGCACTTGAAGGAAATCTTGACAGAACTGATTTCAAATGCAGTTTAGAAAGAATAGGAAATTCTGGCAAAGTTTTAGAAAAATTGTGGAATGTTAGTAAATTTGTTTCAATGTTTGAGTTTAACGAAAAACAAGAAAATGTAGAGTTAATGGAAATTGACAAATGGATTTTAGAAGAAACAGATAAAATAATTGTTGATGCAAAAGAAAAATTTTTGGAATATGATTTTCATAACCCAATTGTAAAAATAATGAATTTTATAAAAGATGAATTTGCATCAAACTATGTTGAAATAGTCAAAAGAAGAGCATATAATAATAGTGAAGAATTCAAATTTAAAAAAGAAGAAAGAAATGCTGCAATAAAAACATTGAGAACAGTTTTAAGAAAAATTTTAGAAATAACTTACCCAATAGAACCAGCAATGACATATTATTTGTACAAAGAATTATTTGGAGAAGAAATAAACGAAAAAAGTTGGCCAGAAACAAGCAAAGAAAAAAGCAAGATAATTGGAAAAGAATTAATTGAATTTAATTCAGCTATTTGGAAAGCAAAAAAAGATTCAGGAAAATCTTTGAAAGATGGTGTTAAAAAAGCAATTGCATGTAAAAGCCTAAAAGAAGTTGAAAAAGAATTACAAATAATGCATGGAATAAAAGAAATTAGTTATGAAAAATGTACAAAAATTACTATTTAATGGTTTAACAAAGCATTCACAAACTTTTTAATACACCTAATACTATTTCTATAATGAGTATGAACAAAACAATATTATTGATTTTAATAATGATAATGATTACAACAATGGTTAGCGCTTTATCCCCTGATGAAGCAACAACATTAGTAACACAAACAAATAATTATTTAACACAAAATGAGGTGCCAGTAATACTAACACCAACAATAATGATAGAATATTCCGGAAACAAATACTGGGTAGTAACAGGAATGAGCGGAACAACAGTAAATATTTATATTCCAATAAACACTGAAACAAAAGAAATTGCTGAGGGCCCAATTGAAATAAGAGAACTAATACAAACAACAATAATTCTTAACCGAATTTATGAATTAAAAAATTCTTTTACTGTGGGAGACTGGCCTTTTTCTATTACAAATAAAACAAATTTTGAAACAATGTATAATAAGTTTGGAGAAAAAATTCCAAGCATTACAACAATTGAAACAGAATTCTCAAATATTGATGATGCTGAAGAAATAGTTAGTGAAGCAAAGAATGTGAAAAAACTTTTGGAAAAATTATCTTTGAATAGCACTGAAGTAACAGTGATAATTGAAGAAGGAATAAATTTTGAAAAAACTTTTTTTGTTAATCCTAAAAGCAGTGAAAGAGAATTATATCAAACATTTTTTTCTAATTATTATGATGAACTAAGTAAATACAAAAAAGATTTTGAAGAATTAAAAACAAGTGTTAATACTTTGAGAAACAATATTGGTTCATTACAAAGCACTCAAATAAATGCAAGCCAAAAAGAATTTTATAACAATATTGCTAAACTACCAAATGAAATTGCATTATTAAACAACGTTTTCTCAAGGGCTGATGAAACACAAACATTTACTGAACAAATATTTAATTCAGTAATAAACATTGAAAATTTTGTATTGAATTTGGAAAATAGAAAGGAAAGAAACAACGCTTGGCAAGCAATTTATGGAATTGATTCTGAAATAAAAAAAATAAATGATAATTTGAATTCACTTGAGGATGCTACAAAAACAATTTTGAATGAAAGCAATGAAGATTATTGGAAGGACCAAGATTCTGTAACAGCATTAAGAATTAATTGGAGACAAACACAAGAAAAATATAATAATGGATTATACACATCATCAATCGAGTTTTCTAAGAGTGCGAAAAAGAATGTAATAAATATTTTGAAAGAAGGTTTTATTGAAGTTAAAGAAGAATCAGTAGATGGATTAATAATAAATATTATTATTTTATTAATTATTTTAATAATAGGTGTTTTTTTGTTTGAAAAGTTTTATTTGAATAAAAAAAAAGAAAAATACGATGAGGAAGATAATTATGATAATCCATTCTAAAAAAATAATTCTTTTTCTTGTATTATTACTTACAATAAATTTTGTTAACGCTGAAATACTCGTTCACACAAATATTGATAAAAACACTTTAAGTACAAACGAAGTTGCTTTCTTTAATGTGAATTTGTATAACAATGATGCTGAACTTTTAAATTATCCAATAAAAATAGAAACAAGTGATAATTTGATTTTATTAGAAAATGAAAATAAAATATTTATGGAAATAATTGATTCAATAAAAGAAGACAGAACAAAAGAATTAAAGTTTAGGTTTAAAGCAATAAATTCCAAAGAAGAAATAGGAAAAATATTTGTTTATTATGGAAATAATTTACAATTTGTTTCAGGGACATTTGTTGAGGTAAAAGAACTACCTATGGAAATAAAAACTAGTGCTGAAAAAAAATCTACTCCAGAAGGCGACAAAATATTTATAAAAATTGAAATACAAAATAAAACTGGAAAAGAAATTTATAATGTTGGAGCAGAAGTATTTTCACCAAATGGTTTTATTGTAAGAACCGAACCTTTTTTCACACCATTTTTGGCGGATCAAAATAAAATTAATTATGAATTTGAAATATTAGCTCCGCTAGAAGCAAACGGAGAACAAAAATTTATTTTAGCATACGGTTTTTTTGAAGAAAATAAACCACATTACTTTGAAGAAAGTTTTAATATCTCATTTGAAAAAAGAAATAATTTGTGGTTAGCAGGAATAGGACTTGTAATATTAGTTATAGCAATAATATTTTATGTTAACAAAGGAAGCAAAAAACCTGATGTGAAAGGAACTCAAGAATAATATTAAAAGTGATTTAAAAATGGCAAAAAAAACAAAATTCAGAAAAATTAAAGCATTATTCTCAAAAAGAATAAAAGCTGAAATATTAGCAGAAAAAATGAATAAAAAAAGGTTAGCAGAGATACAAAAAAGGAAAAGACTACTTGGCCAACAATATTCGCGCAATGCAGAATTAATTAACTTGAGGAACACTATTTGTAGGATTGCAAGAATAGAACTAGAAGAATTAGAAAAACAAGAAAAAAAAATGATTAGTGATTTAGCAGATATTTTTGCGAGAAACGGATTAAATGGAATAAAACAAGTTGAAAGAGATTGGGTAAAATGCAAAAAAAAATATTTTGAACAATTTTATGAGAAAATAACTTTTGGGAAAAGTGATTTTGAAACACAAACCCCTGAATTTAAGGAACGCTTTAAAGTGCAATGCGAAACATACATGCAAAAAAGATTTGATTTAACAATGAGTGATTTTAACAGAACATTCCATGGTTTAAATTAAAAATAATATTCAAAACAAAAATTTTTCAATAACTAATCAAACACTATCACAATAACTAATAAAACACCATCACAATAACTAATAAAACACCATCACAATAACTAATAAAACACCATCATAATAATTAAATCAAATATTTATTTCAACTATATCCTTATTTTTTAATTCATGATCAGGTCCAATTCTTTGTCCAGGGAACTTTGTTGAACCCCATAGTTTAGCAAACTTTAATTTTTTTGCAAAATCTTTGTGCAAGTGTTCAGCCAAATCTTGAAGAGTAGCGCCTTTTGGAAGAGCAAGCGGGTCAACTAAATCAACTTCTTTACCAGGCTTTTTAGTATAAACCAAAATCTTATCCAACATTAAAAAAATTTGATCTTTTAAATCAGATAATTTGTGTTCTGTTAAATCCCTACAATTAATAAATAATGCTTTCTTGTAAACAATACTATTATTTAGTGCTTCGGAAACATCACCAATTGAATTAATTTTACCGGAAATAATAACACTTGAATTTGCAAAACCAATATTTTTCAAATAACCAATTAATTGTTCAACTGGAAAATTCAAAAATTCTTTCCCAGAAATTTGTATACCCCTAAAAGAAGAAGATTTTACTATTATTGGTGGCCTTGTTTTATTCAAATAAATTTTTGAATTAATTAATTCTTTTTTAATTATTTCTTGTTGTTCATTATTACCAAGAATAATTAAAGCATCAGAGTTTCTCGCAAGAGAAATCACTTCTTTGCCTTGTGCTTTACCCAGAGAAGAACCATTAATAATTGCTGGTAATTCAACTAATTGAATTAAACCACCCTCATACAACATCATCCCTGGTTCGGGTTTAAATGTTGAAAACTCATATGGTTCTTCATCAACAACTTTTTTACCAACTAATTTATTTAACAACCAACTCTTACCAGTATTAGGTTCACCAATAATAGAAATTTGACCAATACCCTCTTTTTTAACAAACATTGTTGGAGCAGAACCTTTTTTTGATTGCTGTGATTTTTGTCTCTCAAGAGAAGACTTAAGTGAAGCAATTTTTCTATTTATTTCAGAACGAAGATTCTCAGCCCCTTTATGAGAAGGCGCAGTTGATTTCATTTCAAGCAAAGCCGTTAATCTTGCTTCATCTGTTTCAGCAGCATAATAATTTTTTTGTGCTTGAGCAAATTCAAAAGAAACATTTGAAGGCATAATTAAAGAAGGAATAGAAACATTAAAAAAAGCAAAACTTCATATTTTTTAATTCTAATATTGAATATATTTATTATGCAAAACAGAAAAAAACCAAAATCTCTTTACAAAAGTCCATCACGGCTAATACAAACAATCATTGATTTAAAAGGAAAAAAATACAAGCGAAAAAATGCTATAAATGTTATAACCCCCATGAAACCAAAAAAAGAACCATATCAATACCAAACAGCAAGAAATGAAAGCCATGAAAAAGGAAAAAGATTTTTAAAAACATTTAAAAAATTTGAAATAAGAAAAAGAAAAAACAATTTCGTCGTTGAAGCAAAAACACAAGGAACCTGCGCGATAGAATCAAAAAACACCATTGTTTTAATTGATAGATCAAAAAGAAAACCCAGTGTTCTTGCAAGAATAGGCATTGGTTTTGAAAAAGAAGCAATCATACTTGAAGTTATCCAAGGGAGAAAAAAAGGAGAAGAAGAAAGAAATGCTTTCAGAAGCCTAACAAAATCCAATTGGCCAAACTTTATGATAAACCAAATAGAACAACACGCAAGAGAATGTGGTTTCAAAGAAATAAAAATTAGACGACCTGAAACATTACATGCATACCAATTACAAGGACCAGAAATACAAAAACAAATTAGAACACTATACTATTCAATAGCCGAAAAAATGGGTTTTGAAAAAAAATGGCCTTATTTTGAAAAAAAATTATAAAAAAACAAATAAATAATTTTAACTTAAACCAAATTATTCACTAAACCAAATTATTACCTAACCCAAATATACTATAATCCAAATTATTTATTATTTAAAAAATTTTATTAAATCAATTAGTTATTTTTAAGACAAACAATTCTTCAAAAAATAATTTTTTGCTAGCAACAATATTAACAAAAAAACCTTTTTTTTCAAGAATACTTATTATATCGTTTTTGTTGTTCAAAGAGGATATTAATAATAAAATAATTGCGTTTGGATTCAAATGCCCTACAAATTGGGTTAAAAACTTATCAATTATTTTTCTCCCCTTTTTTCCACCATCCAAATCCACCCATTTTATTTCACCACTTGGCAAGTAAGGTGGATTAAAAACAACAAAATCAAATTTTTCATTACCAAGAGAAGAAAACAAATCGCTTTCTATTAAAACAAATTTACCATTGTAATTGAAAAGTTTTTTTTGAACTTGAAAAAGTGCTTTTGGATTAATGTCAACACAAAAAACTTTTTGAGCATTAGAATCAAGCATTGCTTTTGCTTGTATTCCAGAACCAGTGCCTAAATCAAGACATTTTTTACCAAAAAGATTTATTTTTTTGATTTCCTCTTTTAAAAGAAAAGAATCTTCTTGTGGTTCATATACTTGCATAAAACAAGATTAATTAAAAGAATTAAAAAAGGCACTTTTAAAGAAAATTAATATGATAAAAACAAAATATAAAAAAATATTAAACAAATTACTTTAAATTAAAAATACTTTTTAAAATAACAAAATAGATCACTCAACATTATAAAATAATTTTTCAAATTTTAACAAAAAAAGTTTTGCTATTTTTTCATCAACAATAAAAACGAGATTTTCATCATTTTTTGTATCAGCATTTAATGAATAATTAAACGAACCAGTAAAAACCTTTTTTTCATCAATAATCAAAAATTTATTATGCATAATACCATTATTTTTTCTTACAGAAACACCAATCATATTATCCAACAAAATTTCTTGAACACTATGTTCTGAATGAGATTGCAAAAAATCAAAAACAACTTTAACATCTAAACTACGTTTTTTAGCTTCAATTAATGCGTTAGCAATATCATGATGAGTAAAAGAATATATTGCAACAAAAATAGATTTTTCAGCCAAATTAATTTCATTTATTAATCTTGAAGAACAAAAATCTTCAGGACAAAAATAAACCTCTATATTATTAAAACAAAAATCATCATTAATTTTTTGATTATTTAAAAAAAAAGGATTATTAAAATATTGATAATTATAATCAATCAAAAAAAATAATAAAATAAAAGAAATTAAAATAGTACTTAAAACCAAAAACTCTTTTTTTGAAAAAAAAACCATAAAAATCAAAAAAAGATTAAAAATATACCTTTATATTTTTAATCAAAAATAAGTCAATTGTGGAAGTATGAAAAAAACATTAAACCTTTTTGATTCACACGCACACCTTGATTTAATTAATGAAAAAGAAATTACTCAAATATTAGAAAACGCTGAAAAAAATAATGTAAAAAAAATAATTAGCTGTTCAACAAGTTTTGAATCAAATAAAAAAAATTTATTATTATCAAAGAAATATGATGAAATTGAATGCGCAATTGGGTTATACCCGCTTAACATTCTTGAGTTAAATAATTTAGAATTAAAAAAAGCTTTTGATTTTTTTGAAAAAAATATCAGCAAAGCAATTGCCATAGGCGAAATAGGATTGGATTTTAAGTATTGTAAAAATAATACTGAACAAAATAAACAAATAACTGTTTTTGAAAAATTTATTAAGCTTGGAAAAAAATATGACAAACCATTAATAGTTCATTCAAGGTATGCTCAAAGAGAAGTATTAGAAATACTAGAAAAATTAAATGCAAAAAAAGTTTTACTACACGGCTTTGTTGAATCCAAAAAACTAATTAAAAAAGCAATACAAAATAATTATTTTATTAGCGTTGGAATGATTGTATTAGAAAATGAATTAGTTCAAAAAAACATTTTAACAATACCTTTAAAAAATTTATTTTTTGAAACCGATTCCCCAATAAGATTTAATCAAAAAAAAGTTTTTTCAGAAAGCATAAATGAAATAACCTTAAAAATAACTGACTTAAAAAAAGTTAAAATTGAACAAATAAGCAATATTCAAAAAGAGAATTTTGAAAGTTTTTTTAATAAAAAAATGTAGTTTTAAAAACCTTTTACCTGAAAAATATTAATGATAATATGCTATTCATAATGATGATTTTTCTTGCTTTTATACTATTGATTGCCAACATAGCACTTTCTTTTAACGAGGACAAAGAATATAAAAAACAAGATCAAGATTGGAATGTTTATGAAGGAGAAATAATAGTTAATTCTAACAACAATAATTCAAACGAATTAATTGTAAATGACGAGAAACAATTCATGAACAATGGAAAAATAATTGCTAATGAACAAAAAATAAAAATACTTAACAATAGAATTGAAAATGTTGAAAAAGTTGTTTCTGAAATTGTTAAACACAGAGTTTTAGAAGATGAAAATTCTTTTGATTATGAAAAAATTGATTTTAGAATAAAAGTTCTTGAAAAAGAGATTGACAACATAAAAAATCCAATTATACACAAGAAAACTTTTTTTGGAAAAGAAAATGACAAAATGGAAAAAAAAATAAAAGCTTTAGCATTTAATTCTTCAAAAAAATAACAAATCTAATGACTAATAATAAATAAAAATTTAAGAAAAATTATTTTTTTCAAATATTTATTTCTAATTCAATAGGGCAATGATCCGAACCAAAAACCTCTGGAAGAATTTTTGAACTTTTAACTTTTGATTTTAATTCATTACTTATAACAAAATAATCAATCCGCCAACCAATATTTCTTTGCCTAGCATTAAACCTATATGACCACCAAGTGTACTGGTTAGGCTTTTCATTAAACATCCTAAACGTGTCCAAATAACCTTTTTCTAATTGTTTAGTAAAAGCATTTCTTTCCTCTATTGTAAAACCAGGATTTTGCTCATTTTCCTTTGGATTAGTTAAATCAATTTCTTTATGAGCAACATTCAAATCCCCACAAAAAATAATTGGCTTTTTTTCTCTTAATTTTTCACAATAATTAATGAATTGCTTATTAAAATCTAATTTCTCGGTTAAACGCAAAAGCCCATGTTTTGAATTAGGAGCATACACATTTAACAAAAATGCTTTTTCAAACTCAACTGTTTGAACCCTACCTTCATCATCAAACAATTTACTATCAAACCCATTTTTTATACTCAAAATAGGAAGCCGTGAAATGACCCCTGTTCCAGAATAACCTTTTCTTTCAGCCCCATTAAAATAAGTTTTATATCCTTGAAAAGAACCAATTGACGCAATTTCATCAGGAACCATTGAATTATGCACTTTTGTTTCTTGTAAACAATAAATGTCCGCATTGATTTCATTAAAAAATTTGATAAAATTTTTTTTTATTACCGCTCTAATACCATTAACATTCCAAGAAATTATTTTCATAAAAAAATTAAAACAAAAGAAAATAAAAAGATTGTGTAAAGATTATTCTTCTTCACTACTTTCTTCATCAACAAGTTCTCTTTCTTTTAACATTGTTTTTATTTCTTCAAGTATTTCATCTCTATGCGCAGACACAAACTTAATTGCCCCAGCACATTCATGGCCACCCCCATCAACACTTGCTTGTGGAAACTTTTTTTGAAGATGACTAATTATTTTTGCAACTGGTAAAACAGGTTTATTTGCTCTAACAATTAACATGTCATTCAAATAACCAATACTAAATACAAAACTATTAACATGTTCTTCCAAAATTTTATCGTGAATCATACCAATTACTTTTCCAGGTGTTGGATAAGTAAAACGCATAGTATATTTTTCCAAATCAATATTCGAATAAATAACATTTTTTATCTCCATTGTTCGCACATATGGCAAAGTACTTTGAAGTTGAGTATCCATTCCTTTTTCAACTTCTTTCACCATTAAACTAACCATTGTTTCATTATTAAAAATCTCTTCGTATAAACCAAGCCCACTAGCAAATCTCAAATTATAAGAAGCAAAATCTATTGCTATCCCAATATTAGTTAATTCAGCCCTAGTTTTTCCTGTTAACGAAATATATTCTTCAGTTTCTTTTATATTACTCCTATCAGAAATTGCTGAAACTGCTGGTAAAAGTGGTTCTTCATAATCTTTGTCAATTAATCTAGCAACCTCATAACAAAGCATGCCTGCGTTAGTACTACTATCTAATCCAAATAAATACGGATTTAAATGTAATGCTAAATAATCACAAACACTTGTTTTATCTCCAATCATTTTAACTGGATTATGATGATCAATTACTATTACCTCGTAACCCAATGAATACAAAGTTTTATGTGAAAAAGAATCTTCTGGAGTAGAACCATTATCAACAATTATAATAACCGGTTTTTTTTGGCCAAAATCATTCACAATTCTTTTTGCTTGAGTAATATCAAACAACATGTCAGTTATTTCATAAAACGGTGCTTTTGAAGGACTCCTATAAAAATAATATTGCGTATTAATACCTGCTTTTTTCATTAAAATTTTTATTGAGTGTTCAAGTGCCAACCCCGCACTAATACCATCAGCATCATTGTGGTGTCGAATCATAATCGCTTGCCCATCAAGAACAGCTTTTCTAATTTTATGCGCAATTTCAATCATCTTCGGATACATTTTATCCAAACGATCAGACTTAATACTAAGATACCTTTCAACTGGTTTGCTTTGTTTATCCAAAATTAAATCAAAATCAACATCAGTTTTTTCCATTGTTTTAATTTCAATTTGTAACTTGTTTGCTCTATCGCTCACAGGACCCCTTAATTTAACAACATCATCAACATCAAAACTTGATTCCATTGTAACAGCATCAACTTGTTTAAAACCATCACTTACAGAAAAAACTACTGGCCCTGGAACACTCTTTCTAACAATTTTTACTATTCCCTCAAAAAAGTCGCCTGCTTTCGCTATTTCTAGTGAATCTACTTTATCTCCTCTTTGAAATTGTTTTCTAAAACCATCACGGTTATTACTTTTATTTTTTTGGAACCTATCGTTCCTCTTATCTTTATTCATTATTATCATTCCTTTTATTTGAATATCTTGAGAAATAATCTAATTATTTAATTAATTAGCTAAATTTGGCCTCGTCAAGTGATTTACCAAATTGTTTCTTTCATCATTATACAAAATTAATCCTATTACTAATAGTATTTAAATGTTTGTTTTGGCAAAAAATTTGAGAAACATAAATGATTTATTAATACATCTAAATAGGAATTAAATTAGGTTTTGATACAAATGGAAAAAATAAAAGTAAAAGGACATTTTGTTGATTTTTTGCCAACAAAAAGTTCACAAAATAGGAGAGCACTACAATTCAAAAATAAAATAATTTCTTCTCTAGAAAAAATTGGAACTAAAAAAGACGATATTGAAATAGAGTTTAATGGTTTTTGTGGAAGAACAAAAAAAGCAACTATTACTTGGTTTTTTAATGGACACAGAATGTATTATGAAATAGCATCAAAAAAAAGCTATGTTGATAATTTATTCATTATTTCAAAGATAATTGAAAACGAAGTTAATTTGGTTTTAGAGAACAAAAAACCTATTGAAGAATTTTTAGCAGAATTTACTGAAGATGAAAGTGTATATGATGAACGTGCTAAAGCAAGAGAATTCTTTGAAGTAGATGAAAATCACCGTGACCTTGAAGAAATAAATAAAAAATATAAAATGCTTGCAAGAGAATTACACCCAGACATGCCAACAGGCGACACTGAAAAATTTAAACAATTAAATCACCACCACAAAATTCTTAGAAGAGAATTAGCATAAAAAAAATAAAAAAGACTTTTTTTCTCCCAAAATATTTTTTTAACAATTCTTTTAATGATCACATATTTTTATCCGACAAAATAACTTCCTTATAAAATTTATTTTTCTAAGAGTAATCGTGAAAGCATTATAAACCATAAACCAAAACCAATTATTCCTAATAAATATGGTGATAAAAAAACAGAGGCTATTCCAAAAGAAATCAAAACAAAAATAATTACAATAATTCCCTCTAAATCATATTCGCCCAATCTTGGGACTTTAACAACTCCTTCTTTAAATTTTTCAACATATTCTAAATAACCAATAGAAATTCCAAAAGAAAAAATATAAAATAATCCTTGATAAATTAATGATACATTATATTGTTCAAATGGATAATAACCAAAATGAAAAGAAACAAAAATAATAAAAAAAACAATTGCTGAAATAAAACGAATAAATTCCCTAATATTTTTCATTGGTGAATAAATCTTGAAAAGACCTTCAAAAAATCCAAGGTAAATTACTTTTAAAATTCCAGATTGAATCATAAAAAATATTAATAACCAAAAAACAAAAAATAAAACAACTAGCCCTTGAAAAATAAAATAATTTGTAAAAAATGAAAAAAAAGCATTATATAAATAAAAATTAAAAATCAAAGCTAAAAACAAAGCAGCAACTAACCCAAAAAATGAATCAGTATCAAAATTATTAATCCTTTTTAATTTTTTAATTTTTGAACTCATTATAACTAATAAAACAGATTAATATTAAAATGTTTTTAAATATTGATTAAACAATAATATTTCATGAGTTTCTTTGTTTATTTGTTAGAATGTATAGATGGAACATTTTATTGCGGTTACACCACAAACTTAGAAAACCGATTAATTAATCATAACAAAGGAATTGGTTCAAAATACACTAAAAGAAGAAGGCCTGTAAAACTAATTTATTTTGAAGAATTACAAACAAAAAGCTTGGCCCTTAAAAGAGAATATGTAATAAAACAATTTACAAGAAAACAAAAAGAAGAATTAGTTAAAAGCAAATATTAAAATTAATATTTTTTAACAAGTAAATAATTTTTAATTTAAAAATATTATTTAAAATTTAATAATTACCTTTGAAAAAAATAATAATGAATAACTTAACCACCCTATTTTAATTTTATTCATTTTTTTTGAAATTATTTTAACAAAAAATTTATTTTCTTCGAATATTCTTTTTCATTAACTTTTTTTTAATCACTTTTTTTCTTAAAGCCCTTAATTCAACAACTCTTTTTTCTCTAATCAAACGAGTGAGCAATCCTTTCACTGTTTGCATATGAATTTTTCCTCTTTCTCTTTCAAGTTGCCACCCATAAGTAACACCAATAAATTTTACTCCTGCTTTCTCTGCACTTTCTTTATCTTTCATTGTATCTCCAACAAACAAAATATCAGATTTTTTTAATCCTCTTTTTTTTGCAAAATCATTAACAGCATCAGCTTTACTTTTATGCGAGTTTTTGTCATAAACTGCGTCAAATAAATCAAAACTTTTCCCAAGTGATTTTCTTACATTTTCGCGAATATTAGCTGTTGAAATAGCTAAAACAAAACCCTCTTTTTTAAGAGTTAATAAAAGCTCTGGAATTTTTGGAAATAATTTAGGAGAATATTTTTTACTAAATTATTTGTTATAAATATCCGTTAATTTAGGAATTAATTTTTCAGGAAATCCTGCCCTCCTCAAAAAATTATCCATTGGAGAATCAACAATAGATTTTCCTTTTCCTGGTGGTGGAAGAGTTAATCCAACTTTAAATCTTTTATTCATCTCTCTACAAAATTCTACATGAGTTTCTAAAGAATCAACTAAAACTCCATCAACATCAAAAACAATTGCTTTCATATAACAAATATTATGTTAAGATATAAAAATATAACTAAAAAAATAGAAAAAAAAGGATAAACAAAAAATTTTGACTAATTTAAAAAATATTATTTTTTATAAATATTTTTTCTATGACCTATCAACGTTATTTGAATGGTTTTTGTTTTTTCATCAATGTCAGCAATTATCCTATAATTCCCAACTCTTAATTTATAATCAGCCCTTCCACTTAATCTTTCAAAAAAATAATGTGGATTTTCTTTTGTCAATATTATTTTATTAAATATTTGTTTTTTTATGTTGTTTTGAATTTTTTCTAAAAAACTAATTGATTTTTTATCAAAAATTATTTTATACATTACAACCCAAGCCTTTTTTTAGCATCGGCTTGTGTAATAAATTTTCCTTTAGCAATCCTTACTCTGGCTTTTTCGATTTCATCAACAGCTTCCTTTCCCATTGCGGGATCTTTTTTACAAGAATTTGCTACAAAAACAAGTTTTCTTATTAATTCATCATAACTCTCATTTTTGTATTCCCTAAACTTATCTAGTTGATTTTTTGTTTCTAAATAAAGTTTTATTGTAGTTACATTCAAATTCATCACCAAATACTTTAGTATACCAAAGTATATTAAAGCTAATGCTTTTTAACAATTAAATAATTTTTAGTTTAAAAATATTATTTAAAATTCGACAATTGACTTTAAAAAAAGAATGAAGGGATTTCTCCCTCCAATAAATTCTTTATTCCATTGAAACATTTACTTTGTTTCTCTTATTGCGGCTTGTGCTGCAGCAAGGATTGCGATTGGTACTCTAAATGGCGAACAAGAAACATTGCTTAAACCAATGTTGTGACAGAATTCAACACTTGTTGGTTCTCCGCCATGTTCTCCACAAATCCCAATATCAATATCTGGTTTTATGCTTCTAGCTTTTTCAACAGCCATTTTCATTAACAACCCAACACCTTCTCTGTCAATTGCTTGGAATGGGTCTCGAGCATAAATTGCTTTATCCACATATTTTCCAAGGAATTTTCCAGCATCGTCTCTTGAGAAACCACAAGTCATTTGTGTTAAATCATTTGTTCCAAATGAAATAAAGTCTGCAACTTTTGCAAATTCTTCTGCTGTTATTGCTGCTCTTGGAACTTCAAACATTGTCCCAATTTTGAATTCAACTTCGTTAGCATTAATTTCTTTAGCAACTCTATTAACTAATTCTTTTAATTCTGTGAATTCGCGTACATTTCCAACTAATGGAACTTCAATTTCTGGAATTGGGTTTAATCCTTTTGCTTTAATGTTTTTTGCAGCTATTAGTATTGCTCTTACTTGCATTTCCATTATTTCAGGGTAAACAAGTGCTAACCTACAACCCCTAAATCCAAGCATTGGGTTGAACTCATGCAAGTTTTCAATTTTTTCTTTTATTTTTTCATTACTTACTCCTAGTTCTCCAGCAATTTCATTTATTTCTTTTTCTTCTTTTGGCAAGAATTCGTGTAAAGGAGGATCAAGCATTCTTATTATTACTGGTAAGTCAGTCATTGCTTCAAATATTCCTTCAAAGTCAGCGATTTGAAAAGGCTCTATTTTCGCAAGAGCTTTTTTTCTCCCCACAACATCTTCCGCAAGAATCATTTCTCTTACTGCTTTAATTCTTTCTGCTTCAAAGAACATGTGTTCTGTTCTTACAAGACCTATGCCTTCTGCTCCAAAATCTCTCGCAAGTTTTGCATCATGAGGAGTATCAGCATTTGTTCTTACTCTTAGTTTTCTGAATTCATTAGCCCAACTCATTAGTGTTCCAAATTCTCCTTCCATTACAGGATCAACAACAGGTACTTTACCCAAAATTACTTCTCCAGTCGAACCATTTAGAGAAATTATGTCACCTTCTCTTACTTCTTTTCCTTTAATAATAAATTTTTTTTCTGCTTCATTAATTATTATTTCTCCTGCTCCAGCAACACAACATTTTCCCATTCCTCTTGCAACAACTGCTGCGTGAGAAGTCATTCCACCTCTTGCTGTTAGGATTCCTTGTGCTGAATGCATTCCTTCAATATCTTCAGGAGATGTTTCTACTCTTACAAGTATTACGCTTTTACCTTCTTCTGCCTGCATTTTTGCGTGTTCAGCAGTAAAAACCACTTCGCCAACTGCTGCTCCAGGAGAAGCTGGAAGAGCCGAAGTTATTGCTTCATATTTTACACTAGAATCAAATTGTTTGTGTAATAATTGATCAAGTGCTTCAGGTTCTACTCTTAAAACTGCTTCTTCTTTACTAATTAAATTTTCTTCAACCATTTCAACAGCAATTTTTACAGCTGCTTTACCAGTTCTTTTTCCGTTTCTTGTTTGAAGCATATAAAGTTTTTCATTTTCAATTGTGAACTCAAAATCTTGCATGTCCTTATAATGTTCCTCAAGTTTTGCTCTAATATCAACTAAAGTATTGTAAGCTTCAGGCATTACATTTTCTAGTTCTGCTATTGGCAAAGGAGTTCTAATTCCTGCAACAACATCTTCTCCTTGAGCGTTCATCAAGAATTCCCCATAAAATTTGTTTTCACCAGTCGAAGGGTTTCTTGTAAAAGCTACTCCTGTCCCACTAGTCTCACCCATATTACCAAAAACCATTTCTTGAACATTTACTGCAGTACCCCAATGAGAAGGAATATGATTTATTCTCCTATACGCCACAGCTCTATCAATATTCCATGAACCAAAAACAGCGTCTCGTGCTCTTTTTAATTGTTCAATTGCATCTACTGGAAAATCTTCTCCGGTTTCTTCTTTGTAAAGAGCTTTTTGTTTTTGAACTAATTCTTTTAACATACCAACAGTCATTTCTGTGTCTTGAGTTATATTATTTTTTTCTTTTATTTCTTCAATTAATTTTTCAAATTTAGCGTGTTTTACTCCCATTACAACGTCACCAAACATTGTTAGAAATCGCCTATATGAGTCCCAAGCAAATCTTTCATTACCAGTTTTCTTTGCTATACCATCAACTACCACATCATTTAAACCCAAGTTAAGAACTGTGTCCATCATTCCAGGCATTGATACTGGTGCACCACTCCTAACTGAAACAAGCAAAGTATTTTCACTATCACCAAATTTTTTTCCAGTCTTTTCTTCTAATTTTTTAACTGCTTCCATCATTTGTTCATCTAAATCAGCAGGATAAGTTTTGTTATTAGCATAATAATGCGAACAAACTTTTGTTGTAATTGTAAAACCATATGGTACAGGTAAACCAGTAGTAGTCATTTCAGCTAAATTTGCTCCCTTCCCCCCTAGTAATTCTTTCATACCCTTGTTACCTTCCTCAAACATATACACATATTTTTCGCTCACCATTATCAACTCCAAAAAAATAAAATAAAGCTATTCTAAAAGAAAAAGGATAAAAAAGATTAATAAAGCTAATTGAAAAAACAAAAATTATTTTACAAAACAAAAAAATATTATGTATAATATAAAGAATTAATTTTTTTATATTAAAAGAAAATTTTAAAAAAATTATAAAAAAGCAAACAAATAATTATAAGCAATAAAATTATCATACACTGTTTAAAATAATTTTTCAAAAAATCATAGTAAAAACTTTAAAAAGACTCTTCTATTAAAAATATCTATTAAATTGATAGAATCAATTAAACAATTTTTGCACGGGTTGGGGAGCGGTCAAACCCGCAGGGTTTAGGACCCTGTCGCTTAGTGCGTTCAACGGTTCGAATCCGTTCCCGTGCATCACCAGTTTCGCCTCCAAAAAAAACCATTGTTTTTCTAGACCCGTGAAATTTTTAATTTCACTAGGTGGTGGATACGAAACCTATCTTCACCACACTCAATAAGGATCTTAATTCTAAAATTTTTGATCAAACTTTTTAACAAAAAGTTTGGCGAGGTGCATTCAACGGTTCGAATCCGTTCCCGTGCATACACTTCTTTCACATTGTGAAAGACCTACACTAAAAATTGCTACGCATGAATACTTACGCCGATTCAGAGCGCACACATACACCATTTAACAATGGTGCGATAATATTTTAAAACAAAAAAGCATTTATTTTATTATGAAAGATCTTGAAAACAGATTGAAAGCAATAGAAGAAAGAAACAAAAAAGTTGAATTAGACAAAGCATGGGAAACAAGTTGGACAAGAAGAATTATTATTTTAATATTAACTTACCTTGTAATAGTCTTGTTTTTTATCATCGCCCAATTACCTAACCCGTTTGTTAATTCTATTGTTCCAACAACAGGTTTTGTTTTGTCAACTCTCTCACTGCCTTTTTTCAAAAAAATTTGGTTACAAAACAAAAAATAAACAATAAAAAAACAAAATTAAATAAAAGAAAAACAAAATTAAATAAAAGAAAAACAAAATTAAATAAAAGAAAAACAAAATTAAATAAAAGAAAAATATTTTTTTAAAAAAGAAAATTTTTTAAATTTAATAGTGAACCTCCCCACACTAAAGTGTGGGGCTTCTGATAATGCGCGTTTAGTACGC
>CAZUCF010000011.1:0-30226 GCA_964619405.1 uncultured archaeon | reverse complement strand
GTTAGTTGGGTTAAGAACGGTGCGAGCCAGTTTGGATACTATCTGTTGGAGTTGTCGATTAACTGAGGGGAAGCTGCTACGAGTACGAGAGGAACATAGCGGCGCAGCCTCTGGTGTACCAGTTGTCTTACAAGGCAATGCTGGGTAGCTACGCTGTAGTGGATAAGAGCTGAAAGCATCTAAGCACGAAGCCATCCCTAAAAAGAGTCATCCATTTCTGAATCGTTCCTGAAAAATGGAACGCTAGGAACGAAAGCTCTCTTAGAAGAAGAGGTTGATAGATTGCTTGTGTAAGCACGAAGCTTCGGCGACGTGTTAAGCATTGCAATACTAAAAGCTTGAGGTTGCTAAAACGAAGAAGAATAAGGAAGTCCTTGCAATGTTTGCTCTAACCTATTGCTAATAAAAATAAAAAATAATTTTGGTGCAAAAAATAAATCTTGTTTTATTAAATATTTAAAAAAAGATTAAATAAGAATTATTTTAATTAATTAAAAATAATTTTTTGTTTTAATAATAAAATAGTTTAACTTTTTTTATTTTTCAAATAGATTTTAACTAAATTATAATAAATTTTTTTAACATATTGATAATTATTTTTTCAAGTGATTTTAAACAAATTATTTTTTTAATATTTTTTAATTAAATTATTATTTCACTTGAGTTAATTCAAATATTGTTGATTTTAATAATTTGTGCGTATTCAATTTTAATACTTTGTATAAGAGTTATTTTATTTATTGTTTTTCATCCACTCAAAAGTTTGTTTTAAACCTTCTTTCATACTTGTTTTTGGTTTCCAATTCAATTCTTTTTGAGCAAGAGTAGTATCAAGAATAATGTCTCTTACTTCACCTTTTATTGCTTCAATATGTTCAGCATTTTCTTTAAACCCAGAAATAATTTTTAATTCTTCAAAAATTTTGTTAACACTTATTTGTTCGCTATTAGCCAAGTTAAATAATTTGTGTTCAGGATTTTTTTCAATACTATTAACAATGAATTCTGCTAAATCTAAAACAAAAATAAAGTCTCTTGTTTGTTCACCATCACCAAAAATAACTGGTTTTTCTCCACCCAATATTTTATCACAAAAAAAAGAAGTTACTCTTTTACAAGAAGGATCATCTCTTGGCCCATAAACATTTCCAAAACAAAATATTAAGTAGTCTAATCCATGTAACAAATTATATACTTTTACATAATGTTCTGCAGTGTGTTTTGATATGCCATATGGTGCGCTTGGTTCTATTTCATGTTTTTCATCAACGGGCAAATATTTTGGTTCCCCATATCTTGCTCCGCCAGTTGAAGTATAAATAATTTTTTTAACATTATTTTTTCTACAAGCTTCTAAAACATTTATTGTTCCAATAATATTTGTGTTTGCATCAAATATTGGTTCTTCTATTGATTTTCTAAGCATTACTTGTGCAGCAATATGTAAAACTATTTCAGGTTTTTCTTTTAAGAAAACTTCTTCTAAATCATTTTTGTTTGTTATATCAACTACAAACAATTTAGCTTTTTCGTTTAATCTTTCTTTTTTACCAGTGCTCAAATCATCTATTACAATAACATCATAATTTTTTTTTATAAGAAAATCAACAACGTGACTCCCTACAAAACCACAACCACCAGTGACTAGAACCTTTTTCATAATGATTTTTAAGTTCATTAAATTTAAATAACAAGCACAAAAAAACTAACTTAAAACAATACAAAAACTAATTAAAAAAAATACAAAAACTAATTAAAAACAATAAAAAAATAATTAATAATAAAAATCACAAAAAATTATTTTTTAATTTAAATTTAATTTTTTATTAATTTAAATTTAATTATTTTTTAATTGCTTACTATTTTATAATTATTCATATTCTTTCAATTTAGTTTAGTTGTTTGTTATTATTTATTTTTAAGTTTTTTATTTGACTGATTTTTAAAGTTATTAATAATTTTTAAAGTTATTAATAGGCTTTTTAAACAAAAAGGATATTTTATTATTCATGTCTCATGGTGTTTCTTTGAAAAGCAGCGAAGATTTTCCTAAGAGAATAAAAATATTTGTTCTTGTAATAATAAGCGTTTTTTTGTTTGGCATTATTGGTTTTTTTATTTTAAATGGTTTTCATTTTGAAAATGCTTTTTTAAGAACACTTCAAACGCTGGCTTTTATTTTTGCTGATGATGCATCAATAATAGAAAGGTTATTAGAAATTTTTTTGGCATTGGTAGGTGTTTTTTGTATTTGGTGGGTGTTATGGAGTTTTGCAGACATGCTTCTTGAAGGAAACCTAACAAACTATTTAAAAAACAAGTTTCATCTGAATAGTATTATGGAAATGAAAGAACACATAATAATAGTTGGCGGTGGTAGAACAGGACAAGAAATTGCTAAGGAGTTAAATGTAAAGAAAATTCCTTTTATTATTATTGAGATTGATGATTTGGTTTCAAAAGAATTGGTTAAGAAAAAATTTTTGTCAATTAGTGGTGATGCTCAAAAAGATATTATTTTAGAAGAAGCAAATATAAGAAGTGCTAAAAAACTTATTATAACAACGCCTAAAACTGAAACAAATCTCTTTATTATTTTGAGTGCAAAAGAACTAAATAATAATATTAGGATAATTACTCGGGCTGAAAAACAAAGCGCTGTTTCTAAATTAAAAAGGGCTGGTGCAGAAAAAGTAATTATTCCAGAAGTGATTGCTGGTAAAAAAGTTGTTGACGAAATTGATTTATAACTAATTCAATAAAATAATTTATTTTTTTATCAAAAACAAGAATAATTTTTTTCACATGCGTAAGCTTTTTATTCACCAAGTATGTATTATTTGTGGTTTTTATATGGGTTTTTATTCTTCTTTAGAAGACAAGTGGTATTCATTACTTGATAAAATTGATTCAAAAATACCAATTTACAAGATTGTTGATCCAATTGACAATGTTTTCCCTAGTTTTGTATTATTTTTAATTATTTTAACACTTTTAATAATTTTTTTACTTTTTTCTTTTTCATCTACATTAAAACCAATTTATGATGTTGAAATAACTGTTCTAACTAGTAATAATATTCCAATAAAAGATGCATTAGTTAGAATTAGTTTGGAAGATGAAGAAAAAACTTTGAGAACTGATCAATTTGGTAAATTACTTTTTGAATCAAACGAAGAAAATATCATTGTTAATATTAGTAAAGAAAATTTTAGAACAATAAGTGAAACAATAAATGTTAATGAAAGTCATATTTTTAGATTACAATCAATTGAAACCAACGCTGATAATATTTTTGAAGCAAGAGATTATAGTGTTACAGTAACTGATTCTGCTAATAATATTTTAACAAACGCGATAATAGATTTTTTATGTGATGGTGTTGTAAAACAAACTTTATCAAATCAACCCACAAGTGGTTTCTTATTAAAAATAGAGGATACTTGTGAAGTAATGCAATTAAGAGCTACTAATTTTGGTTATGAAGGAAAAACAATAACTATTACTCAATCAGATCAAAGATCTATATTAAAATTAAATAAATTAGTAAATGAGGCAACAGTTATTTTTAAGGCAAGCGATTCAAATAATTCTCCTTTAAAAGATGTTGAAATTTTGATAAAAGATGAGTTTGGTTCTATTAAAAAAAATTTGTTAACTAGTTCAAATGGAGAAGTAGAAACAAAATTAGATTTTGGAACATATACTTATGTTGCTAAAATTTTAGGTAAAACTACAATAGATAATTTTGAAATTAGTTCAAAAAATTTTAAAGAAATTAACATAATAATTCAAGGCATTACTGTTTTAGAAAATGGTGACGTTGTAGTTGATGGAATAAACACGAGTAACTCAACTATTGATGTTTTAAGAGATATTGCTTTTGAAATAGTTGATACAAATAATGCGCCTATTTTTGGTGTTAGTGTAATAATTTATCGTGATGGAAATATTTATTCTGAAGAAAAGCGAACTAACACAATTGGAAGAACACCTTTTATCAGAACAACTAGTTCGGATACATCTGAATATAAAGCGTTTATTAATATGTCTGGTTATGAAGTAAAATTAGTTGATGTAATACTTCAAACTAAAGGTGAATTTCAAAAAATTGTTTTGGAAAGGCCAAGAACAAAATTGAAAGTGAATCTTGTTAATGATACTGGCGCAGCTGAAAGAAACGGTGTTGTTAGAATATATTCTAGTTATTTAACCGATCCCATTGTAACTATGACTGTTGATAATAATGGTTCAACAACAATTAACAATCTTTCACCAGGAATTTACACTATTTTTGCAATTAGTTCGAATAAAAAAGTTGAAGCAAGAGAAGAAATAACTTTGGAAGTTAATTCCGAAATTGAAAAAACAATTGTTTTGGTTACTGGTTCTGGAAAATTAAAATTTTATTTTGTTGATATTCAAAATGGGCGGGAAGTAAATGTTTTGCCAGATAATAATTTTTTTATTAATAATGGTACGAGCTATTTGAGAAGTGATTTAATCAATAAAAAAACAAGTTATTTTGAAACCCAGTCATTGGTTGTTGGGACTAAAAACAAAATTCTTGTTGTGGACTCGAATTTTTTTCGAAAAGAAACTTTTGAATATGAAATTATGCGAAGCACGCAATCTAAAAAAACTTATTTAAAAGGAATTAATTCACTCCCAAATAATAATAAATTCCAATTGTTTTTTGATCAAGCATTTGATAATAATCCGATTAGTTCAGTATCTGAATCTGAAGCAAAAAAATTTGTTTCAGGTAAAGAATATTATTTGTTATTTGATTTAATTGTAAATTCAACAGAATTAGAAGACACTATTACTAATTTTTCAGTAGACAAAAATGGAGTATATATTGAAGACATAATTACAACAAATGAATATATTAGATTAATGGTTAATGAATTAGAACAAACCAATGTTGATTGGTCTAACGAAGAAAATTATGTTGATGAGAAAGCAAAGCAAGCAAAGTTAATAATAAATAATGTCCAGGGGAAAATAGCAATCCCTATTCTAGTAAAAATTAGTATTGATGCAAATATCGAGGGAGCATTTAATTTAAAATATTCAACTGGTTCAGTTGATGAACAAAGTTTAAGTTATTCTAGAGAATTTGGAATTGGTTTAAGTTTTTGTACAAATGATTGTCCAACTTTTGTTTTTGATAATTTTTTAATGATGGCTGATAAGAATGAGCCTATTCCAGATACTGATAGATTAACTTTGTTTAATGGTAATGAATATAAAATAAAAACAATTATAACAAATTTGTCTGACCAATCATTCGGACAAATTTTTTTGTATAATACTATTGAACAAAAATATTTAGAAAAAATAAGTTTTGAAAATGATGCTAATCTTTCTAAACAAAATTTAGTTTTAGAACCCTTGTCTTCAAGTCAAGAATCAATTTCAAAAAAACTAGAAACTAAAAATCAAGTTGGAACTTTTGAAATAGAACAAAAATTATTTGATGCACAAGAACAAGCATTTCCTCAATCAGATAATACAAATATTATTAGATTAAGAATAAGAAATAAGGAAGAAATTGAAGTTGATGTACAACCAATACAACTTGAACCTGAAGTAATTTACCCATTAGTATTAATAAGAACTAAATATAAAACAGGTGCGAAAGCTGTTACTAATTGGACAATAAAAAAATTAGTTGGAACTGAAAAAATTGATATTGGGGCAGGTTATTATGGAACAACTGACATTAATGGTATGAGTTTTATTGTGTTTGATACTACAAGTCTTAGCGAAAATGATTCAATAATTATTACTGCTGAGAATGAAGAAGCAATTCCTGGTGAAAAAATAATTGTATTAAAAAGAATTTTACAACCGGTTATTACAAATGCGCCACAAACTTGTATTGAGGTAAATACAAGTGGCTCAAATAATTTAATTAGCTTGAATGTTGATGAATCATCATCTTTTACAATTAAAGAAACTTGTGGGCAAGAAAAAAATATTTCTCTTGTTTCAGATTTGTTGTTATCAGAAATTAGTTTTACTTTGAGCGCAAATGAAACTAAAACAATTAGTTTGACTGCTACAATAAGAGATGGTTTATTAGGAGTTTATCCAATTAGAGTTTATGATAGAAGTTTATTAAGAGAAGCAGGAATGATTGATGTTGTTATAAAAGACCCTAATAGTTGTTTTGATTTAGAACAAGCAATTTTTGATTTTACTACAACTAATAAAATTTCGAGCAAGATAACAAATAATTGTTTTGAGGGAAGAAAAGACAATTTTTATCCAAAATTAGATATTAGCACAAATAGTGTCTCATTGACTTTTAACAAACCAGGAAACCCCCAAGATCTTAACTTAAATATTGAGGTAATTGGTAGTGCTGTTGAAGCAATAGTGTATGGATTTGGTTTTGGCACTTATTGGAAACAAATATCTAAAAAAGGAGAGACTTGTTCTGGTAGCCCGACTAAAACTCAAAAAGCACCTGGCGAATTAGATTTGGTTAACGAAGCAGCTGAAATTTTTGTTGGATTAGTTGAAGATTTATCTAGTTTAGAAATGGGTGATAGGCCAATAACTGAATTTGATTTAAATAGGCCTATTCCTAATCAGAGTTGGTCTACTTCAAATATTGAGGTTAGTGGAAATAATACTATTAACAACAACAAAATTTATTTTGAAGATTCTGCTCCAACTGGAACTTCTTTTGCTATTGGAGATGTTTTAAATTATTACCCAACACCTATTGGTGATGTTGAAGCTGAAGTAGGGCCTTGTGAGTTAGAACATGAAATGGAGTGGGTTGCTGCACCAAGGCCACCTAGTTATTTAGATGTTTCAGGTGTTTGGAAAGGTGTAACAGAAGAACCATGGGGTAGTGCAACTATAAAAGAAAAGTCTCATTGTAATCCTTGTAAAGTAACAGCACTAGGTTTTAATGAAGAGTTAATAAGAGGAATATTGTATACTAGAGGAAAAGATCCTCCTTGGTATTATACTGTTGGTAGTGTTATTGGAGGAGCTGTTGTTGGCGGGGTTATTGGTGGTTGGTGGGGTGCTGGTATTGGAGCTGTTGCAGGTGGAACAGGAGCATTATTTAGTAATTGGGGTGCTGATAGAGCTACCCTAGCATTACAACCAGAATTTTATCGTGCGGTTGCATGGGGTATTGAGAGGGAGAATACTTGGTCTGAAGAACAATTAATTCATTCTGAAGAAGGAAAAATTTATAATTTGGGTTCTTATTTAGAAGCGACTCCTGTTCCTGAATGGGTTAATGAGGAAACAGCTTTTGACCATTCGCCGGGTGATGTTTGGGATGAAGAACTTTTAACAAAAACTATAACTGGTGTTGCCCCCCTTGGTTTTGTTCCAAGAGAAATAACATCTTATTTGAGTGAACGTGGAGAAGGAGCAAACATGTTATCTTCAGAATTACCATATGTTGAGGCGGATCCAAGTGGAATAATACATTATAGAGTTAATTGGGAAACTGTTCCAGATGGAGTAGATGCTTGGTTAAATAATGGAGTATTATTTGCTGAGTATGTTGGAGAACCACAAATTAGTAGTAAGGATATAGATTTTAATATTACAAGAAATAATTTGCTGGGGAGAGAATACGCTATTATTAGGGTTGCTGATTGGGTTTCTGGAGAAGAAAAGCAAATAAAAGGTTTCCAAGTTAAATTAACTGGCCCAATTAACAATTGTGTGTCAATGTCAGGTATTAATGGTGTAACAGGAACTGATTTTGTTCCAAAATTAAATTTTAATTGGAATTGGAGTGATATTGGAATAGATGCTTGTGATTTAACAAATAATAATTATCATTATTGTGATGCTACTCAATTCAATATTAGTTTGTTTAAAAAATTGTTTGAAATTGATAATTTGTTAAAACAAAGTGCGTTCCATTTAATACCACAAAAAACAGTTTTTTATTCTTATTTAATAAAAGATAATTATTCACAGAATTTCCTTGATGATTTTGAAGCGTATTATTCGAATGAATTTGCAGGAACAGAGCCTTTTTTTAATGAAAAATTTAATAATTTTATAAAACAAGACAAATTGGAATATTTGTATAATAGACAAGAGGATCAAACCCAATTACCTTATGGTGGATTATATAGAATAGAAATAAGTATTGAACAATTTGACCAAGGAATTAACAGTTTGTTTGATGGCACTCAACCAATTAAAGATATAAAAATATCAATAATCCCAATACAAAAAGCACAAAATTATAATTTGTTTTATGAAACACCATTCAATGGTTTGGTTGGAAAAACAGGTAGTACTTTTGAAAGAGATGGTTACGGAGTAAGTTTTGAGGGAACGAATATAAGAATTAATTCTAATATTATGACAAACGAGTTTGATAATGCTCAAAGTGTAATTCAAATACAAAATGCTTCTAGTTTGTCACAACTTAACACTGGAACAGTATTAGATTATTCTAAAGCAGGAAATGAATTTAATTTAACTATTACTCCATCACAACCAAATCCAATTATAATGTTAATAGACAATAATACTACAAAAAATTTTAGTGTTAGTTACTCATTAAAAAAAAGTGGTGCTGATTTAAATGTACCTATTCAAAAAACATGGGCGCTTGTATCATCAACACTAGGCCAACAAAAGTGTTTGGATATTAGAGAAGTAGACCAACAGTTATTCAAGGAGACCTCGCCTAGAAAATTAGCATGGAATAATACAAAGGTTGGAAAAATATGGCTTGGAACAACATTTTTTACACCAAAAGAAGCAACTCCAACACAATTACAACCAATTAGTCAAAATATTAGTATTTATAGTATTTTGCCATTAAACCAAAGGAATGCTATGCTTGATTATTATAATCAATTAGGCGATACTAATTATGATACAATACAATCAATGCTTGAAATGGTTAGAAACGAAAAAATGTGTATTACTAATGAGAATGAAGAAAGAGTTATTATTTGGTGGAATCCAGAATATTTAACTGAATTAATAAAAGGAATAAATCCTGCAAGTAACAAAGATTGTCTTGGAGATGGAATAATTCCTTTAATAAATGATGATGCTTACTTGTTACCAGCAATGGCTCCGAATGTTTCACCAAGTACTTCAACATCAAATACGGGTCAATCAACGGGTGGTGGGAGTGGCACTACAACAACTACTCAACAAAACTATCAAAGAATTTCAAGATTCTTGTGGAAACCAATTGCTGATGGGGGCGGCCCTCTAGTAGTTCTTTATTCGGGGGTTTCAGGAAGAGCATCAATATATGGTCCTGAAGGAAACTTGATTGAATCAGGCAGACACGATACTCATTCAGCACGAGTAAATGGTTGGGGTGACGCAACAAGGTTTAGCAAACATGGAAGAGATTACCCTGATGGAAGTTATCTTGTTGTTGGAAGTTATGGTTGTAGAATAAATGATACTAGTCAAAGACAAGAAAGTTGTTAGTAAAAAAATTATTTTTGTTTGAGAATAGTTTAAAATACTTTTAAAAACATTATTTTTGCATGGCTATGACAAACCGAAATAGGAGAAATGTATCTAATACAAAAAGTTTGTCTCCTAAAAGTTTTTTTCAAAAAAATGTTTTTTCGCATGTAAAACCAGTTACACAAACAATGCTTTCTAATGCAAATCGTGCAAAAAAAATGTTGGTTGAACAAAGAAAAAGGTTTGTTGATAAAAGAGAATTTAATGAGGCTGAAAGTTTTAGAAGAATGAATGCTGAAAGAGAAAGAAAAAAAATTGATGAAATACATCAAAGAATATTAAGAGAATTGGGTTTGAATTTAAGAGCAGTTGGTTCAGACAGACGATTTTATGCTATGTCAAGAGCATTACTAGAAATTTTTGGTGAAAAAATTAGTGTTGAACAAATAAGAAATGCTAATAATGTGTTAAGTAGAGAATTATCAGTTAACTCACCATTATTAGAACAAAGCCCGACTCTAAGAAACGAAATAGAAAGAATGAAATACGGGCGAATAAGCGAGCAAGGCCAAAGAGTTCTAACACAAGCAGTAAGTGATATTCTTGAAAGAAACGAAATGATTTAACCAATAAGTTAAAACAAAAATAATTTGCAAACAATACTTAGAACTTTTATTACAATAAAAAAATTAAAAAACAAATTATAAAAACAAAAAAATTAATTTAAAACAATATCTTATAATAAAAAATTATTTTTAAAACGAAGTGAATTACCACACCCTAAAGGGTGTGGCTTCTGCTGGTTTACAGCAGAAGTATTCACTTTTCCGTCAACGGAAAAGAAATCTCAAACTCCAACGTAAACGTTGGAGATTTCTTTTGGGTTGATTAAAAAAAATAATTTAACTTAATAAAATTATTAACTTAAAAAAAATAATTTAATGAAAAATATTAAACAAAACATTTTTATTCTTTTGAAGACGCAATTGTTATGGTAGTGGTTGATTGGCTTACGCTCTGTAAAGAGTGAGGAAAGTCCGTCCACTCATCGCAAGATGTCCCGACCTGTAATGGGTGATTCCGAAAGGAAGGGCAGCTCAACAGAAACGAAACCATTAAGTTGGATGAAACGGGGGCTGTAGTGCAACTCGCAAGAGGCTTAGTCTAATGCCAACCCACAGAGGAGCTTTCTCCTCAATTGTGGAACAGGAGACGGCTTATTTTCCACTGCCACTAACAAAAAGAAACTTTTTTTAATACTAAAAAACAAATAATATTATGCCTAGAATAATAATAACGGACGCGCTACTAAAAGACTTGAAAGATTTGGTCAAACACAGGAACGAGTTCAGTTTATCACTACCCATTCGTACGAACCACGTGATGGTTGCTAGAACCCAAACAGGGGAGTTAATAGGTTTCATGGAGCTATGTTATTCTAACCCTAAGTTCATCGAACTAAAAAAATTAGCTGTCAGAAAGAAGTACCGAAGAATAGGTGTTGGCAGGAAACTAGTTGGCGTGGCTAGGTCAATAGCAATAAAAAACAATCAAACAATATTATTGAATTCCAAGCTAACCCCAGACGCACAAAATTTTTGGAAGAAAAAACAAGGATTTAAAAAAATGGTAAGTAATAGTAGGCCTGACTTATTTGAAGAGTTAGTATTAAAACCAAAAAGAGTTAAAAGGAAAAAAAAATTTAAACCAAGAATTTCGCAAACAAAAAGACATTTTATAAAATAAAAAAATTCTAATTTTTTTCTTAAATTTTAATTTTTTTAATTATTTTTTATTTAATATTTTTTTATTTAATATTTTTTTATTTTGAATTTAATTCTTATTATAATTGATTTAAGTTTTTATTTAATTTTTTTGTTTTAATCAATTTTTTCCGTTTAACACAATATTGAATTATTTTAAAGAGTTTCGTATTATTTTTTATATATGATTACGAGTATTGAATTGAGAAAAAAATATATAAGTTTTTTTAAATCAAAAAATCATGTTGAAATTCTTTCGGCTTCATTGATTCCTGAAAATGATCCAACTGTTTTATTTACTACTGCTGGGATGCACCCATTAGTTCCCTACTTGTTAGGAGAAAAACACCCATTAGGAAAAAAACTTTGTAATATTCAAAAGTGTATTAGAACAGGAGACATTGATGAAGTTGGAGATGATTGGCATTTAAGTTTTTTTGAAATGATGGGTCATTGGTCATTAGGAGATTATTTTAAAAAAGAAGCAATTGAAATGTCTTTTGAATTTCTTACTTCAAAAAAATATTTAGGAATCCCAATTGAACGATTAAGTGTTACATGTTTTGAAGGAGACAATGATGCCCCTCAAGATTTAGAAGCTTCTGAAGCTTGGGAGAAATGTGGTATTCCAAAAAAAAGAATTCATTTTTTACCAAAAAAAGATAATTGGTGGGGGCCAGCAGGTTTAACTGGGCCGTGTGGGCCTGACACAGAATTTTTTTATCATGTAAAAAATATACAAGAAAAAGACACTAAAGAATTTGAAAAATTTAATAAGCAAGGAATTTTTTGTGAAATAGGAAACGATGTTTTAATGCAATACAATAAAAATTCTAATGGTTTTTTTGAAACAGCAAAGCAAAAAAATATTGATAATGGAACAGGATTAGAAAGACTAACTGCTGTTCTAAATGGTTTTGATAATGTTTATGAGATTGATAGCATTAAACCAATTTTTGAAAAAGTTTTAGAATTAAGTAATTTGAAAAGAAAAAAGAGAGGAGAATTAAATAATAATGAAAAAAGGAGTGTTAGAATTATTACTGATCATTTGAGAGCAAGCGTAATGATTTTGGGAGATGACAAAGCAGTTACCCCGAGTAATGTTGACCAAGGATATATTCTTAGAAGATTTATTAGAAGAAGCATTAGGCATGGAAGATTAATTGGAATAAAAGAAAATTTTTGTAATAAAGTTGCCGGAATTGTTGTAAAAGAAATGAGTCCTGTATATAATGAAATTGAAAAAAACAAGGAATTCATTTTTAATGCGTTAGAAAAAGAAGAAGAAAAATTTTCTAAAACAATTGAAGCAGGTATAAAAATTTTGGAAAAAAAATTATTCTTTTTAGAAAAATCTAATATAAAAGAATTGAATGCTAAGGGGGCATTTGATTTGTTTCAGAGTTATGGTTTCCCATTAGAAATGACTATTGAAATATGCGAAGAAAAAGGTTTTAGAGTTGATGAAAAAGGTTTTCAAAAATTATTGTTGGAACACCAAGAACTTTCAAGAAAAGGAGCTGAACAAAAATTTAAAGGCGGTTTAGCTGATTCAAAAGAAGAGACAACAAAACTTCATACTTGTGCTCATTTAACATTAGCAGCATTAAAAGAGATTCTTGATAAAAAAATAGAACAGAAAGGTTCCAATATTAATTCTGAAAGACTAAGATTTGATTTTAATTTTGATAGAAAACTAACCACACAAGAAATAAAAAAAATTGAGGAATGGGTTAATAACGCTATAAAATCAAAAGCAATTGTAAAAATGGAAATACTTTCATTAGAAGAAGCTAAAAAAAATGGGGCTCACGGGAGCTTTGAATCCAAATACGGTGAAAAAGTAAAAGTCTATACTATCATTGGAACAAATGGAAAAATTTATTCAAAAGAAATTTGTGGTGGCCCGCACACAACAACATTAGAAAATATAGGGGATTACAAAATAATAAAAGAAGAAAGTTCTTCTGCTGGCGTAAGAAGAATAAAAGCAGTTTTAAAATAATTAAATGTTTTTTTATGAATTCAGACAAAAGTGGAAAATATGAACAAGGTTTCATTAAGGATCGTGCTACTGGAAAAGAAATTCCTTTTATAAGAATAGCCCCTGTTGAGTCAAAAAAATTGTCAACACAAAATGTTGTTAGACCAAAACCACTTAATCCTAGAACAAAACAATTCTTACAAATTATTGAGAAACCTGGTTTAAAAGAAAAAGACGCTTTAAAACTTGTTAAAGATTATGAAGCAATTAATATGCTTCTTAATAAAATTGAAAATGAAGGGCGGATTAGTAGAATAGAAGCATTTTTCTTGAAAAGAAAAATTCATTACTTGGTTGTTAGAGAATATAATTTGTGGGGATCAATGCATTTAATAAAAAATGCAAACAAAGGAACTGGACTTTTTTCTCCTTCTGTTCAAAGAGAAATTGAAAGACTATCTTCAAAAACATCTACAAAATTAAATAAACTTAGAAAAAATAATATTTTACCCAGGGGATTTAATAAAGGTATTTATAGATTCAAATTGCCAAAATTACCTATAAAAAAATTGTTTCAACGTTTTAGAAAATAATTCAAATTATCTTAATTATAATAAATTCAAATGATTTAATTATAATTAATCTAAATTATTTTAATATTATTTATTTAATTTTTTTGAATGCAATTTATTCAAATTATTTAAACTTGCTTTAATTTTTTATATAAATTTTGTTTACATTTTTTCGATTGCGTCTATATCCAACAATTTTAATCCTTTTTCTAAAACAATAGTTGTTGCTTCAACTAATGAGAGTCGCGCATTAATAAGTTCTTTTGAATCGGCTTTTAAAACTTGTAATTCATGATAAAAAGAATTAAATTTTTCTGCTATTGAAAGCAAATTATGACACAAAGGGTGTAATGAAAGGTTTTCCCAACTCTTATTAATAGAATCAGAAAATTTTCCTAATTCAATTAACAATTCTTTTTCTTTGTTATCATTAAGTAAATCAAAATTTTTGTGAGCAAATTTTATTTTATCTTTTTTTGCTTTTCTCAAAATACTTTTTGCTCTAGCAAAAGAGTATTGTAAATAAGGGCCTGTTTCTCCTTCAAAAGAAATACTTTCTTTTGGATTAAAAACCATGTCTTTTTTAGCATCATTTTTCATTAAGAAAAATTTTATTGCTCCAAGCGCAATTGCAATTGCTCTTTTTTCTTTTTCTTTTTCACTTAAATTTGAGTAACGAGAACTAATTTCTTTTAATGCAAGTTGTTTTACTTTTTCAAGCAAGTCATCAGCATCAACAACTGTTCCTTCTCTTGACTTCATTCTTCCAGTTGTAAGAGAAACATAACCATAACTTAAATGATAACATTGTTTAGCCCACGGTCTCCCAAGTTTTTCAAAAATTCTAAATAATTGTTTGAAATATAAATCTTGTTCATTAGCAACAACCCAAATACTTTTATCTAAATTAAATTCTTCAAATTTTACTTGGGTTAACATTAAATCATTTGTTGCGTAAAGAGATGTTCCATCACCTCTCACAATAACCTTGTTTTGTAATTCTGGTTCTAATAAAGCAATAATTGCACCATTATCCTCTTTAACAAAAACATTTTTTTTTAAACCTTCTTCAATTAGTTTTTGCTTGTTCCCTTTTTTGAATATATCACTCTCAAAAAACATTTTGTCAAACTTTGTTCCAAAATCAGAATAAGTTTTTTCCATTCCTTTCAATGCCCAATCATTCATTTTTTTCCACAAAGCAATTGTTTCTTTATCTCCTTGTTCCCATTTAACAAGCATTTTTTGTGCTTGTTCCTCAAGTTTCAATTCTGGTTTTTCTTTATTAATTCTATCAAACAAAACATACATTGAACCAACAAAATGATCGCTCTTCATTTTTTCACTCTCAGGATTCTTATTGTCACCAAACAATTTGTAAGCAAGCATTGACTTGCAAATATGTATTCCTCTATCATTAACCAAATTTGCTTTGATTACTTTGTGTCCTGTTAACCCTAACAAATTAGAAATAGCCAAACCAAGAGTATTATTTCTTAAATGCCCTAAATGCAATGGTTTATTAGTATTAGGCGAAGAATACTCAACCATTATCTTGCCTTTTTGTTTTGAAAACGAGTAATTATTAAAAAAAATATCTTCTAAAACCTTAGAAGAAAGAACCATTTTTGATAAGAAAAAATTGACATAAGGCCCATTTGCCTCTACTTTTTCAAGAAAACTAGCAGAAATCTTGCTAGCAATTACATTAGAAACATCACTCGGAGCTTTTTTTTGTTCTTTTGCAATTATAAAACATGGGAAAGCAAAATCACCCATCCCTCGGGGAGGCACAGAAATTACTTCATTAATTTTTTCTTTTGAAAGACTAGTTTCTTTTTCTAATAACAAGACAATTTCTTCTTTGAAATCCATACATTTATTAGAACAAAAGAGTTTTTAAAATACTAATAAAATTTTTTATACTATACAATAAATTACATTAAAAAAATAACATTTTTTATTAATAAAAAAATAACAATTAATAATATGAATAATTTAAGTGAGTGTCTTCCTAGTTGATAAAAGTATTGAACATAAACTAATTTTAAATAATAAAAATAATACTAATAATATCAATGAAAAAAGTGAGAAAATAATTATTAAAGTTGGAACAAATACTATTATCAATAATAATGAATTAAACAAAAAGTTTTTGACAAGACTAATATATGAAACAAATAATTTATTAGAACAAGAAAAAAAAGTTTTGATTGTTACTAGTGGCGCTGTCGGATTAGGAAAAACAAAAATCAATTACAAAAAAGAAATGACTATAAAGTCCCAACAAGGACTAGCTGCAATCGGACAAATAATGTTAATGTACGAATACAAAAAAAGATTTGATGCAATAGGTTTAAATTGTGCACAAATATTAATATCCAAAAAAGATTTATTAGATTCAAAATCAATTATTAATTTAGAAAACACAATAAATTTTTTATTTGAAAACCAAATAGTACCAATAATAAATGAGAATGATGTTGTTGCAACAGAAGAATTAAAGAACAGCAAGTTCAGTGATAATGATTCATTAGCAGTACTCCTAGCAAAAGAAATTAATGCTAATTTAATAATAATGATAACACAAAAAGAAGGGTTAATAGGAAAAAATGGGAAAATAATAAAAAATTATTATTCAAAAAAACAATTAAAAAAAATGGAGAACTCAAAAGATGGCAGAGGTGGAATAAAAACAAAAATAAGAATGATACAAAAAGCCAATTGTTTTTGTGATGTTTTCATAACAGGGCCAAATAACTTTAATGATTTCTCAAAAGGAAATGCTATAGGCACTTTTTGCAAGACAAAAAAAATTGATTAAAACAAAAAACAATACTTTTAAAAAGTTGGTTTGAAACAACATTTATTAGTTAATACAAAGTACTAACAAACCATTTAAATGGGCCTGTAGCCTAGTGGATAGGGCGACTGCCTTCTAACGCTCCTTTCGCCGAGCGGGAGCGAAGCACTGTCTTCGTTTCACTCAACAGAGCGGTTATGCAAGCAGTAGGTCGAGGGTTCGATTCCCTCCAGGCCCGTGAGCTTTTAGAAAAAGCTCAAGCAAAAGAGTGGGCTCAAGCCCGTGAGCTTTTAGAAAAAGCTCAAGCAAAAGAGTGGGCTCAAGCCCGTGAGCTTTTAGAAAAAGCTCAAGCAAAAAAGTAAATTATTAAGTAAAAACCTATTTTATTTTATTAGCACGAATTAAATGCTACTTATTCTTAAAACAAACAAATAAATACAATAAAATAATCCTATAAATATGCAAAAAAAATTTGTTCTTGAAACCACTCAAAATTGGGCTCGTTGGTGTCCTTGCCACAATGGCGCACCACCATTTTCAGATTCAAATGGTTATGTTTGTCAAAATTGCGGGAAAACAGTTTGTGTTAATTGCATTTACAAAACCGAAAAAGGTTTTCTTTGCACAAAATGTATTAAAAAAAATAATATTAAAAAAATAACTCCTTTAGAATCACAAGGAAAAATTTTTAAAAAACATACTTGGTTTCTAAAAATTGTTATTATCTTTTTTTTATTTTCAATAATTTTAACAATAATTTCCATTCTTTTTGAAGAAAATATTTTTGAAATAGCACAAATATTTGTTATTGGGTTTATATTATTTATTACAATTATTCTTGTTAAATTTTTTTCAAGAAAAAAAGAAGATAAAGAACAAATAAAAGTTTCTTTAAAAGAAATAAAAAAATTGGATGAAAAAATAAAAAAAGTTGATTAATGAAAAAATGCAAAACTTTGTATCACAAAAAAAATTTATTAATAATTAATTTTTCACAACCGAATAATTATTTTAACAAATTTAATTAAAATTAATATTTTTATTGTAAAAATAACTACAATCGCTTTTTTATTGTAAAAATAACTACAATCACTTTTTTATTGTAAAAATAACTACAATCACTTTTTTATTGTTACAATTTTCTGTCAGTAAAATCCTTTATAAATCTTTTCTATTCAATATTTGTTATTAGTTAGCGTTTTGTTTAAAGAAAAATATTTTATTGTTTGATTGGTGATTTTTAATGGCAAAAATAAGTACTGGTGGCAGAAAACCAGGGAAAAGAGGAAAAACAAGATCAAAGTTCAAAAAAACAGGACCAAAAGTCACTGTTAACAAGATAATGGAAGAATTTAGTATTGGTGACAAAGTACAAGTAGTAATAGATTCGAGTTATCATAATGGTTTACCCGACAAGAGTTTTCATGGGCAAACAGGGTATGTAAAAAATAAAAGAGGAAATTCTTTTGAAGTTGAATTAAAAAAAGGTAAAAAAATGTTTGTAGTTGTTACAAATTCAGTTCATTTAAAAAGGTTGAAATAATATGAGAGAAGAAAATGTTTTGAAAATGGAGCCAGTTACTTTGGCAGAAGTAAAAGAAATAATTAATGGAAGAAAAGCCGAAAAAGAACTTAATTACGAGCAAGAATTAACAATGAAATATGTTGAAAAATTTTCTAAACTAACTCAAAAACAATCAGAAGAATTATTAAATTCTTTAAAAGAAATTTCTTTTTTAAAAGAAAATAAAGAAGTATTATACCAAATAGTTTATACTTTACCAATTAATGCTGAACAAGTAAGATTATTTGTTCCAAAAGATGTTGAAGTAACTGAAGAAGAAATTAATCAGATTCTCGCCCAAACAAAAAAGTTTGGGGAAAAAGTGTAAAAAAACCAGAATTAATACTTTTTTTCTAAAAAAATGGTTTTTTATATTGTATTAATCATAATTTATTTGGAGTTAAAAAAAATGGATGAAAAAGACAAACAATTTGTTCAAAAAACAGAAGAAAAAGCAATTGTATTAGATTACATGCCATCTGGAAAGCCATCCGCATCAAAATCAGAACCAATAGCACAAGTAATTGGAAAAGAATATTTTACTTTATTAGAAGTAACTCCAAAAACAGGCGCAAGTTTTAGCATTGGCGAAGAAATTATTATTGGAAAAGAGAATAGAAACAAAGTTGATTTAATAAAAGGGAGAATTTATTTTAAAGATTTAACATCAAATTCTTTATCCGAATTAAATACTATTGTTGAGGATATAATAAGCAAAGATAATGAAAAATATGTTAAATTTATTAATAATGCAAGAGCAATTTCATTGAAAAGACATCAATTAGAATTATTACCTGGTTTCGGTAAAAAACACATGCTTGAAGTTTTAAAAGAAAGAGAAAAAAAGTTGTTTGATAATTTTGAAGACTTGATAAAAAGAGTAAAGAGTGTTCCCGATCCAAAAAAATCAATTGCTAAAAGAATTGTTGAAGAATTAGAGGACCCTGAAGACAAACACTATATTTTTGTTAGACCACCAACTGCACCAAGAACACAATTCTTTCAAAGAAGAAGATATTAAGGAAATTGGTAGAAATGACTCTGTTAAAAGAATTACAGAATTTAATGATAGAATATCATTTTAGGCCTGAAAAAAAGTTATCACAATTTTTTTGTATAAACGAAGCACTACTAATTTTTTTGGCTAAGTCTGCTAAACTAAACAAAAATGATGTTGTTCTTGAAATAGGACCCGGAACTGGTTTTTTAACTGAAAAATTATTAAAAACAAGCAAGGTTATTGCTGTAGAAAAAGATGAGATAATGCTTGATATTCTCAAAAAAAAATTTGAAAAGCAAATAAAAGAAAATAAATTAGTTTTAGTTAATGATAATATTTTAAACCAAGATTTTGAAAAATTAAATATTAATAAGGTTGTTTCATTACCCCCATATCATTTGTCCACAGAAATAATTGAAAAAATAATTAAATCAAATATTGAATTAGCTGTTCTTGTATTAGATAATGGTTTTGTTGAAAAAATAAATGCTTTTGAAGGAATGAAAGAATATGGTTTTTTAACTGTTATATTAAATCTTAATTCAAAAATAAATATTCTTGAAAAAATATCCAAAGAATCTTTTTTTCCAATACCTAATTGTTTAAGTGAAATTGTTAAAATTGAGTTTAATAGAAAAGAAAAATCAGAAAATTTTTTTATTTTTGTAAAAGAAATTTTTAGGCATAAAAATAAGGATTTGTCAAGAGCATTAAAACAAGCAGAACCTTTTATTGAAAAAAAATTGAATTTAAAAAAAATTGATTTTGAAAAAATGATTTTAAAAAACAAAAAAGTTTACTTATTGAGCCCTGAAGAACTATTAAAAATATTCAAAAAAATAATTTCATAAAAAGAATAATAAAAAACAAAAAAATTATTAAAAAAATTTGATTTATTCTATATAATTTAATTATTATTTTAATTCTAAAATTTTTTTAACTATTATTAAAATTAATTAAATGACTTATTAATCTGAATCACGAATTGAACTCAAAATTATTCTTTTGAAACAATAAGGCACATTTTCCATTGAGTACTCGAAAGCAGAATCAAGTTTTTGTTTATTCTCAGCAAAAATAGTCATAATTAAATCTCCTTTAAACACTTTTTCTCCCTCTGTTTTATTTAGAAGAACACCAGCAAGTTTGTTTGCAGGAGCACCTGACATTCTTGCAATAGTAGTCAAAAATTTTAAATTAAAGGATTGTATTACTCCATCTTCTTTTGCTCTTATTTCTTTGTTTAAAGGAGACAAAATTATTTTTGTGCTTGAATCAATTTTTCCTCCTTGAGCATGAATAATATCCTTCATTTTTTCTAATGCTTTTCCTGAACGCAAAATGTCAACAGCCAACTCATATCCTTTTCCACTTCTTGCAAGATCAGAAAGTTCAAAAATTGCTCCAGCTAATTCACAACTCTTTTGTGCCAAATTATCAAATCTTTTACATTCCAAAATTTCCATAACATATTTTGCTTCTAGTGCTGGGCCAAAAGCTAATCCTGAGGGTTCATCACCATTTGTCACAACTGCTTCTATCTCAATACCAATTTCTTTTCCAACTTGAACGAACATTTTAGCCATTTTCATTGCATAGCCTTTTTCTTTTATTTTTGCTGATTGCCCAACAGGCAAGTCAATAACAACATACTTGCTCCCAACACTAGCTTTTTTTGCAAGAACAGAAGCAATTAACATTCCTTCAGGATCCAAAGCTAATGGGTGTCTAATACGTATTATTTTGTCGTCTGCAGGAGCTAAATCAACTGCTCCACCATGAACAATCACAGCACCATGTTTTTCAGTAATTTTTTTTATTTTATCAAAATCCAAATCAACTGGCGCAAGAACTTCCATTGCATCTGCTGTACCACCCGCACTAGTAATACTCCTTGAAGAAGTTTTTGGCATATACAATCCAGCAGCAGCAACTATAGGAGTAATAATCATTGTTGCTCTGCCATTTACACCACCAATACTATGCTTATCAACAATGGGTGACTTGTTAAAAGAAATTCTTTTACCATTATTTATCAATGCCTTTGTTATTTCAGTTGTTTCATCTAAATCAAAACCGCGAATATAAACAGCAGCAATAAAAGCGCTTGCTTCAATATCATTTAATCTATTATCCGCAATATCTTTTACAATTTCTTTTAATTCAAAACCATTTAATTTATCCCCATTAAGTTTCTTTTTAATAAACTCTAAACTTTTCAATGGAGGCGTAGCCCTAATATTAATCAAGTCATTATTTTTTGTTTTTAATAATTTAATTAAATCATCAAAAAGCCCAATTGTTTTCTCATTAACCTCACTAGAAGTAGTATCAACTATTGCAACAGCGACTTTACCATTTTTTTTGTTTTCTAACTCAACTCTATCACCAGGAAAAACCCCCAAATCATTCGAATCAACTTCATTTAAAACACAAATAAATTTTCCAGCAGAAATTGAAAACTCTTTAACCTTCATTGTTTTAGAATAAATCATTCAAATCACTAACCTAAAATCAACCTTAAAAAACCAATAACTAAAATACGTTAAAGTTATTTATAATTGTTTGTAAAAAGTTATAAATTCAAAAAATCTTTTTCAAATTTGTCTAATTTTAATTCATCATATAATTTTCCTGCAAGCAATTGCGGTGAAAAAACTCCTTTTTCACAAACAATACCTTCAATTAAAGAAGAATCCGTTCTATCAAAAGCAGGATTCAAAATATTAACACCTTTAATTTTTTTTTCTAGAACCTCTTCTTCATCCCTATGTTCAATAGGTTCATCTTTACCAAAAAAAGAGCTAGGTTCAAATTTATGTGTTGATAAAATCACAAAATGTTTTGTAGAATATTTCTTACAAAGAACACTTATTTGATTAGTACCTATTTTATTTATTACATCACCATCAGCAAGAAAAGCGTCCGCGCCAGTAAAAAAATAATCACATTTTTTTAATACAGTAGAAGCAGCATTATCAACAATTAAAGTAACTTTTATTCCTGCTTTAGCTAATTCTTTTGCAGTAATCCTACCTTGAAAACGAGGTCTTGTTTCGCAACAATAAACATGAGAAATCTTTTTTTTTGCTTTCAAAAGTGTTTTAACAACAGTACTTGAATGACACAAAGTCATTATTGTGGAATTTGGTGCAATTAATTCTGCACCATACATAGACATTTTTTCAATAGCTATTTTTCTGTTTTTTTCATAACCAATAATAGTTTTTCTAACAATTTTTTTCATTTCAACTAAAGACAAATCTTTTTGAGAAATATTTTTTTTAACAACCCTTAAAGAAGTTCGTAATTCAGGTTCAGTAGGCCTAGCATGAAATAATTTTGTAGTATTATTCAAGAATTCTTTTCTAAAATCTTTTTCATTCGTTGTTTTACTATTAATTGTTGCTTTTAAAAGAGACTCCAAACCTTTTTTTCTAACATTAGTTGCACCTTGAATTTTTAATGATTTAAGATCACTAACCGTTTTATTAATAATATCCATAAACACCAACAAAAAACTTAAAATTATTTAATAAAAACATTTTCACATTAATACCTTATTTTTTTAACACAAAAAATTTCATAAACAAAGTATGTTTTAGTATTATTTAATTGTTTCTTTTGTTTTTCTATTTAAACTTTTAAAGAAAAGCTTTTTATTAGCAAATGGATTACTCATTATATGAATAAAAAAATAATTTCAATAATTTTGTTAATACTTTTAATAATAACTTTCACAGGAATAATCTTTATTCAAACAATTGTTACTGATGGAGTCATGGTTTTAACAGAAGACCTTGTTTTGGAAATTGATGTGACCATACTCACTATTACAGGAATAATTCTTATTTTTATATTAATAGTTGCTTTGGTTGCTATTAATTCTAATAAAAGAAATAGAGGAATGCAAAAACCAATAATGAATGAAACAAAAAAAGAAAAAATTAAAGAAAAATTTGTGAATGAAAAAAAAGCTGTTCAAGAAAACTTTAAAGAAAAAAGAGAACTTATAAATAATGAATTAAAAATAGCTGAAACACAATTTTTAAAAAATAAAATTGATAAAATGACTTTTGATAATATATCAAAACAAAAAAATACTGAATTGATTAGTGTTGAAGCAAAAATTGATTTTAAAAACAAAGCGGTTTTGAGCAAAGATGAATTAAAAAATTTAGATAAGATTTCTGAAAATAAACGAAAAATATTGAAAGGATTATTAGAAGAGAAACAAAAAAAGGTTTTGGAATTACAAATATCTGAAAAAAGTTATTTGAAAAGAAAAATTGATGAAAATACTTTTAGAAAAATTAGTAGTGAAATAAAAAGTGAAATAATTTCAATTGAAGGAAAAATACAAGCAATTCAAAAAAGCGATGAAATTGAAAAGATTAAAAATGAACTAAAAAAAGGTGCAAATGAAATTGCAAAACAAAAAGCTAGTTCACAAAAAAGAAAAAACGAAAATGATATTTTTGAAGAAGAAGTTTTTGAACAAATAGATGATATGGTTGGCGGATTAAAAAAATAGTTTTTAAAAAACATTTTTTGTAAGAATAGTTTGATTTTACTTTGTTTTTTGTAAAAATCTTTCAAAAAACTTTTCAACTTCAACCATTTTTTTTGAATCAAATTCAAAAATACTCGAAAAAACCTGCGAGTCTATAACAATCGCTTCTTTCATTGATAACAATGAAGACATTTTTTTAATAGCATTCCCAGGAAGGCCTATTCCTGTTGCAAACAAAACAATTTTTTTGTTTTTAATTTTGGGTAGATTTCTAATAAAAACATTTATTGCAGGAACTGATGTAAAAGAGATTATGGGTGTCCCTATAATTAATAAATCAATTTTTTTAATGCGATGAATTTTGTTTAAAAGATTAAGCTCTTTTTCATGCTTAAATTGTTTTTTCAAATCCATTTCTGTTTCAAACACTGCTTCAAATAACTTGCTATTAATATTATTTTTATTAAGCAAAAAATCAATTTTTTGTGCAACTTTTATTATTTCGCCTAATGGATAATACACAACCAATGCATTCATGCATTAAAATTAGTCAATTCTTTTTAAAAGGAAATTGTAAACAGAAAAAATTAATAAGGACTAGAAAAGATTAAATAAATGATTAAGTTAGGAAATAAAATAAATTAAAAAATAATTAACTACAATAAAAAAATAATTAACTACAATAAAAAAAATAATTAACTACAATAAAAAAAATAATTAACTACAATAAAAAAATAATTAACTACAATAAAAAAAATAATTAACAAAATAATTTTAATCTACAATAATAACCCTCAATAGTATATTTTACATTAATAAATACAAATAATGTACAATTACAATAATATTTGAATTCTATACTTAATAATTAAAGTTAGTTTAATTTAAATTTTATTCAATTGAAACAAGCTCAATATCAAACACCAATGTTTTTCCAGCAAGTTCATGATTAAAATCAATTACTGCATTTAAATCGTTTTTTTCTATTATTTTTCCAGATAAACCATTACTAGCTGAAACAACCATTCCAACTTTTAACAAATTAAAATCAGCAAAAGAATTTGAATCAAAAGTAACTATTCTTGAATCATCAATATTTCCATACGCTTGTTCAGGAAGCAAATTAATCGTTTTTTTATCACCAACTTTCATTCCTATTACAGCATCATCAAAACCTTTTATCATTTGGCCTGCACCCACTTTAAATGGTAATGGTTGCCTTCCAACACTCGAATCAAAAATTTCCCCGTTTTCTAATCTACCCGTATAATGAACTGTAACATTATCCCCAACTTTTGCACGTCTATATTCGCTTAAATTATTAAAAACAGGCTCATTTTCCTTAACATCATCTTCACTATAATTTACCATAACCACACCACCAGTTTCTTTGCCAAAATCAGTATTCGTACAGCCAAAAAACAAGGCCATAATAACCAATAATGTAAATATTTTCAAAAAATTCATACAAATATTTCTATTGTAAAAGAACTTAAATGTTTGCTTGTTTTGAATTAATTAATTTAAAATAAACAATGCATTATTATAATATTATTATTTAGAACAATTATTTAGAAAAATTATTTAGAAAAATTATTTAGAAAAATTATTTAGAACAATTATTTAGAACAAATAATGTGCAAGTATTGTTCTTCAGAATCAACTCTTGAAATATTTTTAAAACCAATTTCTTTTACTAGTTCACTAAGCGTCTCAAAATCATACCCAAAAAAGTGGTGGTCCTCAAAATAATTTTCAAAACCATATATTTTGTTTAGAGCCCATTGTTTTTTTTGTCCTGTTTCTTCAACAAATAATTTACAAAAATAACTTAGATTAGGAACTATTAATTCTAATTTACCATTATTTTTGAGAACTCTTATCATTTCACTCAAAGCTTGTTTAGCATCTTTTCTTGACAAGTGTTCTAAAAAGAATCTTGAAAAAATTTCTTCAAAAGAATTATTTTCAAATGGAAGTTTTTTGGCATCACCAACAACATCAGCACTAACATTATTTCTTATGTCAAAGTGAATAAAACCATCTCTGGGTTTATTACCCGAACCAATTTCAAGTTTTTTCATAAAAAGATTAAAATCAAAAGAAGTTTAAATGTTTTCAATTTTTATTAAAAAATTAAAAAATTTAATTAACAAAATATTCATTCAAAAAAGATAGTTTTTTAAAACACAATAATGTTAATTAGTTAGTGGTTTTATGTTAACTATTGAATTTGCTTTTTTTCTAGTAGGGTTCATAATAATGGTTGGTTACTTTGGATTAATAGTATTCAAAAAAACAAAGATTTCTGAAATAATTTTGTTATTAATACTAGGGTTAATTATTGGTCCAATCTCAAAAGAAATAGGTTTTTTCTTAATTAGTCCTTCTCAATTAAACGCTTTTCAATCATTCCTCCCTTTTTTTGCTAGTTTTGCTTTGATAATGATTCTGTTTGAGGGTGGAATGCAACTAAATTTTTTTAAAACTATTAAAGCATTGCCAATTTCATTGGTTTTTACTTTAATTGTTTTTTTGAGTGGGTTAATATTAACTGTTCTTTCATTATTTGTTCTGAGTTTACTTGGATTCATAATGTTTGATTTATTACTTGCTGTTTTTATTGGAGCGATACTTGGTGGAACAAGTTCAGCTGTTATTGTACCAGTAGTAAAAAATACTTCTGCTAATGATGAAACAAAAACTCTTTTGAGTTTGGAATCAGCTTTAACTGATGCGTTGTGTATTATTACAGTGGTTGCAATCGCACAAATATTTTTGTCTGGTTCTGTTTCAGTTGAAATGATTGCTGGTGGCATAATGGCTAATTTTAGTATTGCTGCTGTAACCGGTTTTTGTGTTGGAATTTTGTGGTTAAAAGTTTTAAGCCATTTGCACAGCAAAAAATATGAGTATCTTGTTACACTTGCGGTATTATTATTCCTTTACTCAGTTGTTCAAAATATTGGTGGTAATGGAGCTATTGCAGCATTAATATTTGGAATTGTTTTGGGTAATAGTGAAGACATAACAACAATGCTAAAAATAACAAAAAGAACGGTTAACAATGACATAAAAAACTTTCAAAGCGAAATATCATTCTTAATAAAAACTTTTTTCTTTGTTTATTTAGGCATTTTATTCCAAATAAATTTTTTGAGTATTCCCGTTATAGTAATATCAATCACAATAATTGTTTTAATATTTTTATCAAGAACATTTGGCTCAATTATTTTACAAAAAATTATGCCTATTTTCACAAAAGACAGACAACTTATTGCTTTTATGAGTGCAAGAGGTTTGGCAGCAGCAGTTTTGGTCTCAATACCAATAACCATGGGGTTAGACAAGGTTGCACCAGAAATATTCACTAACTTAATGATAAATCAAATAACAGCAATTTCATTCCTTGTTATTTTTGGTACAAATATTTTAACTACAATAGGAATATTTTTGAACGAAAAAAATAATCCTCCAATAGACAAACCTGATGAGAAAGAATTATTACTCAAAGAAATAAAAGCTGATTTAAACAAAATTTCAACAAAAATTTAGTTTTAGGAATACATAATTATAATATTTATGAAAACATAGGTATAAAAACAAAAAAAGGTTATTTTTAATATGGCTGGAAAAGAATCTGGAGAAAAACAAATTGAAAGAATTCTAAAAGAATTAAACATTAAGTTCTCTCGGAAGAAAAAATTAACTAATCTTAAAAAAGATGCTAAAAAATTTAGAATACCTGATTTTTATATTGAAAAATATGATCTGGTAATAGAATTTTTTGGGAGTTGGAATAATAAAAATAATAAATCTTTTGAGAAAAGAGAAAGATCAAGATTCATGGAAAAAGTGGGTGCTTATGAAGAAAGTGGTTTGAATTGCTTGTACTTGTATCCCGAGGACTCACAACAATTCAAAGAAAAAATTTTGTCAAAGATTAACGAAATAAAAGAAAAAAGAAAAGCAGAAGAAATAACGCAAAGCATTTCAATCAAAAAAGAGAATGAAACAAAAACAGTTGAAAACAAAGTAATAATTATTAATGAACAAAAAAAAATTGAACCTATAAAAAAAGAAATTATGAAACCAAAAATAATTGTTAAACGAGTTATAGATGATTCTTTGTTAAAAAAATCAATTCTTAGTTTAGATATTATTGGTTTATTATTATTTTTTTTCATGACAATTATAATTATTCTACTTATATTTGAAGGCAACCCGCTTGTTAGCGATTTACATGTAATAGGACAAAGTCTTTATTTTATTTTTTTAATAGTTATTATTTTATCAATAATTTTGTCAGCATTATTCGCCTTTCAAAAAGAAATTTCAAAGGGTTTTATTTATGTTTCAGTAATATTAATAGTTTTTTTCTTTATTTTACAACTAATTTTTGGTGGCTCATTAATACAATCAATTATAATTATTTTAAGTGTTTTTGGTATAATACCTAGCCAAGCATTTATGGTTTTCGAAAACTAAATTAGATGACAATTAATAAAAAATATTTTTCCCTTTTTATTTTATGAGATTATGGAGTATTAGCCCAGAATATTTGGATTCAATTGGTTTAGTTGCTGTTTGGAGGGAAAGCTTACTAGCAAAAAAAGTTTTGCAAGGAAAAACAATTGGTTACACAAATCACCCTCAATTAGAAAGATTCAAAAATTATTCAAAAATCAAACAAGAAATTAATAACAAGAAAAAATTAAATTACAAACAAGAATTTGACAACAAAAACTATTCTAAAAAAGATTCAATAAAACTAATTGATAATTATTTGTACAATATTTTTTTAGAATCAAAAAAAAGAGGTTATAATTTTGACAAAACAAAATGCAAAAACCATAATTTAGAAAAATCAATTATTATTACAAATGGCCAATTAGAATTTGAATTTAATCATTTACAAAAAAAATTGTTTAATAGAAATAAGAAAAAATATTTGGAAAACAAAAAAATCTTAAAAGAAAAAAACAAAATTAATGCTAACAATTTGTTCAAAATAGTAAAAGGAAAAATTTGTGATTGGGAAAAAATTTGAGCAGGGTTTTATAATCCTGCTTCTTTTCTCAGTAAATCTACTTTATTCAATTGTTCCCATGGTAAATCATTTTTACCAAAATGCCCGTAAGCACTTGTTTTGTGATAAATAGGTTGGTTCAAATTAAGTTCTTTTATTATTTGCGCGGGTTTTAATGGAAAATATTTTCTAACAAGTTCTTCCATTAACTCAAGAGAAATTTTTTCTGTTCCATTACAATCTAGAAAAATATTTAATGGTTCTGAATAACCAATGCAATAAGATAATTGAACCTCACAAGAATCAGCTAAACCTGATGCAACAATATTTTTTGCTATATATCTTGCTACATATGCTGCACTTCTATCAACTTTTGAAGGATCTTTTCCAGAAAAAGCCCCCCCACCATGCCTTCCCTTGCCACCATAAGTATCAATAATAATTTTTCTTCCAGTTAGTCCAGTATCTGCTGCTGGCCCACCAAACAAAAATTTTCCAGTGGCATTTATTAGTATTCTTGTATTCTCATCAACAAGATTTCCAACAACTGGTTGAATTACCTTTTCTTTTATCTCTTTTCTCAATTTTTCTATATCACATTCTTTGTGATGAGCAGCAATAACAATAGTTGAAACTCTTATTGATTTATTATCAACATATTCAATGGTTACTTGGCTTTTCCCATCAGGAAGCAGTTCTTTAATAATCCCTTTTTTTCTTACATCAGTCAATTGTTTTGATAACTTGTGTGCTAAATCAATTGGTAAGGGCATGAATGAATTAGTTTCATTTGTCGCGTAACCAAACATTATTCCTTGGTCTCCAGCACCCAATTCTTTGAATTCACCAGAACCAATACTAACTCCTTGAGAAATATCAGCGCTTTGCTCATGAATCATTATTTTTATTTCTGATTTATCTGAAAAACCAACATTGTCATCAACATAACCAATATCACTTATTTTTTTTCTCACAATTGAATCAAAATCTATTTTTGCACTTGTTGTTATTTCTCCCGAAACACAAATAAAATCTTTTGTTACAAGCGTTTCAACAGCAACCCTGCTCTTTGGATCTTGTGCTAAACAAGCATCTAATATTGCATCACTTATACCATCACAAACCTTGTCGGGATGCCCCTCAGTCACACTCTCAGACGAAAACAAATATTTCATAAAAAAACCCCCAAAACACATATTTCATCAAAACACTAGTCAGCAACTAACTAGTCACTACAAAAAAAAGATATGTTTTGTTTAAAAACCTAATGGTACTATTGAGTAACTATGGCGCAAGAGTTCAGGATTAGCCCTTATTTTTCAAAAGAACAAGTAAAAGCAATTGACAAACTAATTGATAAAATCGGTTGTTCAAGAGCTGATGTTGTAAAACAATTAGTTCTTATAAAATTAGCAGAAATGGGCTATTTTGATAAAAAAGATAAATAACTAAATTATTTCATTAACCTTTAGAAAAAGATTCACTTTTAACGATTTTTAAGGCTCTGTAGAAATCCTTTATAAATAGAGATAAATAGAAGGTTGCCCTTCTATT
>CAZUCF010000010.1:0-30414 GCA_964619405.1 uncultured archaeon | reverse complement strand
ATGCGAAACAGGACAAACAAAAAAAACATGCAACTTCCAAATAGAATACACAACAAAATATGGCATACAAAAAAAAATAACTCAAACAATAACAGTTAACTGCCAAGAAACAATAACAACAAACACGACACCAATACAACCAATAGATATTACTCCCCCTATAATAACTTTAATTACGCCAGAAAATAATACTAATACTGCAAATAAAACGATAACTTTTAGTTTTAATGTCCAAGACGAAAGAAATATAAGTTCATGCACATTAACAACCAACAATGATAATAACACATACACTGAAATAGAAAATGGAAATAATTCAATTATATACAATTTTCAAAATGATTTTTTAACTGATTGGAACATTTCATGTACTGATGAATCAAATAATACTGGATACAGCACAACCAGAACACTTGATGTTGATTCAAATGCTTATCAAATAACAACTTGTTTAGAACTACAAGACATGAATTTAGATTTAGACGGAGATTATGAATTAATGAATGACATTGATTGTTCAACAATATCTAATTTTAGCCCCATAGGTGACTGCGGAACAGTAAATTGTTACTCAGGAGATGAGGATCCATTTACTGGAAGCCTTAACGGAAATTATAAAATTATTACTTCACTTAACATAGACACCCAAGGAGTAGGCGGGCTTTTTGGCTATTTAAGCGGACAAGTTAGAAGTATACAAATAGAAGACTCAGAAGTAATTGGAAATTTAGAAACTGGAGGAATAGCAGGATATATCCGTGGCACAAGTCCCAGTATTCAAGAAAGCTCGTTCAATGGAACTGTAACAAGCACTGGAACATATTCATATGCTGGCGGTCTAGTGGGTTCAATGGAAAATGGTTTTATTTCAGAAAGTTTTTTTGATGGAACATTAAGTGGAAACACCTATGTTGGAGGAATTGCTGGCGCGGCAATGAGTTGTAATACTAATGGAACAATAATCAATTGTTATTCTTTAGGAACAATTACCGGCTCAACAAAAGGCGGAATTGCAGGAGTTAGTTCATTTGATGTGTGTATGGATCAAATGGGAATAAAAAATTCTTTCTCCGCGGCAAATGTGGGATCGTCAGGTTATGGAATAGTTGCAAACACTTATGCTTGTACACAAAACAATTTTTGGGATACTGACGTTTCAGGAACCACTAATAATTTTATTGGTGAATTGAATTGTGAATGGTTTCTTTGCACATGCACCCAAACAGAAGATAACTCAGGCGGAAAAACAACTCTTGAAATGTACGAGCAATCAACTTATCAAAATTGGGATTTTGTTAATGTTTGGCAAGAACAAGAAAACGATTACCCTATTTTGAAGTGGCAAACAGAATAAAATTTATTGTTCAATAACCCAAGCACATTTAACCCAACTAGAATAAAAAAATATTGACAAATTATAAATTTATATGAGTTATAACAACTTTTATAAATGATTTAATTCTTAATCTATGAAAATAAGAAGGTGGTTTTTTTGGTTGATGGACAAATACAATTTATAGCGAATTACGAGGATTGGAGAGTAATAAAAAAAATTACTATTACTAGTATTACAGAACCATTAGTAATAGCAGAATTCTTGGCCTCATTAACTTATAGTACTGATGGGAAAATTGAATCAAATTTAAGAAAAGTTGTTGAACTAGAAAAAGTTGATAACGCAATAAAAACTCTTGCGCTTGGAAAAGGTGATTCTACAAGAGCAATAGAAGAAGTTAATTCAAAACAAGTTGGAAAAGTGATTAATGATATTTGCAAGCTAGAAAAGTTTAGTGGCCCAGTACAAAAAGAGTTAATACAATTATGCAAGATTTATGCGACAAAAAAAGTTTTGAAGGAATGCGGGATACTAGTTAATTATAGTGAAGCAGATATTTCAACTCTAAAAAGAGCAAAGAAAGCTAGTGCAAAAAAAGCTTGAGTGTAAAGTGGTTGTATGATTGGTGAATTATTTGTTGGAGAACTAACAATAAATATTTTCTTGCAAAGTTATTCAACACCAATACTTGACTTTATTTTTTTAATAATAACACAATTAGGTAACCCAGTATTATGGTTTGTTATATCAGCATGGTTATTCTGGTTGGGAAAAGAAAAAAAATCAGTGCTAATAGCAACAATAATACTTTTTAATGCTTTAATCGTTGGAATAATAAAAGTTTTTGTAAGCAGGCCAAGGCCAAGCATATTACAATTAGAGGAAACAACAACAAATTATTCTTTCCCATCAGGACACTCATCAACAATAACAGCAATATACTCTTTTTTTGAAAAAAAAGTTAAAACCAAACAAAAAGTCTTATACATAATATTGGTTTTTTTGACAGCATTATCAAGAATATATTTGGGAGTACATTATGTTAGCGATGTAATAATAGGAGTCCTATTAGGTTATTTAATTGGAAAACTAGTTTTAAAGTTAGAAAAAAAAATTGTTAAAACAGAATTAAAAATAACAAAAATAAATAAAGAAAAAATAATTATTGGATTATTTTTGATAACAATAATTCTAACATTAATACTTCCTGATTCAATGTTATTGTCACTAGCACTACTAGGTTATTTCACTGGTTACTTTGCATACAAAAACTTAGAACTAAAAATAAACTTGGCGAACAACAAAATACTTTTGTTAATAGGAACAATTATTTTTGGTTTAATTGGTTTGAGTGCAACAAAAACAGAAGGAATTCTGAGCGGAACACTATTCTTTTTAGGAGGAATATTTATTACACTAATTTGGCCAATGATTTGTTCGAAATTGAAAACAAAAAATAACAAGTGAATAGTTATTTAAGAAGAAAAGAACTAATAACAATATGATTACAAAAAAAATTATTGTTTTAATAATGATAATTTTTTGCTCAACAATTGTTTTTTCAGAAGATTATTACGCTGACCTAACAATAATTGTAAACCAAGATGGAAGCACTGAATTAAACGGAACAACTAATTATTTTGAATTAAATAAAACAACACAAGAATACACTTCAAAACAAGGAGAAAAATGGATTTTTGATTTTGATTCAAAAGAAGTTTTTTCCGAATTTGTTTACGAAATAGTTTTTCCCGAAAATACTGAAATACAAAAAATTGAGACTCAAAGCAATTACAGAATAACAACAAACAATAATAGAATTAGTATAATTGGTTTTGGAAATAATTCTTTATTACAAATAAAAATAAATTATATAATAAAACCATTAAATAGTTTAAACTTTTTTTTTCCAATAATAATTATTATAATTTTTTTAATTACAATAAGCACATTTTTTTTAATTGGTAAAAAAAAAGATAAAAACAAAAATAATGAAAAATTTTTTTATAATAAAGCAGCTTTAACAGAACGACAATTAGAAATAATGAATTTAATAGAAGAAAATAATGGACAAATAATTCAATCAGAAATACAAAAAAAATTAAATTACTCAAAAGCAGCGATTTCAAGAAACTTAAAAACCCTAGAAAAAAAAGACATAATAAAAAAAGAAAGAAAAGGAATGACAATGCTAATAACAATAAGAAAAAAAACTAATAATTATAACAACAATAAAAAAAACTAATAATTATAACAACAATAAAAAAAACTAATAATTCTAACAACAATAAAAAAAATTAATAGTTGTTCCTACTTGTTCCGCACAATACATAATAGTTGTTCCGCCACAATTAGTATAGAATTGCTTTCAAAAGCAATAAGGAGGAATAAAAATGATTAAGAAAATCGGATTGATAATGATAGCATTATTAATTATTGGATTAATACCAAGCGTTTTTGCTGAAACAGAAGAATTTATTGACGCAAAAACAGCCCAAGAAATAAGAGCCTTCAATAATACGAATGGCGCAGAAGTAAGATTAATGCAATTAGAAAAAAGTATTACAAGGAATATTCTAACAGGAGAAAAAGTAATAGATTACTTGAAAACAAATAACCCAGAATTTGATACAACAAATGCTGAAAACCTTTTAGACGAATTAAAAGCACTGTTAGAAAAAGTAAAAGCATACGAAATAGAAGGAAAAGACAAAAATATTTTAGTTGCAGATTTCGTTGCAATGAAAAAACAAGCAATAACAATAACACAAGAATTCAAAACAGAAACAACACTAACAATACCAGTAGAAGAGAGAATAAGAATAAGAAACGAAGCAACCCAATTTGATGGTAATGAATTAGCCCAAATAAGAGAAAGAATAAGAAACAAGATAAACGAGCACAACGCAGAACAAATACAAAGTATGTTACAAAAAATGAATAAAAACAATAACGAATTAGCCCAACAAATAAGAGACGGTAACATTACAAAAACACAAATAAAAGCACAAGTTGGAAAAATATACAATCAATTAAACCAACAAGAAAAAATTAATGCATGGACAATGGTAAAAGAACAAGCAAACAAGAGAATAATATCTGAAAAAGCATTAATTGAACAAGCAAAAAACAACGGATTAGAACAATACCAAGAATTAGAAATACAACGAGCAGAAAGAATGCAAAAAGGAATGAATGGTTCTAGAAAAGGTAATGGGAAATAGGTGATTGAATGAAAACAAAAATAATAATAATTACACTATTTTTCCTCTTACTAATATTTGTAGGATGCACAATTAACGAAAATGAAACTAATGAAAACGAAGACGATATTGATAACGAAATTGATTCACTAATAATAGATGATGAAGAAATCGAAATCGGAGAAATGATTGCAACAGAACAAAACATTAATGAGAGCATAGAAGACGAGATTATTGATGAAAACGAAGAAATAGAAATAGGAGAAATGATTTAAAAAAGGGCTAAAAACCCTTTTTTTCTTTTTTTAAAAAAAATAATATCCTAAACACAAACATTTTAATATAGAATTTACTTTACTATTTCAAAAAAATCGGGGGATTTTAAATGATTAAGAAAATAAATATGTTAAGCATTATTGCACTTATATTTTTGATGAGTGTTTCTTTTGCTGAAGTAGGAAAAAGCTTTGATACACCCAAAATTATTGAATTCACTAACAATGAATATTCTGATAATTTTATGCTTGTTGGTGAAGAGCAAGCGGTTTACAAAGTTGACTTGTTAAAAGGAGAAAGTATAGAACTTAGTTTAACTTGTTTAGAAATGTCTAGTAAAAATAGTCTCAAGCCACCATATTTTTACACATCCACATTAGATGAAGAATTTAAAGAGATTCTTGGTGCTTCACCAAGTGGTTCATTAAAAGATGGAGGCACAAAAACAAGTGTTTCTTTCAATATAACTTCTGATCAAACACGATACTTTAATATAAAAGAAAAATACAGTAGTTGGAATGAATTATCTACGTTTAGAATCGATGTTAAAAGATCATGTATTGAAGGATACACTGATGAATACAAAAACTGCGTAAATGGTACATGGGAATTCAAAGATATAATTGATGTTGATTCAGGTAAAACAATAAAAGCAAATGAATGCATAGGATGTATTTATACTGGAAAGTGTTATTCAGTAGCATCTGTTTTTGATGGCATTGACAACAAATCAAAATATTGTTCAATAGAAAAAAAAGTTGAAAACCAAATTTTTTCAAATGGACAATGCATGGACGATTACCAGTGTCATTCATATTTGACTTGTGTTGAAAACACTTGTTTAGATATGCGAAAAGTATTAGATAATGAAACTGGAAAAAATATCTACGGAAAAGATTGTGAAGCTTGTTTAATAGGCGAAGTTTGTTACGGAATAGGTAGTAAACTAACAAATGACGACAACAAACCAGCATATTGTTCAACTCAAAAAGAAATAAAAGAACAAAAAAAAGAAGAAGAAACTTGTAACGAACATTATGAATGTCTTGACAAATTAATTTGTTTAGATGGTTTTTGTGCAGATACAAAAGAAGTAAAAAAATATGGGACTAATGAAACAATTTATGCAGGAGAATGTATAGGTTGTGTTTCAGGAGATTATTGCTACAAAATTGGTAATCGTTTCTTAAACGAAGACAATGAACCTGTTTTTTGTTCAATTGTATTAGAAGAAAAAACACAAAAAGAAATTGGATTACAATGTAATGAAAACTACGAATGCACAAGCAATGAATGTAACGATGGCAAGTGTGTTTCAACAATAAACATAATCCAACAATTCATTAACATGCTTTTAAGTCTATTTGGAATAGGACAACAATAAATAACTAAAAAGAGAACAAGCTTTTTGCTTGTTCTTAAACTTTTTTTTAAAAATAGATTTAAATATAAAAAAACAATACTTATATTGAGGTGTTAAAAATGTTATCAGAAATACCAAGAAAAATTATAGGAAATGTTGACGCAGAAATATTAAGAGCAGCAATAATCGCTGAACTAGACGCAATTAATTTGTACGAACAAATGGCCGCACAAGCAGAGAGCAAGGATATTAAAAAAATCTTGCTTGATGTTGCAAAAGAAGAAAAAACACACGTTGGAGAATTTCAATACTTGTTACTACAAATAGACAAAGAACAAGTAAAAGAATTAGAGAAAGGAAAAGAAGAAGTAGAAGAAGAGCTAAACGAGTAATTTTTAAACTCCAACTAAACTTTTAAAAAGACTCTTCTTTCACTCTTTAATAAGGACAAGAAAGCAAAGCACCTTATCCCCCCTTAGTTTAGTAGCTAGAACGCTTGGCTGTAGAAATCTAGAATATTAGGGAAACCTAACACAAGCAGTTTGAAAACATTTTCGTTAGCAAAAAAAGTGCTACCGAAGGTGCACGATCGCTGCCGGATCGCCGGCAACCGAGAGATCCCCGGTGCAATTCTGGGAGGGGGGATTCCCTCTTATTTCTCAAAATCGCGCAATCACAGTAACTTTTATTAAATTCTTACTTGTAGGAATTATTAAATACTAGTTCAGCACCAATATAAATGGTGATAATTAATGGAAACAATAATTGAAACAACAAGAATGTCAACTAAGGGACAGTTACTAATACCAAAACACATTAGAGAATTTACAAATAGTGGCAAGGATTCTTTATTCACAGTAGTTCCTTTAAATACTGAGACAATAATTCTAAAAAAAATGAATAGTAGTGAAATGATAAAAGAATTCAGAAAACTACGAAGCGAAGTTAAAAACAAATTATCAGAGGATGAAATAAATGAAATTATACACAAAGTCCGATAGACTTGTTCTTGATACAAACATAATAATATCAGCAATAATTTGTAAACAAGGAGAACCAGCAAAACTATTTGAAAAACTAATAAATGACGAAATTGAAAACTATACTAGCAAAGAAGTAATAGAAGAAATAATAGAAGTTTTAAATAGAAAAGAAATAATTAAAAAAACCAAAAAAGAAACAAGAACATTTATTTTAGAACAATACTTAATTCATTCACAAATAATTCTCCCAAAAATAAAACATAATATTATTGAACATAAATCAGACAACAAATTTATTGATGTTGCAAAAGAAGCTAATGCAAAATATATTATAAGCGGAGACAAACATTTACTTGATATAAAAAAATTTGAAAACATAAAAATAATAAGGGTAAAAGAATATTTAGAGAAATTAGAATGAATCCAAATCAACTAGAAAGAACGAGAACCATTCGGCGTGCAATTCTGGATGGGAGATTTTTTACTTATTTCTTAACGGCACGACACTTCCAAAAAGTTTAAAATAACATTAACTAACATTATATTAGGTGAAGTTACATGGGCAGAACTGTTACAATGAATCTAAAAGCAGAAGAGTATACTAACAGAGTGTTAGGAGTAGTCAAAGAAAAATACGGATTAAATGACAAGAGCCAGGCACTAAACAAGTTTGTTGACATGTTTGGAGATGAATTTGTAGAACACGAAGTCAGAGAAGATGTAATCAAGGAAATAATTGCTTCCTGCGACAAACACATAAAAAAATATGGCTTTAAATCAATGACAACAAATGAACTTGACGAATTGTGCAGAGGCGAATAAAATTGCCTTTCAAATTCCAGCTTTCTGATGAACTAAAAACAACAATTAAAGTAATAGCAAAAAAAGATCAAAAAATGACTGAGGCAATAAACAAAAAAATAAGACAAATAATTTCTTCAGACGATTTTACCATAGACCACTACAAGAACCTTCAATACGAAATGAGTGACTATAAGCGAGTTCACATAATGAAACACTTCGTATTACTCTTCAAAGTTTACAAAAAAGAAAATTTTATCTTATTTGATAAATTTGACCACCATAACAAAATATACAGTAAAAAGAAGTAATATTATGAAATCTAACCACAAACTACTAACTAAGAACTACAAACCTTCCAAGACCCTTTGTGCAATTCTGGGAGGGGGAATTTACTTTTTATACTTTTACGTTGGCATTACATTTACAATAACTTTTTATTAAGAAACACACACTAAATAATTGTGATAAAATGAATTGGAAAGTAATTTTTGAAAAAGGAACTGACGGATGTTATACTGTCACAGTCCCATCTTTACCAGGATGTATTAGTCAAGGCAAAACAAAAGAAGAAGCTTCAAAAAATATAATAGAAGCAATTGAATTACATATAGAAACACTTGCACAAGATGGAATTCCTTTATCAGGAAAACAAAAATTAGACACCGTTGCAGTGAGTTTATGAAAGTCAAACCTATTTCTGGACAAACATTAATCAAAATACTTTGCAAAAAAGGATACTAGATAAGAGATCAAAAAGGAAGCCACATACACTTAAGACATCCCACAAAACAACCAATAACAATTCCAAACCATGACCCACTAGCAAAAGGAACATTAAAAGCAATAATAAATGCAACAGAACTAAAAGAAGAAGATTTAACATGAACTATAAAAAAACCAAATCAATTCTGTAACAACGAGAAACATTCGGTTGTAACTCTGGGAGGAGGGATTTTCTATATTGAATACTTTTAACCCCACACAATTAAGTATTTAAATATTTCGTGGGGTTAACTAATTATGGTTTACTTTACTGAAAAAAAAATAAAAGGAAAAAAGTATCTTTATGCAATACATTCTTTTAGATTAGATGGAAAAGTGACAAAGCTTTCTAAGATAGTTAATTCAAAGAAAATGACTTCTAAATTAAAAGAATACTTTGAGTTAAAAGAAAAAGAATATCACGAAAATAAATCAATTTCCAAATACAAAACAGATACAATTTTTACAAAAAAAAGAATTAAAGAAATAGAAAACACAAAACAAGAATACAAAAAAATACTAAGAAAACTAACTAAAAAACAGTTACAAGATTTGTTTGACAGATTCACAGCAAACTTTACTTATGAATCAAACGCAATAGAAGGCAATTCCTTAACACTAAAAGATGTTTCACTTGTATTATTTGAAAACAAGATAATCAAAGGAAAAGACTTAAGAGAAATATACGAAACAAGAAACTCAAGAAAAGTAACCGAACTAATATTAAGCAACAAATTCAAACCAACAGAAGAAGACACAATAAAAATACACAAAATGCTTGTAAAAGACATGGGCATAGAAACAGGATACAAAAAAATACCAAATTACTTAGTTGGAAGAAAAGTAGAAACAACTCCGCCAGAAGATGTTCCAAAAGAAATGGAAAAACTCTTTGAATGGCTAGAAAACGAAAAAACTCTTCACCCACTGCAAAAAGCCGCACTTTTCCACGGAAAATTTGAAAAAATACACCCATTTGATGATGGAAATGGAAGAGTGGGAAGATTTCTAATCAATACAATCTTACTTAACGAAGGATTCGCCCCACTAATAATAAGAAAAAGTCAAAGAATAGCTTACTTAAAAGCATTAGAAGATTTTGACAACAAATACACAAAAAACCTTGAAAAATTTTTATTTGAAAAATACAGAAACACATTCAAAAACTTCTTTAAAGTTTACATCAAATATTTAAAGTGAGCATATGAAAAACCACCAACTACTTACCCACAACTACTCACAATCCAAGACCCCGTGTGCAACTCTGGGAGGGGGGATTTAGTTTTTATACTTTTACGTTGGCATTACATTTACAATAACTTTTTATTAAGAAACACACACTAAATAATTGTGATAAAATGAATTGGAAAGTAATTTTTGAAAAAGGAACTGACGGATGTTATACTGTCACAGTCCCATCTTTACCAGGATGTATTAGTCAAGGCAAAACAAAAGAAGAAGCTTCAAAAAATATAATAGAAGCAATTGAATTACATATAGAAACACTTGCACAAGATGGAATTCCTTTATCAGGAAAACAAAAATTAGACACCGTTGCAGTGAGTTTATGAAAGTCAAACCTATTTCTGGACAAACATTAATCAAAATACTTTGCAAAAAAGGATACTAGATAAGAGATCAAAAAGGAAGCCACATACACTTAAGACATCCCACAAAACAACCAATAACAATTCCAAACCATGACCCACTAGCAAAAGGAACATTAAAAGCAATAATAAATGCAACAGAACTAAAAGAAGAAGATTTTAAATGAATTATAAAACAAACCCAAATATCAAGAACGAGAATCATTCAGTCAATTCTGGAGGAGGGATTTTTGCACTTCTTTTACTACTACCTTTGTTTTAACCGAGTAGTAACAAAGTTACAACTACCTTTAAAAATTAGTTGGTAGTAGTAACTTTTATGGCTAACGTGATTGAGCGATTCATTAAGGGGCAAAAATATTTTTATTTAATTAAAAACATAAAGCTAGAAAAAAAGGTGAAGACTTTCTCAATTTACTTGGGAAAATCAAAACCAAGCAGACAAATTATAGATAAGAAAGAAAAAGAGCTTGCAAAAAAGATTGAAGTTTTTCTATATGCTTATTTTGGGCAAGATTTGAAAAAGTACATGTCTTTATTTCTTACAAACAAACAACTTCTGGAAGTAGAAATAGCAAAAAAGAAATATTCTGACCGCGTAAAGAAATTAAGCCGCCAACAAAAAGAAGCTTTTAGTAAAAAACAATTAATTGACTTTGTTTACACGACACTTCGCACAGAAGGAGTTGATGTTAATTCCTCGGATGTTGAATCGGCTTTCAAAATTCTTCGCAAAAAAAGAGGAGAAGCAACGCTTAATGAAAAAATAATTATTTCAAGTTTAATGATAAGTGGGTATAATATATTGTCAAACCTAAAAATAAACAAACAAGATTTATTAAAACTCCACGGCATAGTAATGTCTTACTTTGAAGGCAAAAATCCAGGGCAATTAAGAGACGACCAAAGAGTAATAATGAAATTTAATCCAAAACTAATGACTGAAGAAGAAATAAAATATAGACCCCCCAATCCAGCAATGGTTGAAAAAGAATTTGACAAGTTCTTTGAATGGTTTAGCCAAACGGCAAATCTTTATCCTTTGGAATTAGCGGCGTTAGTACACTTGAAACTATATTTAGTTCATCCATTCAAAGATGGAAATAAAAGAATGTGCAGATTGATTTTTAACAAAATACTGCAAGATGCAGGTTACCCAATGTTAAATATTTCAAAAGAAACAAGTGAATATTTTGGAGCCTTAATTAAATCAGTAGAAGAAAAAAATGAGAAATACTTTGTTCAATTCTGTTATCAAACATTCATAAAACAAGTAAAATAGTGAAATGCCAGAGTGATTTGATACTTATGGCAAAGAAAGATGATTTAAATAAAAACTGAAAATAATTTATCTGGGTTAGCAAATACCTTGAACCCCTTGTGCAACTCATTGTTAGCGCGACACTCAACAAACATTTATTAATACTATATTAATATGATATTAATATGGTGATAATATGCCGACTGCAATAGTAAAATTAAGTGATGAAGCAAATCAAGTAATTAACATAGTTAAAGCTAAATATGCCCTAAAAGATAAGAGCGAAGCAATAAACCAATTAGCAATGGATTATGAACAAGAATTATTAGAACCTGAACTGAGACCCGAATATGTTAAGAGACTTGAAAAAATTGATAAAGAAAAATCTATTCCAATAAAAGATGTTGACAAATACTTTAACAGCTTTAAGAGATGATACAAGTGTACAAGCTGAAAAGGAAAAAAAGATTAGATAAGATATTCGAAAAACTAGCTAAAAAAGACATAATTGCTCTTGAAGCAATACAAAAGAAAACAAAACAGATAATTCAAGACCCTTACAGATTCAAACCACTAAGCAACAAAATGAAAAATATAAGAAGAGTGCATATCAAAGCACACTTTGTTCTAACCTACAAAATACTTGAACAAGAAAATATTGTTGAATTACTTGATTTTGATCATCATGATAAAATCTACAGAAAACAGTAATATTAAATAGGAAGTGCATTTATTCTTAATATGGGTAAATTAGTTAAAAAAATATTTTTCAATTCAATTAGTTTGATTTTTCCAATCTTATATCTCATACTTACCTCTACTTTTGGATTAAAAAACATTGCCTCTGTATCAAACATGCCACTAACGTTTCCAATAATTATTTTCTTGATTTTTATAGGATATGTTGTATTAAATGGTTTTGTAAGAAAACAATTTATAGCTGCAACCTCCACTATATATAGAATTATGCCCTTATCTAAATAAAAAAATCCAAAATTATTTTTTAGTTATCTTGGGGCAGCAACCATCTTGTTGATTTCAACATTTTTACATTTAATTTATTTTGACTTTGTAATCCTTATGGAGATATCATTTTTAGCATTAATACTTTTGATTCTTGTATCACAATCAATTTTACAACCAATAAGAAGGATATAAATATGGACTACAAACAACTTACTAAGAACTACAAACCCCCTAAGACCCCGTGTGCAATTCTTTGGAGATATATTTATATATAAGTTAAAATCTAAGTCTAAAATGAAAAAAATAATTTTAAGTTTACTGATTTTATCAAGTGTTTTGTTTTTGTTTGGATGTATTACCCAACCTTCTTGTGGAAATGGACTTTGTGAAAGTGGAGAAACTTTAGAAAATTGTTCAATTGATTGTAAAATAGAACTTGTTTCGGTGGAAGACATATCAAAACAAATCAATTCGGCTTCAGTTAGCACAATTCTTAAATCTGAATTAGAATCAACGGATAATGGAATAACTTGCGATTCTGTTTGTAATAATTTTGGACAAACTTGTTTGTTAGGGTATCGCAATATGGAAATTGATGTACTTGCTGACGATGTTTTTACTCAAAGAGATGGAATTATGGCTTGTAATATTGGAAATGGCCCAGCAGGTGTTAAATATATTAATTGTTTGTGTGGGAATACAGATGAATTGATTGATAAGGATGCGGGAGGCGAAATTTTGAGTATGTTAAACAATTGCCAAGTAATAGAAGAGTTGGGCAAGGATATTAGCCAAACAACTAATGGTGTAACTTGTGATTCAATAGTTAGTAATGGGAAATGCATTTTTGGTTATAGAGACATAACTAATGACAGTGATGATTTTACTATTGATACTCAAAGAGATGGAATTGTGTCTTGTGATATTGGAAATGGCCCTGCTAATATAAGATATATTGAGTGTTATGCATGTTCTTCAGATAATGTTTCTCAAGCCAATAAACAACTCGCTGATGAAGTTCTTCAAAAATTAAATGGAGCTAGTTTAATCGAAGTAAAAAAAGAAGAAATAGAACAAACAATTAATGGAATAACTTGTGATTCTGTTTGTAATGAATCTAATAAAACTTGTTTATTTGGATACGTGGATATTACTAATGATGATGTAGACCCAAACATACAAACTCAAAGAGATGGACTCGTGTCTTGTAATATTGGAAATGGCCCAGCTAATGTGAATGTTTTGAATTGTTATTGTACTTAAATCAATTAAAATAACTATTATTATTTAACTGACCATTGATTTGCATTACTATAATATGTGAATAAAACTTGAGTCTAATTTTTTTGTTATTTAAAAATTGTCTGGGTTAACAGACACTTTAATCCAATGTGCAATTCATTGTTAGCGCGATACTCAACAAACATTTAAATATACTTATTTTACATATTTAAGTAAGAGGTGGTTTTATGCCTAACATGACTATGGCAATCCCTGAAGAAATACACAGAAAAATGAAAAAATACCCTGAAATTAAGTGGGCCGAAATAGCAAGACAAGCATTCAAACAAAAAATTACTTTGTTAGAAACAGAAAAAGACCCACTAAGATTGTATGCGTATAAGCGATGGGTTGAAAAAGGTGAAGAAGCACATGAACTCTTTAAATTTTGAACAAGGAGAAATAATAGTAGCAGAAATTCTTTACTCCGAACAAATTGGTCTAGAAACGAGACCCGCATTAGTAATAAGCAACTCAAAATATAATAAAAATTCAGAAGATATAATTTTATTAAAAATAACATCCCAATCTAAGAAAACAAAATATAACATTAATCTTGCAAACAATGATTTAGAAAATGGTCAATTGAAAAAATCGAGTATGATAATGACAGATAACCCTGTAACAACATATAAAGAAATGATTCGAACAAAAATTGGAAAAATCACAAAAGAAAAATTAAAAGAAGTAAAAGAAAAAATTTGTGAATTATACGAACTTTAAAACAACTACCAAAAATAAGAAAAATCTTTGGTAATACTAAAAAGTTAATATTAAATAAATTACGCCTAACAAAAACAAACACTTTTAAATTACGAGAGAACAATACAAGTATATGAAATCAAAAATAATTTTTATAGGATTAATATTAATTATTCTATTATTAATTGGTTGTACTAATACTATTTTGCCAACAAGTAATCTGCCAATTGCAAATGGTTTAATTAGTTTTAAAGCACTAGATGATAGTCAAGCAACGCAACAAGGAGTAAATGACTTGGTTTTAGCAAACAACAAGTTCGCAATTGATTACTACAACAAGATTGACACTGGTAAAAACATTTTCTTTTCTCCGTTTAGTATTTCAACAACACTTGCAATGACTTACGAAGGAGCAAGTGGAAAAACCGCTGAAGAAATGCAAAACGTTTTTTATTTCCCAGAAAACGATTTAGAAAGAAGAGCATCTTTTGCAAAAATTTATAATAGTTTGAATAACAGTGTTTCAAAAGGAAATTATGATTTAAGCATTGCTAATTCTTTGTGGGCAGAACAAACATACGAATTCTATCAATCCTATTTTGATTTAATTGAAAAGTATTATTATGGAAAAGTAAATAATGTTGATTTTGTTAATTACCCAGAAGAACAAAGACAAAAAATAAATGCTTGGGTTGAAGAGCAAACAAAAAACAAGATAAAAGATTTGTTGCCAGAAACACCTCCTTCAATAACAACAGAAACAAGGCTTGTTCTAACAAACGCTATTTATTTCAAGGGAGATTGGGCAACAAAATTCAAAGAAGAAAATACTAAACAAGAAGATTTTTTTGTTTCAGAGAATAATATTGTAAAAGCACAGTTAATGGAACAAGAAGAAGAATTTTTTTATTACAAGGACAACGAATTCCAATACTTGGAATTACCTTACAAGGGAGAAGAAATATCAATGCTAATTATTTTACCATTAAATAATGAAGGAAAAATTAATTATGATTTTGATATTCCCACAGCAGAACAATTAATGGAATTAAAAGAAAAAATGTTTAAACAAGAAGTTATTGTTAGAATACCAAAAATAAAACTTGAAACAAAGTATGAAATGAAAAAAGATTTACAAGAAATGGGCTTAAGAGAAGCGTTTACTAATTCAGCAAATTTTTCAAAAATGGATCCAGAAAACTTTGTAAGGATTAGCGAGATTTACCACAAGGCTTTTGTTGAAATAAACGAGGAAGGAACAGAGGCTGCAGCAGCAACAGCAGTAGTAATGATTGAAAAAACAGCATTTGTTCAAACAGAATTATTTGAAGCAAACAAACCATTTGCTTTTATAATCAAAAATAATAATGAAGAAATATTGTTCATGGGAAAAATTGTTGACCCAACAAAAGAAAATTAAATAAAAAAAATTCAAAAAAAAAAACAGTTTGGTTTTACCCTAAACAAAACGAGCTATTTAATAACAACAAAAAATAATAGTTTATTAAAAAAATGGAGGTTTTTTTATGAAAGAAGAAAAACAGAAAATAAGTAATATAACAATGATAGTAATAATTATTGCATTACTAGCAATAGTTTTTTTTGCAGCAACAATGGTTCTTGACAAGAAAGCAGATAACATAAATATTTACACTGACAATATTCCTGAAAAACAAACTCTTAGTTCATCAGGAACAGTAACAAAGTATGTTACACCAGACAAAGTAGAAATTTCTTTGACAATAGAAACACTTGATATTTCAGCACAAAAAAGCCAGTCAGATAATGCAGTAATAGCTGATAAAACAATTAATGCTTTAAAACAAGCAGGAGTATTAGAAACACAAATAAAAACAACTAGTTATTATGTGTACGAAGAATACCAGTGGAACAAAACAATTGAAAAATCAGAGTCAATTGGTTATAAAACAACTAATACTATTCAAGTAACTCTTTATGATACAACAAAAGCAGGAGAAATTGTTGACATAGCAATACAATCAGGAGTCAACAAAATAGGAGGAATTTCTTTTGGTTTAACAGAAGCAAAAGAATTAGAAGTAAAACAAATTGCTCTAAAAGAAGCTTCTGAAACAGCAAAAAGAAAAGCAGAGAGCATTGCTTCTGGATTAAACCTAACAATAAGTAATGTTAGTTCAGTACAAGAATCAAATGCTTACTATGCCCCAAACTACAAGAGTTATGACATGGTAGAACAAACAGCTGGTTCGGATGGTGTGCGAACACCAGTAATAGCTGGTGAAGTACAAGTAACAGCAAGCGTTTCAGTAGTATTTGAAATAGAATAAAAAAAATAAAAAATAATTGTTTTGGTTGTTGCCGAAAGGCAACAAACTATTTTTTTTGAAAAAAATAATTACCCACTAATAGAAGAGAAACTTTTTTTGAAGAACAAATTATAACAAATTGTCTTACAATATAAAAACAAAATACTTTTCAAAAAAACAAAAAATTTGAAACAAAAAGGATTAATAATACAAAAAACATATTTTGTTAATGCGAAAAACAATTTTTTTAACAATAATATTTCTTATAATAATTTCTTCAATCGTTACAGCAGAAAGCTATGTTGCAATAAATAGTAGGGGAGAATTAGTTGCTTGTAATGATAATGGTTGTAATGTTTTTAATCCTGATGATAGGGGCGTTAATTATTTACCAAAAGATTATTTTAATCCGGACGAAATGAGTAATACAGATTTTTTATATTATAAAAATCCGAAGTGGTTCTCACCCAATTTTAATATTGCTGAACTTGGGGGAAATGTTTACGCTTTGGATTTAGATGGGAATTTGTGGAAATGTAATTCTTCTGCAAAAAATTGTTCGGAAATAAACCTTGGTATTAGCGGATTTAAAATAGTAAATCCAACATCAACTACTGAAAAAAATTTGAATTCAATTGTTGCGGGTATTAATACTTTATTCATAACTGGTAGAGATGGAAGATATTTTTCAATTTGGGAATATAATCCAGCTAATAATACTACAACACAAAAATATAAAGATAATTCTAACAGTTTGGTTCCCACAACTAGTTATTCAAAAGTACATCCTTTTTTCAAAAATGTAACTTCAATCGGGTTTATTGGATATAACAGAACAGGTGGTACTTCGTTTTGTTTCAAACCAGTAAAAATAAATTATACTGGAGAAATTACAACAGGGGACATTAATTGTGTGTCTGGTTATTGGTGGGCAAATTTAGAATACATAATCCCTGGAATTAATTCAGGTTACTTAGAAATTGATCAATCTAATGGGGATATTGGCTATGAAGTTGATGTATCTATTAATTCATCAAATCTTAAACCAACAATTAGTTGGAGTGGAGCAATTACTAGTTTTAATTCAGGAGTAGCGTGGTTAAACCGTTGCACAAAAGATGGAAGTGGAAATAAAGAAATTAATATTTATAGTATGGGAAGTAGTCAATCAACAAAAGTTCCATTAACTATTAATGGCGCGAATATTGATTGTGGCCCAGATTATTCCTATTCACTCGATGTAAATTATTCAAGATATTTTGACCCGCACCATTCTGCATTATGGTTTACTTTTGATGATGCTGGAAACAAAAGATTGGGTGCTTGTTATTATTCGAGCTCAGTTAGTTGTATTGTATCAAATTTAGTTATTACAAAAGAAACAACCACAAACATAAATGCTGAAATAACACAGGATGCTGTCCAAGGATTTGAAAATTCGCTTTTTGTTAAATCAATTTCAAACAAAGTTAACTTATGTAATTCTTATGGTAGTGCAATGGATTGTACTGAATTCCCCACAGAAACAATTCTGACTCGTTCAAGAGATTGGAGTGGAGAACTAATTTTTTCTAACCCAGTAAATCAATTCAGAGTAACATATGGAAAATTTGCTTCACTTTTAACTAGTGATTATGTGGGCACTATTCCTCCAGGAAAAGCATTTTATGTTATTGATTCTGTTGGAGCATTATATTCTTGTGGGCTTAGCGCTGGTTGTAATATTGTTAACCCTGGAATTATGTTTCACGAGATTAATAGAATTGTTGATTATAGTAAATATTCTAATTTAATTGTTGCGTGGGATAGTGCTGGAAAACTTTGGAATTGTGCAATGGATGGGAGTGGTTGCATATTAAAAACAAAAGAAAAAATTCTACAATCCAACCTAAAAATAACAACTAACAATTTTGTTTTAACAAGTGATTGTAATTCTTATCATATCCCTAATTCGGATTGCAATAATAATTGTTTAAATGGATTTAAAAAAATCAATAATTATTGTGTACCAGTAAACCCTGATGAAGTATTTGGAGTATATTTTCACACTTCTTCTGAAATTTACAGGTGCACAAAAGATAGTTGTAAACAATTACTAACTACTGATTCAGTAAACACAATAAAAACATCTCAATACAAGGGAATAATCGCAATAATTGATGAAGAAAAAATAGTTGAGTGTTTTAATGATTCGTGTAATACCATGTACTCGGAAACAGGATTTAAACCAATAAATATTATTCCCTCAAAAAGCGGGGTGTTTGCAACAACATATAATTATGATACAAGCGAAAAAAAAATAATTTTTGTTGAATATGGAAAAAATAATTTTGTAACACTAACAAACAAAAATGTTAATATTGATTTTAGTGAGGAAGGTTATTTTTTTGAAGATAGTGTGTACATAGCAGAAAATTATTGTAATAAATTTGGTTGCAATACCCATGCTAATATTGGTTTTCACGATAATATTGGGGGATTATATAAATTTGGTTATTCTCCAAACATAGGATACTTTTATTCCCAAAATGATTATATCTCATATTATCCAGTAAATGGATCAGATTATGGACAAATAGCTGTTTTTGATTCTGGAGCAGCTATCCCTGCAATAAGTAATAATAAAAAAAACCACACAATAATAAGCCCTTATTTTGCACACCAATTTAATTCTCTTGATGTAATACAAATGCCCCCAGTATCAGGAATAGTAGAAGAACCTGGATTTGGAGGCGCTTATATTAAAGAAGAAAATGCTTGGCTAGTTAAAGCAAATTTACTTGGAAATAATATTTATGATGGCATTGCTTATTGTACTGAATATGGTTGCAAAAAAATTAATTGTGATTTAAACTTTTATTCAAGAGCTATACATGATGGTTACTATGGAAGAAGACTCATGTACCATATTGTACCAAGCTATGAGGTTAGACCAAGCGAAGGAATAACTATTTTAGGTTATGTAATTGATCAAAACGCAAAGGATAATTCACCAGGAAAAGTAATGGCAATTATTAGACAAGACGGAGAAACTTATCCAGAATGTGTAAACCTAAATTCAACAAATAATAATTGGAAAATATTACCAGCTTCTAACGGAGGCGCTTTTGTAACACACTCAGTTGATGATGAAAACATGTCATATTGTTATTACCCTAATTGTACTACAATAAAAACAGAAACCGAATTTAACATTTATGTAAACACACCTGATAATTCTGGCGGATTATTTATTTCAGATGAAGATTATGATATGTATTATTGTGATTCATTAAATTGCAAAAAAATTCTTGACCAACCACGAAACTATATTGATGATATTGTGCCAGCATACCAATCAGTTATTGGGTGCGGAGATAATATTTGCACTCCCCCAACAGAAAACATTGAAACTTGCCCAGAAGATTGTAACGGATTAAATTATGATTTTTGTTGCGGGCTAAATGCAAGAAATTATTTAACAAGCCAAACAACTTGGCTTGGAACAGGATATATGTTTTTTTGTCCAGATAAAGAAAATAGTGAATTTGATTGGAGCACAATTATTTTCCCTGGATTAGGCCAAACAACTTATTGGAATTGCTTGTGTGAAGGACATGGTTCACCAACATGTTATGCGACAAGAGGCAATGAGGAAGAATGTAAAAACGAAGGAGAAGAATGTAGTGTTGAAGAAGATTGTTGCGAAGGACTAACCTGTGATAATGAATTATGCATGCCAGAAGAACCATGCAAAGAACAAGGAGAAAATTGTATTATTGATGAAGATTGTTGTTCTGAAAATTGTGTTTTGGGGGTTTGCGCTCAAGAAGATTATTGTGTAGAATTAAATAATTTTTGTTTAAAAGATTCTGATTGTTGTAGTAATTGGTGCCATAATAATAATTGTGATATTTCACCAGAACAAAATAATATTATTGATTTAGAATTAAAGCAAAGTGGTTGCAAAATAATTGCTAGTGCTAAATGCGAGTCAGACACTAGCGCAAATATTATTGTGAGAAATGCTAACAACCAAATAGTGATTCCAAGTAAAACAATTTCGTGTAATTTTGAGCCAGCACAAGAAGTAATTGATAATAATTGTGATTTCCAAGAAGGAACTTATAGTGGTAATGCTGAAATAAAAAGCCAAAGCCCTCAATGTAATAGATGCGAAATAAAAAAATATTTTTCTTTTGTAAAACAACAACAAACAATTGTTGTCCCAGACAATAATTTTTTAATAATCTTTTTAAGCATAGTTTTTTTGACTTGGTTTTCAAGAAAAAAAAATAACATTTAAATATAACTTTGTTCTATTTTTATTCAGGAAAAAAATTTGCAATTAATAGCTCTCAACACAAGCTATTTTTTGGAATTGTTTGAAAAACAAAGTTAATGATAAAATTTTGTTAGGAAATAATACAATGTATTCTTAATAACGAAATTGTTCTTAATAAAAGTGCCTTTAACACAAGAGAGGGTGATGGTTTGAGTTTAGTGAAAATGACGTTTGGTAATTCAGAAGTAATGCAAAGGGGAGCAGTAAAAGGAAAATTAATGGTTTTGAAAACAGACCAATTTTTTGGCACTGAAGAGGTTTGTGTTATAGGAAAACTAATTGACGGTGCGATCACAAGGGAAATGATTGTTACTGGAACAGACAAAAGGGTTGTTAGCGTTGAAAGTAATTATGGAGAAGGTTTTTGCCACCACAAGGGCGCACAAGTAGTACTAATGATTGCTAATTCAAGCAAAGAAGAATATGCTCATGGAGAAGAAATAATTTTTGAGAGAATTGCTGTTGAACAAGCACAAGCAAAACCAAAGGGAAGACTAATAATAGCATAACAACAAAATACTAAAAAAATAATTTATTAAAAAAATAACTCAAAAAAATAAAATATTTAATACACTATAATAAAATATTTAATATACTATTTTAGTATTTAACTTACCACTCAATATTAATAAATTACTATTTAACTTACCACTCAATATTAGTAAATTATTGTTTAATTTTTTATTCATCACTTAATTTATAAATGTGTTTCAAATAATTTTGTTATGTTAATAGAACTTTTTTTGTCACTCATAATAATATCCTTGGCCTCGCTAATAGGAATTTTTACTCTTTCAATTAAAAAAGAAAAGTTAACTAAGAGCTTGGATTTATTAGTTTCCTTGTCAATAGGTGCTTTGCTTGGAGGAGTATTTCTTCACTTGTTACCAGAATTATTAGAAGAAGGATTTTTGAAAGATGTTTTAGCATATGTTTTGTTAGGAATAATACTATTTTTTGTTTTAGAAAAATTTGTTTTCTGGCATCATTGCCACAAAGCAGAACACAATCACTTGTCTTTTACTTACATGAATTTGATAGGCGATTGTTTACACAATTTTCTTGACGGAGTACTACTTGCAAGCACTTTTATTGTTTCAATTAATTTGGGTATAGCAACAGCAATAGCTATTTTTGCTCACGAAGTACCACAAGAAATAGGTGATTTTGGAGTATTATTAAAAGGCGGTTTTACTAGAAAAAAAGCTTTAATAGCAAATTTTTTAATCTCGCTAACAACATTCATAGGAGCAATAATCGCAATAATATTTAACATTTGGGTAGAAGGAATAATACCAATATTAGTAGCAATAACCGCTGGCGGTTTTATTTACATTGCAGGCACTGATTTAATACCAGAATTACACAAAAATCCAAAAATAAAGGATTCAATACTCCAATTATTATTCATTTTGATTGGAATAGGAATAATGGCTGGAATATTATTATTAGAATTACATTAAAAAACATGCGAGAAAAAAACTATACTTTTTTTTCGTACTCCAAAACTTTTTTTTGAATCTTTTCCAAAGTTTTTTCGCTTGGATTAATATGCGAATTAGAAATTGCTTCACCCAAAGTTGATTTAACACCATTATAATTGTGCCCGGGCCAAACAATAATCTTTTTATCAAAACTAGAAAGCAATTCAATTGAATTTTTTAACTGTTTTTTGTTGCCACCATAATCAGTTGTGCCAACCCCTTTCACAAACAAGGTGTCGCCAGTAAACAAATTGTTTTCTATTAGAAAACAAACTGAATCCTTCGTGTGGCCAGGAGTAAAAATAGTTTTTATTTTTAATCCAGCAATAACAAAAAAAGGTTCTTTTTTTAATGCTTTAAAATTTTTTAAAGAAATATTTTTTTGTAAAAAATAATTTAATAATTCTTTGTGGTCCGGGTGAGAATGCGTCGTTAGTAATAAAACTAGTCTTGCTTTACTTTTTTTAATTGCGTTTTCAATTATTTTTTTGTCACCAGTAGGGTCTATTAAAACAGACTCTTTTTTTGCACCAATTACTAGGTAAGAAAAATTATTATCAAAACCTTTAACATTCAATTGAAGTATTTTCACAACAAAATTAGTATCAAAAAAGTTTAAAATTAGAAAAGAATTGTTTAAAAAAAGGTTTAATCTCAAATGATTCATGAAGAAAGTATTTTTGATTATTTTAATTATTATCTTATTTGTGTTTGGTTGCACAAAAACAATTGAAAAACCTGTTCAAGAAGGAGTTGATTGCAAGGATAATTTAGTTTGTTTAACAACTAACTTTATTGTGTGCGAAAAAGCATTTGGAACAATTATTGATAAGAATGAAGAAATTTATCTCCAAATACTCGAAACAAAGAATGATAAATGCGAGGTTTACTTGCAATTAAACAAGTCTTCAAAAGCACCATCAATTTTGCTTGGTTTAAATGCAAAATGCAGGGTAAATATCGCAGAATTAATTGAGTTACAACAAAAAATGAATTTTGAAGAATTGGATTGCGAAGGCCCATTGTATGACGCAGCTTTAAATGCCAAAAATTTTGGTTTAATCAAATAGTAGTGAACTTTTTAAAGCTTCTTTGACAAAAAATTTTTATAATAAATTGTTTTCAAGTTAATACAGCTTAATGATTGAAATCAAATCCCTATCAAGCAAAGCGAAGATAGGTTTTGTAATGCACCCTTGCAAAAGAATTTTGCGAGGCCCGAAAAACCAAAAAGTTTTTCTTGGGTGGCGAAACAGTGCCCTGGTAGTCTAGCGGTTAGGATGCACCCCTGTCAGAATTTTTATTAAAAATTCAGTAAATGAATTTGGACCATCTAAAGATGGCCCAGAAAGCGAGTTAATAATAAAAAATTGCTGTTCGGGTGCGACTCGGGTTCAAGTCCCGGCCAGGGCGTATTATTTGTGAATGTAATATTTTTTCTAAAGGGATTGCAGCGTTAAAATCCAACCAGAACATAAATTTCTTAAAAAAAATAATCTTAAATACTATTAATGCCTTTTTAGATAGTGATTTTATGAAATTAATTTTAGTTTGTTTTTTTATCTTGGTTTCTTGTTCAACAATTTTTGCCAGAACAATTGAAAAAAAACTAGTAATGAATTCAAACTTAGCTATTTCTTTAACACTAACTTTAATTTATGCTGGAATATTAGTAATTGCTTTTATTCATTTTAGGAATAACAAAGAGCCAAAAACAAAAAAAATAAACTACAAAAATTGAATTGAAAAAAATTAAACTAAATAAATAAAAATAAACAAAAATAAATAAAAAAAATTAAAAAATAAAAACTAATAATAAATCAAGAAAAAGTTAAATAAAAAAAGATTATTTTCTGTTTATTAGTTTTTTTCTTATTTGTTCTGATTCAATCGTTCTTATTCTTCTTTGAATTGAGGATAATTCTGATTCCAAATTTTTAATGTCTGAAACAATTTGTCTTTCGTAATCAGGTTCTAACAAATTAAGTTTTTTTCGTCTCTCAAAATTTTTTTCTAAATTCTCTTTCACTCTTTTCTTTCTTTCAAGGTCTAATTGCAAGTCTTCAATTTCAGTCATAACTATATTAAAAAATAAGTGTTTAAAAATAGAACTAAAACAATGTTTTTATGAAAAAAACTTTTTTCCCAAAGGAATTCATTGAAAAATATAAAAAATTATTGGGTGATGAGTGGGAAATCTTTTTTGAAATAATTAGTCAAAAAGAGCCTAAAAGCATTTGGATTAACACTAAAAAAGCTGATTTGGTTAAAACAAAACAAAAAATTGAGGAAAAAAGTATTGTCTTAAAGAAATACTCTTTTTCTGAACTAGCTTTTGAGATAAATTGCAAAAAACCAAGTACTTTAGAAGAATATAAAAGAGGAGAAATATCAATTCAAGAAAAAGCATCAATGTTACCAGTTATCGCATTAAACATAGAAAAAAATGATGTTGTGTTAGATGCTTGTGCTGCACCAGGAATGAAGACAATTCAACTAAGCAATCTTGCAAAAAGAGTGATTGCAACTGATGTGAATAGTGAAAGAACAAAATCTCTTATACATAATAAAATGTTTTTTAATTTGGATAACGTTTTAGTAAAAAGAATTGATGTTAGAAACTTAAAAGAAAAATTTAACAAAATATTGTTGGATGCTCCGTGTTCAAGTGAAGGATTGGTTAGAAAAAAAAGGGATGCTTTGCGAGGGTGGAGTCAAGAACTAGTATTAAGAAAAGCAAAAAACCAAAAAGAACTCTTATTACATTGCTTTGATTTATTGAATGTTAACGGAGAAATTGTTTATAGTACTTGTTCTTTTGCGCCTGAAGAAAACGAAGAAGTGATTCTTGATCTTTTAAAACAAAGAACAAATGCTAAAATTATTCCAATAAAATTAGATGGGATAATAATAAGAAAAAATGTTTTGTGTGAAAACTGTGTAAGACTTTTCCCGCAAGACAATAATACTCAACAATTTTTTATCGCAAAAATAAAAAAAATGAATTAAGCAAAGCTTAATTCGTTCTCGAACCCGCCGGACGAAATCGGCGAGACACAACAATTTTTTATAGCAAAAATAAAAAAAGTAAATTAAATAAAAAATATTATTTAAAAAATTTTAAGCCTTTGGCGAGAATCGAACTCGCGACCTCTTGTTAGTTCGCAACAATACGAAACAAGTGCTCTACCAGCTGAGCTACAAAGGCTTTTACAAAAATACTTTTGTTTAAACAAATTTTAATTGTTTCTAATAAATTAATTTTTCTAAATATAACAAAAAAAGTTTTTGATATAAAAAATTCAAGGTATTATTTCACAACAATTGTATTTCAAGAATTCTAAATCTTTTTTACTAATTTTTTTTTCATCTAATAAATTTTGAATTTTTGGAGAAATTTTTTTCATTTCACTTATTAATTGTTTTACTGAAAAACAAATTTCGCCAACACCTTTTTTTGGCCAAACAGGGTTCAAGTTAGAGTACAAGCATCTCCCACCGCACAATTCATAATCTTTGCATGAAACACATGGTTCTTTAATAATTAGTTTGAACGGCAATTTTTTTGGAATTGTTTTTCTTATGTCACCCAAATAATATTTTTTTACTCCTGACATTATTGGGCAAGCACTAATTTTTCCGTTTGTTAGAATAGTAAAATTACCTATTCCTGAACCACACCTTAAAAAATATTTTTTTGAAAACAATAATGAATTAGTTATTCCTATGAAAGGATATAATCTTAGCATCCTACCTTTTTCTAAATTCTTAACCCAGTATTTTGAAAGCTTTTTTATATCAGAATTATATTTTTTTACCCAATTAGAAAAATCTCTTTTCTTGTAATCGTGCCACATATTAGCATCTAATTGCCAATGCACTGAATTAAATTTGAATCCACCTTGTTTTGGTTCAACTAACTCAATAATATCTTTAAAAAAATTTGTTGGTTCTTCAATAGTCATCCTAGCAATTATCTCTCCTTTGAAACCATTTTTTTTTATTAATTGTAGGTTTGAATTTACTTTTTCCCATGTCCCGTTACCCCTATTTTTGTTTGTTGTTTCTTTGCCACCATCAATTGATACTAAGATAGTATGAAACGAATTAACATATTTTTTTGGTAGTTTATCCAATAATATTCCGTTAGTTTGCAATAAAAAGTTTTTAACAATTTTTTGTTTTTTTTGAGCATTAATTGTTTGTTTGATAAAATCAATATTCATTAATGGTTCTCCGCCATAAAAAATTATTGAAACTGGTTTGTCCGAATCTTTTTTTAAGAAATTTGTTAATTCTTTTTGAGTGTACTTTGGTGTTGTTGGGACTGGTTCAAATTTTAACTTGCTTTCTGGTTCATCAAAGCTTTTTCCACAACAATACTCGCAACACAAATTGCATTCAGGAGTAGTAATAACATGATAAATCATTCAAACACCTCAGTATTATCGCAGTATTGAATAAAATGAAATACTGCAAATACGCGCTCCCAGTTGACGCAAGAACTGTGATAAATCATTCAAACACCTCAATATTATCGCAGTATTGAATAAAATGAAATACTGCAAATACGCGCTCCCAGTTGACGCAAGAACTGTGATAAATCATTCAAACACCAAATTAATAAAATATTTAACAGACTAATTAATTATTAATATTAACACTAATTAGCAAATTCGACTTTATTGTTTTCATTCAAACTTTTTTTTAAAATTAATTCCTTTAGTATATTTTTCTAATCCTTTTCTATCACCAATCTTTTCTTTTGCAGATTGTTTAATGTAACTTGTAACAGAAAATTTTCTCAAAAAAACGGGTGTACTTGTGTTTGTACCATTACCAGCAATACAACCACCCTTACAAAATAATATGTCAAAAAATTTTTGTTTTGGATTTGATTTAAACAAATTTATTATATTATTTTTGCCATCAACAGCAATCGTTTCATTTTCTTTAAAAATTCCTTTCAAACTCATTGACTTACTTAAACCGCCTGGAAGCGGATATATTTTAGTGTAATCATTATAGAATCTATCAAACAAGTGAGAGCATTTAGCTGGAACTGGTTTAACATTATCAATCATTTGTTTTAGTTCTTTGAATGTAATAACACAATCAATTAAACCACTTTGCTTTGCCTCAACTTTTTTTGCTGTGCAAGGAGACAAAAAAACAATCTTGTCTTTGGGAAAATTTTTTTTAATTATTTTCGCCATTGATATCATTGGGCTGTCAAAGGGCAACAAAAATTTTTTGTAATTTGGGAATTGAGCGCTAATAAGATTAACACATAATGGGCAAGTACTAGAAATAAATTTTTCTTGTTCTTTATTTGATAAAATGTATTTTTGGTAATTAATATTAACCATTTTTGCTCCAAAGGTTATTTCAAAAACATGGTCAAAACCAAAACCTTTCATTAATGGAACAAAATTACTGTAATCAAAGTCAACTACAAATGATGGTGCAACGAGCAATGCAACATCTTCTTTGAAAGCAAGTAATTCTAACAAAGTTACTTGGTCGTCAGAATAATTTTTCATAAGATAAATAAGAAGAAAGAAGTATTTAACTTATTATGTTATTATTTTTAACAAATTTTAACTTATTAAAGTATTATTTTTAAAAAATTTGAACTTATTATATTATTATTTTTAAAAAATTTGAACTAAAAAAATAATTTTGAATTAATTCATTGTGATTTTGTTTTGCTTGGAACTAATTTGAACACAACATCGTTTGTTCTTACCCTTGAATTAACTTTTAAACCAACAAGAGTACCTTTTTTTGCTATAACAATATTCTTGTGGAGTGATTGCATTGAAGTAATTGTTTGCTCTAAAAAAGTTGTTTTACCCTCAATAATTATTTTATCATTAATACTTAAATCACTTGAAAGCTTTAACTCAGCAACACCTATTTTTGCATAATACTTGTTAACCAAACCAATTTGTCTCCTGTTTTGCTTTTGATTACTACCCTGTATGTTTGTAATATCCTTGCTTGTTGGCTTACCAAAATAGAATCCAGTTGAAAACTTTCTATTATACACTTTTTCTAACTCATTATTCCAAAAAACAATCTTTTCTTTTGAAAAGGTTTTATCGAAAACCGAGTTAATTGCTTGTTTGTAACAACGAGACACAACAGCAACATAATCATTTGGTTTCGTTCTACCCTCAATCTTTAATGCTATTACCCCAGTAGCAATTATTTTGTCTAAAAACTCTATTGTTTTCAAATCCTTTGCTGACAGAATTGTGTTGCCTTGCAACAAAATATCTTTCTCCTCATAATTTGGTTTGTCACCATCAAGAAAAAATGCTCTCCTGCATGGTTGCAAACACTGCCCCCTGTTCGCACTCCTCCCAAACAATTCTTGTGAGAGAAAACATCTTCCTGAAACACTAATACACATTGCTCCGTGAGCAAAAACCTCTATACCAATCTTTAATTTCTTTGCACTCAAAACAATTTTTTTTATTTGTGTTAGAGAAAGTTCTCTTGCGAGAACAACTCTTTTAGCACCAAACTTCGAATATTGTTCTAATGCAATTGAATTTGATATTGATGCTTGAGTAGAAACATGCAAATCTATCTTGTGTTTTTTTATTAAATTCATTACCCCTAAATCAGAAGCAATTATTGCGTCAACACCAGCTTTTTTGGATTGCTTAATTATTCGCTCAACTTTTTTTAATTCCTCGTCAAAAATAATTGTGTTTAAAGTCAAATAACCTTTAACATTTTTTGCATGCAAAAAAAACATTAATTTTTTTAATTCTTTAAGAGAAAAGTTTGTTCCAAGGTCACGCATATTATACCCTTTTACACCAAAGTAAACTGCATCAGCACCATTTTCCACAGCAGCAATTGCTCCAGAAAAAGAAGCTACCCCAACTAATAATTCTGGTTTCATAACAATACACTTATTAAAAACTAAAAAATTTAAACATTAATCCAATAAATTAATTTTAAGTGCCTCACTTAATAATAATTCTTTAACTTAACCCAAATTAATTAAACTTACTCCATTATTTAATTTAAATTTCAAACCATTTATAAATGTAAAAAAGAATTATTATAAACGATTTAATAACTGTTTCACAAAAATTAATTTTCAAAAGTTTTTCAATATTCTTTTAAAACAAACTATTCCCAGAATTATTATGCCAAAAATATATTTTTCTTTAAGCGAAGCAAACGAAATGATACAAAAAATAAAACCCTTGTTGAATAACGTAACTACTCTTAGAGAAGAACTAAATTTGTTGGATAATACAAAAATAGAATTTGAAGACGAAAAAGTAGAAAATTATTTGTTAGAAGTAGAATTAAACAAAAGTTTTCACGAAAAAAACTTAAAATTATACCAAATAATTGAAGAACTAATAAAATTAGGTTGCATAGTAAAAAACATTGATGAAATGGAAATAGATTTTTATTCAAGACTACAAAACAGAGAAATTACTTTTTGTTGGAGTCCTGGTGAAGAAAAAATTTTTTACTGGCATTACCCACACGAAGAAAAAAAAATGCGAAGACCCATAAGAGAAATAGAATCAACTTATTTTGAAACACTAAAAAAATTGAGATGACAATAATTCAAAAACAGTTTTTTAAAATATTCATACTCCAAAAAAATAAAATATGAAAAAAATAATTAACTATTCAAAAATTATTAAAAAATTAATAATAACCCATTGCCAAAAAAAATTAATAAAAATAATTAAATCAAATAAAAACAATAAAAATTAATTCTAAAAATACAATC
>CAZUCF010000009.1:18096-40028 GCA_964619405.1 uncultured archaeon | reverse complement strand
TACTACACAACCTCTCAACAACAGCCCTCTACTCCTGACTTATGTCCCAGAGTCCCCTTAACCAAATGATTTAAATACTTTAATGGTTTTATTTTATGAAAAGCCGTTGGCAAAGGGGGAATTTATTATGGCAGAAGTTTTAGTTGTTACTTCGAAAGTTAAGGATGCAATAAAAGCACAGGGTTGTAATACTGCGAGCGATGCAGTTGAAGCACTAAGCGCTAAAGTTAATCAAATGGTTAAAGAAGCTGCTGAGAGAGCAAAAGCAAATGGTAGGAAAACTGTTAGAGGAATAGACTTCTAAGTAGTTTAATAATTTTGGTGGAAAGAATCCACTAATTATTTTTATTGGGGGAGCAATTTTGCTTCTTCTCAATAAAAAACTTTTTTTTAAAATTTAAATCTTTTTTCTAAACAAATTAACAAATCCTGAATAAGTTATTGCATTTATTAGGCTTGTTAGTCCATCATTTCCTGTTATTGTTAAAATACTAATTATGCCTATTCCAATTATTAATTGTGCTAAAAAAAATTTTGGTTTAATGTTATCGGTGAAAATTTCTTTAAAATAAGTTGAAAAGATTGTTGCAAAAAATGTAAAAAATTGAAATAATGCAAAAGCAAATGTTAGCATTAACATAAAATTGTTAGTTTTAATAAATTCCTCACTAATTTTCATTCCAAATAAAAAAATTATTATTCCAAAAAAATAAATTCCGATTAAAGAAAGAATGCTTTTTGTTATTGTTTTTTTATTATTGTTATTATTTTGTCTAATTATTTTTGAATAAATTATGGATATGATAAAAATTGAACAAATTATTATTAATACTATTGAATCATTTCCATTTTTTGTTGATAATAAATATTTTGTAAAACCTGCTAAATAATCTAAAAAGTTTTTTGAAAAATTTGTGAATAAAATTGCGATAATAGTTAATATTGTTGTATTAATTAAAAAACTAGTGTTAAGAATGTTAAATCTTTCATAAAAATATTTGTTTTGTTTTTTCATACTGATTATTGATGCTAATGCTACTATAAGAAAAATATTAAAAGTTATTATTGCAATTATGCCTTCAGGGGGAAAATTTGGGTTATTATTTAATTCAATAATAAATTTTGTTGATACTGATAATATTAAAAAAAATATAAAAATTACTGCAAAATCAGATATATATTTTGGTTTTTTCAAAAATTCTCACTAAAACAATTTTCTTTCCATTTGATAATAATTAATTGAGTTTTCTCTGTCTATAACAGCAATAATCGCTTTTATGTGAATGTTTCCTGCTAACCTTGTTACCCTGCTTATTTGTGTCATACTAATCTTTTCGCTTTCAGAACAAACTATTAACCCGTATTGTGAATGAGCTTCACCCATTTTTTTTCCTTTAGGATAAACTCTGAAATCAAAACCGAATTTTAAACCTGTTTTTACTTGGAATGTTTCTCTTAACTCAGAAAAAACGATTGCTTTTGAATAAAATTTTTTGTCTTTTTCTAATCCTAATTCAAGAATATTTTTTGCACTAATTTTTTTCTTTCCACTAAAAACAACTATTTTTTCTTTTGACAACAAAAATAATGCTTCGTATAAATCTAATACAAGATTTTTTCCTTTGCTCTCACCAAAACCTTTTTCTACAAGAGTTCCCTTTAAAGTAGAGTCCTCAACAATTATTTTGTCTTCTAGCAAATAACACTCACTCATTTTTTCACCAATTATTTTTTACCATTTTAATAATTTAACTTTTGTTTTTCACCAACTAATTATTACTTTTAATTAATTATTATTTTTTTTAATTATTGCTTTTACCAATATTTTAACTTAACTTTAATTTTTATTAATGCTTTTATTTTTTTCAACATCTTTTAATTTTATAATTTCAAATACTATTTTGTTTTTTTTCAATTCAATTATTAAATCCTCAAAAAATTTATTTTTTTGTTCAACCAAAAAAACTTTGTCAACTTTTTGTATTATTGAGATTCCAATAATTTTTTTGTTAGCAGAACCCCACTCTGTTATTTCATCACATTTTTTTCTCTTCAAACCAATCTTCTTTTTTATTTCAGCCATTAAAGAACTGAATTGCATTATTTCTCCCATCGCGGTACTAGTTTTATTCATAAATTCTCTGTCAATTATTTGTAATAATATTATTTTGTCTACACCTTTTGTTATAGCATTAATGTATTCATCAGAATTTTCTTTACCACTTAGTAATGGTGCTAAAACAATCATACATAATGATTATATTATTTGTTATTTAAAGGCTTTCGTGATTGTAAAAAAGGTTAAATACCAGTTCCACCTTTTTTTTATCATGTTTAAAACGCTTTCTTATGATATTAAAGAGATAATAAAATTGTTTGAAAAAGGGCGAACACTTGAATTAAGAGGACTTAGCAACAGGTTAATAAGAGAGTCTTCTATGGAGAACAATTTAACAAAAGCTGAACTAGGGGTAATAGCTTATTCGTTACACAAAATGCAATCCAAAAACCATTTTGTTGCGAACAAGAATTGGCCAAAATTAATGAGTTCAATAATATCTATTTTGCAAGAAGCTTTATTTGCTTGTGAACAAAATAGTGAAAAAAATTTGTTTTTAAAAACAAACAAGGTAATAAAAAAAATTGAGCAAATTGATTCTAATTTAGGTAATTATGCTCAAAATATTTATGATAAAGCAAGAGTAAAACAAGCTTCTCTTGCTTATTCTTATGGTTTGAGTATTTCTCAGGCAGCAGAACTAACTGGTGCTGATAAGAAAGAGTTACAAGATTACATTGGTTTCACTACAATGCACGATGAAGAAAAAGAAGTGAAATCAATTTCTGAGAGGGTAAAAGAATTAAGAAACTTTGTTAGTGGTGTTAATTAATGTCTAAAAAAAATAATGCTGAAATAATAACAAAAGTTAATTCGAATAGTTTTCAAATTAAAAATGATGGTTCTATTATGGCTGTTGTTGATTCAGGAACAATGATTACTTTTTCGTCTACTTGTTTAATGAATATTTTTAAAGATTTTATTGTTCATAATAAAATAAGACTTATTGTTTCTAGTGATGTTTCTGATGAGAGTGTTTGGAAACCAATATCTAATAAGCGTTTTGCGTTGAATGCTGCTCGCATAAAACATTTGTTCAACAAAAAAATTGTTCAGGTTGTGAACTCAAATGACGAAATAAGAAATCTTGAATTCAAGATTATGGATTTAGCAAACAATTCTTTTTCTGGTGAATTAGGTCCAATAAAAATTTTGCAGAGGGGCGAAGCAGAGGCTCTTGCTCTTGCAAAAATTTATGGTGCTAGAGCATTATTTATTGATGAGAGAACAACTCGTTCATTAATTGAGAACCCAGCTAGGTTAAAACAAGTTTTGGAGAAGAGGCAAAGGCAAACAATAATTCCTAATAAAGAAAATATAAAAAAGTTTAGGGAATTGTTTCCTAATTTAAAAGTATATAGGAGTGTTGATATTATTGCTCTTGCTTATGAACAAAATCTTTTTGATGATGAATTAGATCATGGTAAATTAGAATTAGAAGCGGCTCTTTATTCTACAAAATTTGCTGGTTGTGCTGTTTCAGAAAAAGATATTATTAGTTATTTGAATAATATATAATTTAATTTTTTTAATTTTATGGATTTTGATTCATTTGAAGTAAAAAGGGTTTCTGAAAATGATGTTAATGAAATTCTTTTAATAATAGATTTTGTTTTTCCTTATACTTGTTTTGATAAAAAAACAATTTTAAAAAAATTACAAAGCGATAATTTTTTTTTAATAAAAGTTGTTAAAAAAAATTTATTTGTTGGTTTTGCTGAAATAGAATTTTTTAAAAAAGATAGTTTAGCAAGATTAAATGCTATTTTTGTTTCTGATGAATTCAGACGAAAAGGTATTGGTAAGTTATTATTAGGTAATTGTTTTAAAGAATTAGAAAAACAAAAAATAAAAAAAATTTTTCTTCTTGTAAAAGAATCAAATATTATTGCAAAAGACTTTTACAAAAATAATAGTTTTTGTTTTGAAAAATTGCATGATAAAATTCTTGATGACTCAATCATAGAAGTTTGGTCAAAAATAATATAAATTGTTGTTGAAAAAATTAATTTCTGATACAATTATTTGTTGAAAAAATAAGTTTTTTTGTATTTTTTTTCTTTCTTATTTTTATTTTTTGCTGGTTTTTTTTGTTTTTTGTTAGTTTTGTTTTTTTTCTTTTGTTAGTTTTTTTGCTGGTTTTTTTATTTTTTGTTAGTTTTGTTTTTTGTTATTTTTATTTTTCCTTTTTTATTTTTTGTTATTTTTTTATTAGGTTTTTTTGTTGATTTTTTTATTTTTTTGTTGGGTTTTTATTTTTTATCTTTTGGTTTATTTCTTATGTGTATTTCTCCAACAATAAAATTGTATATTATTAAACCATAGAACATCAAGTTTCCAAAAAAACTGCCTATTGAACTAGTGATTGCTAGGATAAGTATTAATTTAATGGTTAGTATTATTGTTTGCTTATTTTTCATTTTAACAAAATATTTTGAACAAACAACAAAACCAAAGATTACCACTATCCCAATTAATCTTGATGGAAAACCTACTAAAATCATTAAAAAAGAAACTAAAAATAATGGTGACAAAATATTTATTGATAATTCAAAAGCATCTTTTCTATAACCTCTAAAAGAACTATAAACAAATAAGAAGAATAACACGAAAAAGTATGCTGCTCCAAATAAGCCCGTTGAAAATAAATCATATTGTTGAAAATAATCAAAGTTCACATAATTGAATAAGTCCAACAAGTTTTCCATAAAAATTTCCTAGTTTAGTATTTCTTAATTTTGTTTTTTATTTTTTAGTGGGGCTAGGGTGGATCGAACACCCGTCTGATGCTCCCAAAGCACCGATCATACCACTAGACCATAGCCCCATTGCTTGTAATTAGAAAATAATTATTTGTAATTGTTTTTAAAAGTAACCATTTTGAATACAATCAAAATTGTTTAATTAGTAGCATTTAAATACTTATAAATTGTAATTTTTATAGTTTTGTTATAGTGGTTTTTATGTCTGAAGAAATTGTTACAAATGGGAATAATGAAGTACAAATAAATTACAAAGATGATTTTAATAAAGATTATATTGTTCCTCCTGAAAGAAATACTGATAATGAATTAAATAAAGATAACTCTGATTTTTCATTGAATAATAATTCAAGAGCACCTATTGATCCTAATGTTAGAGTGCCAACTGGTATAAATGGTTTTGATGAACTCATTGAAGGTGGTTTTGAAAAAAATTCTATTGTTCTTCTTGTTGGTTCAGCAGGAACAGGGAAAACTCTTTTGAGTTTACAATTTTTGTATGAGGGCGCAACAAAATACAATGATAACGGTGTTTTTATTTCTTTTGAGGAGACCAAGGAACCATTGTACAAACACTCTTTGCAATTTGGTTGGGATTTTGAAAAATTAGAAAAAGAAGGAAAATTTAAATTACTTTTTTTTAAACCACACCAAATAGTAAAAATAATTGAGGAGGGGGGAGGGCAAATAAGGGATGCTCTGTCAGAAATAAATGCTAAAAGAGTTGTCATTGATTCTATTACTGCTTATGGTTTATTGTTTAGGGATGAGTACAAGAAAAGAGAAAAGATTTTAGAGTTTTTTAGTTTGCTTGGAAAATGGGGTATTACTTCGCTAGTTATTGCTGAAGAATTACCTTCGCGTGTTGAAAGCCAAGAAGGTAGTATTGCATTTATTAGTGATGCCGTCATATCAATGTACTATCACCATGACGAAGAAAAAGGGATTAGGATTCATTCTCTCGAAATTTTAAAGATGCGTGGAACAAAACACACTAACAAATTATGTGCTATTAATTTTGAAGAAGATGGTATTCACTTGTATCCAGATGTAGAAGTATTCTAAAATTTAAAAAATGATTTATAACAATTTATTTTTTAAAATTTTTTTTGTAATTACTTTTTTTCAAACTCTTTTAATTGTGTTTTAATTATTTAATTTTTTGTTTTAATTATTTAATTTTTTGTTTTAATTATTTGAATTTTTGTTTTAATTATTTGAATTTTTGTTTTAATTATTTGATTTTTTGTTTTAATTATTTGATTTTTTGTTTTAATTATTTAATTTTTTGTTTGTTTAAAGAGTATTAATTTTCAATTTACTTGCTTTGAATTGTGTAAGTTGATAATTTTGAAAAATCATAAGTTTTGTCACAAAATTGTTTTGCAAAATCAATTGTTTCCTCTTCAATTGAATTTTCGGCAACAAAAAAAACACATGAATTGTTTGTTAACTTCATTTTGTTACTAAAAAGATAAATAAATTTGCCTATTTCTTTTGGAGAATTATAAATTGAAATAATATTTAGTGAATCAAAAATTATTACCGATTTTTCGCCTAATTTTTGAATCGCTTTTTTTATAGCTATTTGTATTTGAATTAAATCACTAGAACTTTTTAGAACAATATAGTTTTCTCCTTCTTCTTTTTGGTTTGACAAAGCATCAATAACAAAAATGTTTTTATTGAATTTTTCAAGAACATTTTTTGCTGTCTCATTAAATGTTACAAAAACAATTTTCTCATTTTTTTGGCTAAGCTCGTTTAAAAAAAAGTTTATTGAATCCTTTAATTGTATTTGGTTTGTTATGACAAGCAAATTATTGTTTTCAATATTCGGGATTATTTCTTTTATGAAATTAGCGTGAACCATGTAAATAAAATGTTTTTTGTTAATAAAAATCTTTTTATGAGTCAAACACTAATAATAAATACACTATTTACTTTATTTTTTCAATGACTAACAAAAAAATTTTTTCGAAGGGGCAAACAACAATAGAATTATTGATGGTTTTGAGTATTTCTCTTGTAATAATGGTTATTGTTTATGCAATGTATGCTGAGCAAGTTCAAACTAATAATGAGACGAGTGATTTTTTTTTAGCCAAATCTGCTGTTCAAAAAATAGTTAATGCTTCTAACACTGTTTATCTTTCAGGCATTGGTTCAAGGACAAAAATCGAAATTGAGTTTCCTTCAAGCGTGGACTTAGAAAACAGTGTTATATCATCAAATGTTATTTTGCTTAAAATGTTTAATGGGAATGATATTATTGGAATAACTGATATTAATTTAGAAGGTGTAATAAGAAATCAAAATGGAAAACAAGTGATTTATCTTTTTTTTGATGGTGATAATGTTAAATTACAATACCTTGATTTTGAGTTAAACCAATATAGTATTTCTTTTTCAACGATTCCTGGAACAAGTAGAAGTGAATCCATTTCAATAAGAAATAATTATTTTGAACAAGCAACTTTTTTTATAACAAAAAACTTTTCTCATTCAAATGTTTCTCTTGATTTGGATGATGATCCAATAACAATTCCTTCTGGGAGCATTGAAACAATTGATTTGGATTTTATTGTTTCTGATTTTGCATCTGGAAATTATTCTGGCAATATTGTTATTAATGGTGAAATAAATGATGTTAATATTTCAAAAACTGTTTCAATTGGAGTTGAAGTTTTGTTGTCAATAGAAGAATTAATGATTTATCCTTTAGAAACAAGTTTTGAATCAAGTATTAATTCAAACGTTGAAAAAACATTTTCTATTTGTAATAAATCATTAATCGATTTTGATGATTTGTCTTGGAGTGTTAATGGTTATTCTGATGGAAATATTTTTGAGTGGATTTCAAATTTAGAAGATTTAACAGATATAAATCAAATTGATTCTGGTTCTTGTGAGGAAGCAACTCTAACATTTAATATTCCTGATATTATTTCCAAAGATTATAATGGTAGTATTTCTGTTAATTATACTGATTCACAAAACAATCCTGCAAGTTACTCTGCTTTAATATTAATAGAAGTACTTTCTGAATCTTTTTTCTTTAGTTCAGTGATTCTTCAAAACCTTGAAGCAAATTATTTTTTATCAAATTTTGTAAAAAAAAGTGATAACAATTATTGGTTTACAATTGGAGAATTGGATTGGAATGATTTAGCGAGAAACGATTCTATTAATTCAATGGTTGATGGTGAAATAAATTTTACTGGTTCTGAATTATCTGAATCTAATGATTTATTTGATTCTAATTTGATTGGTTTGTGGCATTTGAATAATAATGCTCTTGATTCAAGTGATAATTCAAATGACGGTTCTTGGAGTGGAACAGAATCTTATGCTGTTGGTTTGTGGGATACTAATGCTGGAAATTTTGGCAATTCCAATTATGTTGATTTGGGTGATTTAGATGTTGTTTCAGAAAATGCTACTTTTATTGCTTGGGTAAAAGCAGATAGTATAAGTGCTACAAAACATGAAACAGTTTTAGCAAAATTTAGTACTTATTTTAATTATTTTTTACAATTACGAACAAATTTAATACTTTTTGCTATAAAAAATGCGGGTGGGCAAAATTCAGCCCTTTTTTCAGAAACAACTGAGATTGGTGAATGGATACAAGTTGGTGGGCTTTGGAATGAAAATTCTGTTTGTGCAATAAAAAATGGTAGGGTTTCGGGTTGCGTGGACAGAACTATTGATTTGTATAATAATGATGTTAGTGCTAAGATAGGCAGAGATGATGGCTATAGTGGTACAATAGAGTATTTTGATGGTCAAATTGAAGAAGTTTCTATTTGGAACAGAGCTTTATCTGAACAAGAAATTCTTGATTTGTATGAATCACAATCAGGTGAATTTCATGAACCATCAATTGTTGGTTTGTGGCATTTGAATGATGATGCTTTAGATTCTTCTTATAATTCAAATAATGGTTCTTGGAGTGGCACAGAGTCTTATGATGTTGGTTTGTTTGGAACTAATGCTGGTTCTTTTAATGGTTCAACTGATTATGTTAGTGTTGATTCTACAGATTTGAAGTTTGAGTCTGGTGCGCAAGATTTTAGTGTTTCGGTTTGGGTGAAGCCGAATAGTGTGAATTCGCGTAGGATATTAACTCTTAAAGATGCTGATAATGATGGGTGGCGTTTATTAGAAGTTGGTGGTGTGGTTTGGTGTTCAGTAGATGCTATTGATGTGAAATCTTCAAGTGTTTTGAAATTGGGGGTTTGGCAGAATGTTGTTTGTACTATTGATAGGAGTGGGAATGGGCAAATTTATATTAATGGGGTTGCTGATGGTTCGCCTGTTGCTATTAATGGGGAAGCGATGAGTATATCTGAGAGTTTGTTGCGGATTGGGACATCAACTATAAATTTTGCGAGCACTTCTTTTTTTGATGGTTTAATAGAAGAAGTTATTATTTGGAATAGGGATCTTTCTTCAAACGAGGTAAAAGAATTGTATGAGAAACAAAAAGGGGATTGGCTTGATACTAATCTTGTTGCTTATTACAAGTTTAATGAATCAAGTGGGACAACTATTTTTGATTCAGCGAGAAATTTTGATGGAACTCTTGTAAGCACAGCAAATATTAATGCTCAAGGTTTGTGGGATTCAAATGCTTTGAGTTTGAATGGTTCAAGTGATTATGTTGATCTTGGGAAAAGTAGTAGTATAAATCTTGTTAATAAAATGTCTATTAGTTTTTGGACTTATTTTGACACAATTAGCTCTGGGAGTTTTATATCTCGTAGATCACCAACTTCTAATGAATGGCAAATAGCCATACAAACAAGCACAAGTAAACCTTATGTTATATTGTGGGGGACAAGCGATGTTGTATTATATGCAAATACCGTTTTAAACACATCTCAGTGGTATCATATAGCGGTTACTTATGATAAGGATGCTGGTGAAAATAATTATAAAATTTATGTTAATGGTTTATTGGATGGCCAAAAAACGGTTACTGGTGCAATTACTTTGGGGGACACGTCAACAAAAATTGGTACTGATACTTATAATTATTTCAATGGTTTAATAGATGAAGTTAAGATTTATGATAAGGTTTTGACTCCAGAAGAAATTCTTGCAGATTATAATAGTTTTTTAGAATCAGAATTCGTTGACAACAATATTCTTGATGTGGGAAAATCACGCGAGTGGGATAAAATAAAAATTAATTCTGATTTTAATTATTCTTTTGGAAATGAATTGGATTCAAGCAATGATTTGTTTGATGAAAACTTGGTTGGTTTGTGGCAGTTTAATGATAAAAATTCACAAGGTTGGATTTTGAATTCAGCTACTAATAATAGGGATGGTCAATTGTATAATGGTGCTGATGTTAATGCTTATGGATTGTGGGATACTAATTCGCTATTTTGTGATGGGATTAATGATTATGCAAATATTGGGGTTTTGGGGAATACCACAAATGGGGACATGACTTTTAGTGCTTGGATTTTTAAAAATGAAACTGGCGTGAGAGACATTATTTTAGGGAATTATAGTCATTCAAATAACATTAATTTTGAAATTACTGCGAGCAACTATGTTAGAATTTGGTGGAATAATGGAGAAAGAGATCTTTATGGGACTTATGCAATTCCTTCTAATGCTTGGGTGTTAGTAACAATAGTTAGAGACATCATTGAAGATAAATTTTATATGCATGTTAATGGAGAATTAAAGAACACTTTTGATGGAGTTGGGACTAATGTTATTTCTACAGTGGCGCATTATGTTTGTAAAGATGCTCGTGATGGAACAACCGCATTTAATGGTTCTATTGAAGAAGTAATGATTTTTGATAGAGCTTTATCAGAAGAAGAAATAAAAGAATATTTTGAAAAGAGTTCTAGAAAAATTGATTTAAATTTGTATTCTTGTTCTGATACTTTGTGTGAGAACAAAACAAGCACGCAACAAATTTCAAACGCGAAAAATAATTTTGATTACGATTTAACATTAAATAATTCAAGGTATTTTGGTTGGAGTGCTTATTTTAAATCAGTAACTGGATTAGAATCACTTGTTTTGCAAAGAGCTGTTGCCAAACCCTTTTTACAAGACATAAACATTTCAATAATCCAATAATTTTTTTGATTCGAGTGTTTCAAAATCATTTTAAATAAGAAAATACTATTATAGTTAACAAAAAATGTTTTGGAATTGGTTTAATTGAAAAAGTTTTTTAATTTTTTAAAGAGGGGTTATTTTTGAGAGCACAATCATCAATTGAAACATTAATAATTCTCGCAGTAGGTTTATTCATTCTAACTGTTTTCATGGGAATAATTTTTGACCAAATAACTGTTCAACAAATGGTTCAACAACAACAAACAGCGTTACAATCAATGCGAATCCTTGCAAACGAAGTTGACAATATTTATTTTCTTGGAACTGGTTCAAAAAAAGAAGTAAAAATTTTTATTCCAGAAATGGTTGATTTGTCTAAATCAATTATAGAAAATAAAAACATAATATTTAGTATTGCTGACCAAAATTTTTATGTTACAACAAAAGCTTTTGTAAGAGGGGCATGGCCGAATGTTACTGGCTCTCACATTTTTGTAATAGAATCTTTTGGTGATTTTGTTTCTATTTCAACAACATCATTATCTTTTTCTCCGATACAAATAAATGAGTCCTTGAATCAGAATTCTTCTAGACAAATAGAATTAATTGTTTCGAATTTACAAAATGCTAATTCGTCTTACAATTTTTCAATAGATTTTTCTGGAACAGAAATTTCTTCTCCACAAGATGGTAACATTTTTAATTTTGGTTCTAGTGGTTCTGAAGCTGATTCTAACACAATAATAATTAATCTTGTTTGTTCAAACAATTCTGTTGGAAATTATTCTGCAACATTAAATTTTACTAGTAGTATTGTTAATGTTACTTACCCAGTAAATCTTTCTTGTTTGTCTGGGCAACAAAGGTTAACTATTTATCCTTCTCAAAAAAGTTTGTCTCTTATTCCAAACAGAGTTTATTCTGAAAGTTTTTTGGTTTGCAATAATTCTAAAACAAATTATAGTAATATTACTTTTAGCATTGATGGTAATGTAAGACAAATTGCGTTTGGTTCACTTGAAAAAAACATTCCTGCTAACACTTGCAAAAATTTGAATTTAAATATTTTTTCTCAAGAATCAGGCAATTATAATGGAGAAATAATTATTAGTGGTTCGGGCATTGATGTAATAGCAAATCTAATAGTTGATTTATCAGGGCCTTTTATTTATTTTGTTTCTCCTACGCCTACTGACAATGATACTATTTACAATGATTATTTTGATTTAAATGTTTTTTCTAGTGGTTTAACAAATATTTCAACTTTTATTGATTTTAATAATTCTCTTGTTGGTTGGTGGAGAATGGATGATATTGATGGGACAACAGTAATAGATTATTTGGGTGATCATAATGGGACGATTATTGGTGGGGCAGGGCAGGTTGATGGGAAATTTGGGAAAGCCTTGAATTTTGATGGTGTAGATGATTATATTAGTATTGTTGATTCAGATGACTCAAAGTATACTGGACCAATAACTATTTGTGTTTGGGCGAATATAACTGTTTCTTCTGGAGCGGTTCAATTTGTTGGGAAACATCTTTCTAATGGTGCTAGTCAAAATCCTTTTGATTTTAGGACTTCTGATGCTGGAAAATTAGCTCTCGTTAGAGCAAACACAAGTCATAAAGAATGGCAGGGTCCGTATACTATTAAGAATAGTTGGAATCATTATTGTGTTAGTTCTACTTTAATTGATGTTGCTCCAGTCTTTTATGTAAATGGGGTTGCCACTACAGGAATCCTTATTGGGGCACCAGGGACGGGCGTGCCAACGGGTTCTGGTGCAAATATTAGGATAGGTATGAGGGCGGATGGTTATGGTAAGATGAAGGGTGGTGTTGATGATGTAATGATTTTTAATAGAATTTTGGATGAGGATGAGGTTCAAGCATTGTATGCTAGTACTTCCCCAAAATACTTGGATATAAATTACACTGATTTGGGTGCGGGAGAATATTCTTTCACTGCTTTTGTTCAAGATACTAGGGGTGAAGTTGTTTTAACTGAAACAAGAACAATTGAATTAATTTTGCCAAGCATTGACTTGAATATTATTTACCCAACAACTGATATTGATGCAATGTATTACACTTCTTTTGATGTTAATGCAGAGGTTTGTTGTTATGACGCTAATTGTGGGGACATAGAAGTTAGTTTGGATCCTATGAGTGGTTGTGACCCAGCAAATGGTGAGTGTGGTTCTTGTGGAAACTTGTTTTGGGATATTCCATATTATTGGGAGTGGTATGATAATGGGGAATATGGAAAAGAATGTTATTCTTATGAGTCGGGATATTATTATTTGGTTGGGGATGAGTATGACTGGATTTGTACAATGTTTGGTGGGGATTGTATGATGGTGGATTATTATGATGGTTATGGTTATTGGGATATTTATTGCCCTAGTTATGTTACTAATGGTGGGCCAGTTAGTGAGAGTGATTGTTATTGTGAAGCATGGGGTTCGGTTTGCCCTGACCCAAGTGAATACTATTATTACATTGATTTTTCTAATGATTTTTTTGCTACAGAACCAGTAGTGTTAAAAGAGGGTTTGGTTTCAACTATTGTTGACGATATTCCTTTTTACACAACACAAGACAATCCTTTTTCAACGAATTTAGATAAGGATGAGTGTGAAATAATTTCTTGGCCTGTTACAGCTACTGGTTCAGTTGGTTCAACCCATACTTTTTTTGTGTATGGTGAAAAAGTTGGTAAAACAAGTATTAATGATACTACTTCAGAGTGGTTAGTTACAATTACTCCGCCATAATTTTTTGTTTTTTTTGTTTAACTTTTTTTTAATTCGTTTTATTGTGTTTTTATGTGTTAAATAATTATTGTTTTTAATTTTTTTAATTATTTTTTTAATTAATTAATTTTTTTAATTATTTTTTTAATTAATTAATTTTTTTATTAATTTTTTTGTTTTAAGTTAAGTTAATATGTTGAATAATGTTTAGTATTAAATATTTAAGTTTATTATTAATTTTTTTGTTCTAAATTAATTTAATATTTTGAATACTAATTAACATTAAGTAATATTAAATTTTTTAATTTTGGGATATAATTTTGTTTGTTTGATTGTTTTCAAGGTAATGTTTCTTATATATGGTTGAATTATATTTGTATGATTAAAATGTTTAAAAAAAATTGTTCTGGCCAAGTTTCAATGGAGTTTATTATAACAATAATATTTATTAGTAGTATTTTTGTTTTCTCTTTGTTTCTTTTCCAGAATAGGACAATGATTAATCAAAATTATTCTGATCAATGGAATGCGAGAGAAATAGCTAATAGGCTTGCGAGAAATATTAATAATGTTTATTTGATGGATGAGAATGCTATTGTTACTGAACATTTTTTTTGGCATGATGATTTAAAGAGTTTTGAGTTGGGGAGTAATGTTGTTAGAGCTTATTACAATAATGATTTTTTTGTTGATGCTCCAATACTAGCTATTGTTGAATCCAATATTAGTGATTTGAATGGTGAAATCGTTTTCAAAAAACAAGAGTCAAAGGTGATCATTTCTTATGATTAGGATTAATTCAAGGGGACAGTTTTTTTCACCAGATTTGGTTATTGCCGTATTAATCTTTGTTATTTGTCTTGGCTTTTTTTTTATTGGTTCGGACTCTGTTTTTAGAAGTGTTTCTTTGAGTGAATCAAAAAACAAGGCTGATGAAGTAATTCATTCTACAATGAATGTTCTTGTTTATTCTTCTGGGCAACCAGTAAACTGGGAAACAAAAACTATTGATGAAATTGTTTTTTTTGGTTTGGTGTCAGAAGAAAACGTTGTGAGTGAACAAAAATTGTTAGCATTAGTTAATCATTTGGATAATAATTATTTGAGTGTAAAAGAAAAAATTGGTTTTGGGCCGTATTCTTTCAAAATACAATTGTTTGATTCGAGTGGTTTTTTGTTGCCTTATTATTCTTCGAGTAATACTTTTTCTGATAATGAATTTGAATTAAATTATGATAGAATAATTTTGTTTAATGGTGAAATGTGTACTTTGAGGGGAGTGATTGCTCTTGAAAAATAATGGTTTTGTTATTACATTAGATTCTTTTCTTGGTTTAACATTGCTTTTCTTTTTGATTATTACTTCTTTGTATTATGTTTCTCAAATAAGTTTTTCTTCTTGGAATAATATTGATTTAATTAATTCTTCTCGTGATTTATCAATTGTTCTTGAAAAAGGTAATTATTTAGAGGATGCAATAATTCAGGGGTCATCAGAACTTTTGTTAGAAAAAATAAATTCAACACCCCAATCAATTTGTTTTGAAGTTAGTTTAATTCCTGAGAATAGTTCTTTTTCAACTATTATTGCTTCGAAATCAGGTTGTTCAAAAAGTTATGATGAATTAATTGTTGTTAATAGAGCAATAGTTGTTAATGATGGGGACGATTTTGATTTTTTTGTTGTTAGTATAGAGGCGTGGTATAAATGATTTCAAAAAAAGGTTTTCTTTTCACGATTTCAATAATTCTTTTTGCTTCAACTATTGTTATATTTGCGCAAGTTTATTTAAACAATTCAATGGGTGTTGAAACAAGGGTTTTGTCTAATTATGCAATGCTTTCTCAACCTATTTTAAATGATAATATTGCGAGTAATTTGAAAAAAATTGTTGGTTTTGATTTGGATTTAGAATTCCAAAACAATAATATTATTATTTCAATTAATGATTCTTTGCCAAAAGATTATAATGTTTCACAAAAAATCTCAAGTTATGAATCTTTTTTAGAAAATAGTTTTTTCCCAATATTTTCTGGTGAAGAAAGCATTGATTTCACTAATTTGAAAGATGGTAGTATTGAATTATTTTTTAATGATTTGTTTGTTTACAATGTTGATTATGATTTAAATGAAAACAGTTTTGTTTCAAATTCTAGTGCTTTGAATTCAATTGACTTGAATTTGTTTGTTGATAATAACTTGAATTATTATGAATGGGTTTTTGTTTCAGGTAACACTGATTTGAACTTGTATTATTTTGATAGCAATACTTACTTTTATTTAACTGAGAGTATTTCTCCTACGAGTGCAAATACTTTGAATTTGGTTTACAATGATTATAATTCAATAATTGTAATTGAAAACAATTCTTTTAACATTGATTCTGGTGCTGGTAGAAAAATAGATTTTGATTTAAGAACAAGTTATGATTTTGATTCTAATAATTTTCCTGTTTGGTTTAATGCGTTACTTAATTATTCTTCAAGAAACATTTCTTCTTCTTCTTTAATTAAAATAAAAAATTAGTTTTTTTAAAAAATATTAAGAAGGTTTTTGCCTTCCTAATATTTTCTAATTCGTTTAACCTGAAATTCCTGTTATGTCTGCTGATCCTGCTTGTCTTTTGTTTGATAAATCAGGAGAGTTATAATCTATGTAAATACTTGCTTTTGGAAAAGCGTATTGAGTGTTTGTGTTTATTCCAGTGGTTGTTATTATTACTTCTGTTTCTGCTGTTTTTGCTCCGCTTGGTATTCCAGTTATTCCTGTATTCCAATCATTTCCTCTTCCAACACTAACCTTTACCAAGTCAAGTGTATCTGAAGAATTGTTTTGTAATATTATTACAAGGTTGCCATCACTAGTCATTTTCCAATCAGTTATTGCGAATGGTTGCGCACTCTTCCAAGCTATTTGTGATGATGTTTCACCTATTCCTGCTCCTTGGCCCATTAATTGTAATAAGATTCCTATTACTACTAAAGCAATCACAACTACTATTGCAACGATAACTAAGTATTCAATTGTTCCTTGTGCTCTTTTTTCTTTTAATTGGTTGTAAATCATTTTTTTCCCTCCCTTTGCTTTTTTATATTTGAAAAAAGTAATGTTTTTCTCGTTTTTAAAGCTTGTGTTTTGTTAAAAAATTAGGAATTATTGATTTAATAAAGAAAAAAATTAAGGAAAGAATAAATTAAAAAAAAGAATTTTGGAAATGAATTTTTTTATTCATTTCCAATTATTTAATTATTTATCCTGCAGTTCCTATTATGTCTGCTGCTCCTGATTGTGTTCTTCCTGTTATGTCTGGTGTATCATAAGTTATTGTGATATCTGTTTTTACGAAAGCAAAACGTTCTCCTGATGTAACAATACTTGCTATTCCAACAGTTGCTGTATCGCCTGATATTATATTTACATCATTGCTTTCTGATCCTGCGATTGTTATGCTCGCATTAGTTACTGTTTGGTATGAATTGTTTTTTAGAACGATTGTTAGGCCGCCACCAGAATTTCCATCCCAATCTACTATTGCTATTGGTGCTGCTGATTGCCATGCTAGTTTTGCTGATTGTTCTGGTACTGCGCTTCCTTGATCCATTACTTGTAATAATAATCCTACAACAACAAGTGCGATTACTATAACAATAGCGATTATAACCAAGTACTCAATTGTTCCCTGTCCTTTTTTATTAACCATAATTTTACCCTCCTTTTCTTTTTTATAATTAGTTTAATTACGATTTAATACTATTTAAAGCTTTCTTTTCCGTTTTTTTTTTTTTGACAGAATATAAAAACTATTGTTTGAAACAAATTTTATAATTAATTAAATTATTTTTTTTGGTTTGAAAAGTTAGATTAATATTTTTGTGTTAAAAAATTAGATTATTTTTTTTATAAAAATATTTTTTTAATTTAAGCATTGAATTATTTTTAGTATTAAGTTAATTTAATCAACCCAAAAGAAATCTCCAACGTTTACGTTGGAGTTTGAGATTTCTTTTCCGTTGACGGAAAAGTGAATACTTCTGCTGTAAACCAGCAGAAGCCACACCCTTTAGGGTGTGGTAATTCACTTTTTGTATTATTTTTGACGTGTTTTATTTTTGTTATTTAGTTGTTTGAGTTTTGTATTAATTTTGTTTAACAATTTTTTTACATCATTCCGCCGACAAGCATTCCTATTCCTTGTAACATTATCATGAATAATACTGCTCCTATTATTGCTAGTACTGGTGCAAATTTTAAACCGTCTCTTATTTTTCCGCCGCCAATTATTCCAATAAAAATACTTGCGAGAAAAGAATTACCAATTATTATTATGTAACCCATCATTGTCATAAACTCTGGAGAAATTTTTATTCCTCCTCCTGCTAAACCAGCCATTGCAACATTTGTTCCTGCTGAACCAATTCCTGCTGTTTGTGTTTGTATTCCTGTTAGTATGTTTAGGAATTGAACGCTAACAGCAAGCAACATTGGTGAAGCGATTATTACAACGAATATTATGAACATAGTGTACATTCTTGTTGAACTTATTAATTCTTTTTTTAATGCGTTCGTTTGTTTTATGTCATTAGCACTTGTTTCTATTAACAATGCGAGTCTTCCTCCTGAGCGAAGCGCGTGTGAAAAAAATTTTGTTGTGTCAACTAGTACTTGTGAATCAATTCTGTTAGCAATTGCTTTTAATGAGTCAGCAAAAGAACTTACTCCCAAGCTTTTTTGTGTTGCTATTTGTATTTCTTCGCTTAATGGGCCAAACTCGGGTCTTACTGCGCTCCTAAAAGCGTAGAATGGTGTCATTCCACTTTTCAAATTGTTTCCAACGAGGAACAAGAAGTCTGGTAGAATGGTTTCAACCATTTTTTTTCTACCGTCTATTGCGTAAGAAATATGCAGGTAAAACAAAATTATTGTTAGTATTAAAAGAGAAAATCCTAGTCCAATCATTAATCCTAGTCTCATTAATGGTTCAAAAACTATTTGTGAATCAAATATTAAATTTATTAGGGGTATTATGCTGTATGGGATCAAAACTCCTATTATTCCCATTAGTATTGATAAAAAAACTCTTGTTCCTGTCCAAATTCTTTCATCATCTTTTGAACCAGCGTATATTAACCATTGTTTTATTTTTGTATCAATTATTTTTTCGGGTATTATTAATGATGAATAAATTGCTATTCTTCTAAAAAACAATTTCATTTTATCACCTTTGGTACTTGTGCTCTTATCAAAAATATTAATGCTACTTGTACACAAAATGCAAGCATTGCTATTAGTACTACTGCTTCGCTTCCTATTCCTGAGCTACCTACTGATGATGCTATCACCAAAAAAGTTACTCCTAGTGATGGCATTGCTGCTGCAATTATCAAGTATACTAGTGTCCACAAATTTAATGCTGCTGAATATTTTTTTATTGTGTCAATTTGGTTTGTTATTAGTTCTTGTACTACCGAGTTTATTGCTGTTACTATTGAACCACCACTTTTCATTGTTGTAATGATTTGCCAAATAGTTTTTTTTAGCATTTCTGAATTTGTTTTGAATGCTAGTTTTTCTAGTGCTGCGCTTTCACTCATTCCTGAATTAATGTCTTTGATTGCGTCAGCAAATTCTTTTGATACTTGCCCGAAATTTGATTTTGAAATAGATTTCATTGCTTCAAAAAGACTTATTCCTGAGCTAAGTTGAATTAAAAGAGTTCTTAATGCAAATAATAATTGTTGGTCAACTTGTTTTGCAATTTGGTTTGATAATATTTTTGGGTAAATTAAGTGAAAAATAAGTGCTCCGAAAAAACCCATCATTGATGATAACAACATTACTATTATTGTTTGGCTTGTAAAACTTCTTGTTATAATTACTCCGAAAGCCATTCCAACAAACAAAAACATTACTCCGTATAATACTGCTGAAATGAATGATGCGAAAGCATATCTGTCTGGACTAATATTTATTTCAGATTTTTTTAAATCATAGTCTAAAGAAAAAACTATTTTTGAAATAGTTCTTCCGATTATTAAAAAACTTTCATTAACCTTTCTTGCTTTTTGTAATGGGAATAATAACATTACTGGATTTTTTTCTTTCATTTCATCATCTCTTCTATTTGTTCTTTTGTAGTATTATCGTTAGCCATTTTTTTTACTCTTTCTGAGTTAGAATAAAATAGTTTTACAATAAAACCTATTTGGTTTAAATCATTAATCTCTTGTTTTTGTAACCAATCTAATATTTTTGTTCTCTCAGAAAGTTCTTTTTCAATCTCATCTTCTGTTAGCCCAGTGTGTTGGTTTAATGTCGTTAATAATTTTGTTGGCTTGTTTAATTGTTCCCACGAATCTGTTCTTGGTAACCACTTGTAAATAGTGTTTATTTGTAATCCTTTTCCAGCACTAGTTTGTTCTATCTCTGATATTTCGTATGTTCTACGCTTGTTTGTTTTCCTGTCACGGAATTGAACAACTATTAAATCAATTAATTCTATTTGCATTATTGGGATAGCCATTGGTGGTTCCGCTAGTCTTCTTAGTACTTGGTATGCTGAGTTAGCGTGGATTGTAGAGTAAATACTGTGCCCTGTTTCTATTGCCTCCATCATTACTTCGGCTTCTCTTTTTCTTCTTATTTCACCAACTATTATTCTATCTGGTCTCATTCTTAATGATGAAACCATGCAATCAAGCATTGTTACTTCTCCTAGTCCTTCTGGGTTAGCTGATCTTGTTATCATTGGAATCCAATTCCATGTTAGATAAATTGGTAAGATTATTTCTCTTACATCTTCAATAGATATTATTCTGTGGTATGATGGTACAAGAGCAAGTAATGTGTTTAGAGCGGATGTTTTTCCTGATGCTGTTCCGCCTGCAATTATAACATTCATTTCGTATTGCATTGCCAACCATAATAATGCTGCCATTTCGCTTGACATGGTGTGTGCTTTTCCAATGAAATCAACAAGAGTCCATGGTTTTCTTGCAAATCTTCTTATTGTTAGAGTGTTTCCTTCTGCTGATATTGGAAATAATGTTGCGTTTACTCTGTCTCCTGATAATAAGTGTGCGTCAAGAATTGGGCTCAAAACAGTTATTTCTCTACCAATTTTTCTTCCTATTTGTGATGCATAATTCATTATTTCTTCTTCTGTTCCGGGGTAAAGATTTGTTGTCATCCAACCGTGTATTCTATGATAAATTGCGATTGGTGTTTTGGAAGAATTTATTGCTACTTCTTCAAGCATGTCATCCCCAAGAATAACTTCTATTTCGCCTAAACCATACATTTCGTGTAAAATAGTTCCGCTTAAAATATCCAATACTTTTTTCGGACTATTAGGAAAGTATTTTGTTAATTGTTTTTGTGATTCTTCAAAAAATCTTTCTTTTAATCTCTTAGATTTTTTTGGATCTAATATTTCATCTAGTTCAATGGGCATGGATTCAGCTATTTCTGTTTTAATAAAATCAAGAAATTTTTTAGTGTATTTTCCGATGGAAGGCATTATTATTGAGTATATTGGTCTGCTTTCATCTCTTTTTGAAATAACTTTTATTATTGCTGGTACTGAATCAATTTCTATTTTGTATTCGCTTAAAATTTCTCCTTCGGGAATATTTTTTATTCTTGAGATAACTTCTTTTTTCAAAGTTATTTTTGCTTTTGCATTTAAACTAGTTGAATACTTTAATTCAATTATTCCGTAGTCTTCAAACATTTTTGCGATTTGTTCTAATTTGTAATAATCAGTGCCTGTTCTTTTTGCAATTGTTTCAAGGAGAACATTTTTGTTTGTTTCCAAAATTTCAAACATTTCATCAATAGTTGTTTTCATTACTTCAAGTTTTTCTGTTGGAGTTTTTTCTTCAATGTTTTTTGAACCCCATTTTGCTTTTTTAATATTCGTGTTATCACTTGTTTCCATTGTTGTTTCGTTTTGTTTTTTTTGATTTATTTCGTTTTCTTTGGTTTTTGCATCTTGTTTTTTTTCATTTATTTTTGTTGTTGATTGTATTGTTTCTTGTTGACTTGTTTTTTCTTTTAACCATTTTGGTTTCACAATTTTTTCAGAATTTTCTGTTTCTTGTTTTGATTCATTATTTGCTTCTATTGTTTCGTTTTGTTTTGCTTGGGTTATTGTTTCATTATTTTTTTCTATTGTTGTTTCATTTTGTTTTTCTTGT
>CAZUCF010000009.1:0-17996 GCA_964619405.1 uncultured archaeon | reverse complement strand
GTTTGCGTGTTTTGTTTTTTTTGTAGCCATTTTGGTTTTGATGGTTCTTCTTTTTTTGTTTCATTAAGTTTTTCTGGGTTTTTTGTTTCATTGTTTTTTTCTATTGTTGTTTCATTTTGTTTTTCTTGTGTTTGCGTGTTTTGTTTTTTTTGTAGCCATTTTGGTTTTGATGGTTCTTCTTTTTGTTCGGTTGTTTTATTTTCTTTTTTTCTTAACCATTTAGGGCCTTTTGTTGGTGCAATATTTGTTTTAGTTAATTCGTTTTCTTTTTCAGAATTTTGATTTTTTTCAAAAAAATCTTTTTCTAATGGTTCATCAATTTTTTCATAGTTTTCCCATTTAAAATTTTTTAATTCTTTATTAGTATAAAAATCTTTTTTGTTTTCATTAATTTTTGTTTCAGGAGTAATTTGGTTTTTTAACCAATCATATTTTGTTTCGCTTAATTCAAAATCTTCTGGTTTTGGTTCATCTATTTTTTTTCTTTTCTCCCAATCAAATTCTAATTCTTCTTTTGGTTGTTTTAAAATAGAAAAATCATTTAATTTTTCATTAAAAGTTATTGCTTTTTGAGTATTTTCTTTAACTAACTTGTATTCTTCAAATTGTTCTTGTTTAACTGGTAATTCAACATTTTTTTCCCATGAAAAACTTTCTTTTTTTTCGTTTTTTGTTCCAAAGAATTGTTCTTCTTTTATTTCAACTTTTTTTTCTAGTTGTTGAGTATTCAAATCTTCTTTTTGTTCTTGTCTTTGTTTATTATAATCATCTTTTTTTTGGTTTTCAAAACTAGTTTTTTCTTTTACTATTAAATTATCATCAAAATTTATTTTGTTTTTTGTAAGATCTTTTAATTTGTTAAAAGAGTTATCAGTAGCAGGTTTTTGAGATAGTTTCTTCAATTCTTGTAAAAAAATTTCATCATTTTCTTTAGTGTTCATTCAAGCACCAACAATTCTTTAATATATACTCCTATAATAGTTCTTTCTTGTTTAATAATTTGTCTTTGGTTTAAAAAAAGCTTTTCAATCAAATTTAATAATACCTTTACAATATATATTTCATGCCAATTAATGATATTAAAGTTAATTCAAACGGTATTAATTTTGAAAAAAATAATGTAATGCTTGAACTCAAAAAAGAGGTTAGTAAATTTGATGAATTGCAAAGCCTTCTTTCAAAAGAAAAAAGACTTTTGTTAGAAATAAAAAAACAGATTCCTGTTTTTTCATTGGGTCAAACAATGATAAATTGTGACCCTGTTAATAATCACGATTTTTTGATTGCAATTTCGAAATTTGCGATCGAAAACAAAAAAACACCTGTTATTGTTTTAACTTCAACTAATTATAAAACTCTACAAAAATTTTTTAATGAATCCAAATTGCCTTTTAAAGATTTTTTTGTGATTGATACTGTTTCCAAAAGTATTTCTTTAGTAAATGATTCAGAAAACATTTTTTTTGTTGATTCTTTGAGAAATTTAACTCAATTACAAATAAAGTTAGTTAAATTACTTATTAAAAAAAATGATCTTGTTTTGATTTTTGATTCAATTAATGTGTTGGGTTTGTATCATAGTGATAGAATAATTTACAAATTTATTTATTCTTTAACAAAAATAGTTCACAAATATAAAACGAGTAGCTTTTTTATTGTGAATAAAAAAAGTCTTGTTCAAAAAATTGGTCAGTTTTGTGATAATATAATAGAAATTGGAAAAATTGAGTAAACACAATTATTAAATATTCATTTTACTTTTCTTTTGTTATGGTTTATATTTCTAGAAAAATTGTTTATCCTATTTTTATTTTATTGTTCGCAATAGTTTTTTTTTCAGTAATCTTTTTGTTTTCTTTTAATCAGGTTCTTAAAGTAGATGATGCTGAATTAGAATTTTTTGGTGATAAAATAATTTTTACTGCAAAAGTGAGTAATATTTCAAATCATTTAGTGAGAAATTCAGAATTATTAATAAGAATGGGTGATCAAGAAAGGATTGCTAAAATAAAAGATCTTGCGGTTGGGGAAAGTTTTGAGGTTATATCTGAATTGCCTTTTTCAGAATCCTTACAATATGAAGTTTTTGTAACAACTCCTTTTAGTAAACCAATAAAAATGTTTTTTGAGCTTGATGAGTCAACTGTAAAACCGGTTGTTGCTGAAGTTCAAATTGGTAGTGATTCTCCTATTAGTAGTATAATGACTATTGGAAAAAAATATGATGTTACAGTTAGTTTGTGTAATGTTTCAAAAAATGATTTGTTTGAAGTAATTTGGTTTGAAACAGTTAATGAAAATTTTTTTGAAGAAAAATTTTTTCCTAGAAGCATTTCTTTAAGAATTAATGAATGTAAAAATTTATATTCTACTTTAACACCAATTAATTCAGGAGAAGCGAATTTGACTTTCGTTTTAAGAGTTGGTAGTTTGGAACAAAAGGAATCAAAAATTATAACTGTGGGTGAATGATTTGGCTGATGAATCAATAATTGAAGTAATACAAAAAATGGTTCAAGAAGGGCAACCGCGAGAAAAAATTATTCAAACACTGCATTCTCTTGGTGTTGATGACGAGCAATCAAAAAAATTATTACTTATCGCTGAAGCAGATACTTTTACTTTGTTGAAAAAGGAAATTAATTTTCTTGTTCAAGATGAATTCAAAGAGCAGAGAAAAAATTTTGAGGAATTAATTCATGATGATTTAAATAAGATTAGTATTGAAGGAAAAGTAGAGACAAAAAAATTAGCTCTTGATGAGTTGTCAAAGGTTAAAGAAGATATTTTTTCTGAAACAAAGTCTTTTGAAGAACAAATTAATAAAACAATTACTTCTTCTCAAAAAACAGTTGGGATGGTAAAAATTGCTTTGGATTCTATAAATCAAAAAATTGCTCAAATGGAATTAGATATAGAACAATTAAAAGTGCATAAATTTAGAAAAAAATCAATGTTTTTCTCTTATATGATGCTTGGTTTGGGTGGCTTTCTTTTATTATTTTCATTAATATTATTCTCATTAACTTTTCAAAATATTGATTCTTCTCAAATGATAATGATTTCTATATTGATATTAGCTAGCATTACTTTGATGTTTGCTTCAATAATTGGTTAAAAATTAATTCATAAAAACCAATTCCTTTTTATTCTGTATGTATGAAAAATCTATTATTAGCATGTCAAAAAGGTGATTTTTTATGGAAGATGATGAAATAAATGTGGCTCAAGATGAAAAAAACGAGGATTTAATTGAAAAAGAAGAAGATTTATCAGAGTCTGAAGATTTGTTAAATGATGATAAATTGCCTTTCCCAAGGGCAACAATAACAAATTTGGTTAGAAAAAATATTACTCAAGGAAAGCAAATAAAGGGTACTGTAAAAGACGAGATGAATTTGTGGGTTGCTGATCTTATATCAAAAATAGCTGGGAAAATGAATTCACAACCATACACTTTTGTTAATTATGATATGCTAAAAGATGCTGTTGCACCTTATGAAGAAATACAAGATATTAACAAGCAAAGAGAGGATTTGAAAAAACATATTTCAAAAATAAAAGAAGATTGTAATTCGCTAATAACAAAAATTGATTCAACTGACAAAAAAACAGCTGTTAATCTAAGCTTGGAAGAAGAAAAACTTCCTTTTCCAAAAGCAACTATAACAAACAAATTGCGTTCTAACTTGGACGAAGGAAAAACAATTAAAGGGCCAGTAAAGCGTGGTTTAAATGTTTGGCTTGGAAGAATTGTTTCAAATGTTTCAAAAAAAATGGATTCTTTTCCTTACCCTTATATTGATAGATCAATGTTCAAGGATGCGATAGAACCTTACGAAGCAATTTCTGAAATAGAATTAGAAAAAGAGAGAATAATACAACAAATGCAATCAATTGTTACTGCTTGTGACATACTGACAAGCGAAGTTGAAAGAAAGTTTAAGATGTGATTAATTTCATTAATTTTGTAAAATAATTTTGCTTGAACATTATTTTCAATTATTGTTTATGTATTTAATGTTCTACTTTTTTTTGTTTTTTTAATCCGTGTTAGGCATAACGCTTAAGAAAAGTTTAAATATAACTAAAAATATAATTATATTAGTGGTATAATTGAGTGAAGCTGTTGTTATAATTAGAAAATGGGGGAATAGTTTGGGTGTTACTTTACCTAATGAATTAGTTGAAAAAAATAAATTAAATCCAAATGACAAATTAATTATAGAATTAAAAAAAGTTGATACTTGGGATAGTCTTTTTAATACATTCAAAACAAATAAAACTGCTCAACAAATAAAAGATGAAATGCGAGAAGGGTGGGATTATTGAAAACCTTTTTTGCAGATTCTTATGCGCTAGTTGAATTTTTTCATGGTAATAAAAAATATCAAAAATACTTCAAAAATAATAACATACTAGTCACAAAGCTAAACTTAATGGAATTATATTATTCAACTCTCTTGGAATCTAACATTGGACTCGCCGATCGTTATTTTGCATTTTTAATTGATAAGTGTGTTGAAATAGATGATTCAACTCTAAAAAAAGCAATGCTTTTTAGATTTAAACATAAAAAACAAAAGCTTTCATATGTTGATACTATTGGTTATCAACTTTCACTTGATTTGGGAATAAAATTTTTGACAGGAGATAAACAATTTGAAAATATCCCAAACGTTGAGTTTGTAAAATAATTAAAATTCTAAATCCAATTTTTCCCTAACTTTTTTTGCAACGCCCGTTTCGTCAGGCGGCGCCGATTTACTCATGAGCCATTTTTAATGGCTCTGTAGTGGGGTTTAATTTTAAATTTAATTTTTCCCTAACTTTTTTTGCAACAAAACCATTTGGGTTATAAAACAAAAAAGATTCTATTTGCCCAACATTTTTTTCTTTACCATCATTCCTAATAGAAGATTTTTCAAAATCAATTATTATTGGTAATAATTTTTCACCTTGTTTTTTTACAAGAATATTTTTTCCAACTTGTAATTGTGAATGAGTTAAACCAATTTTGTCTAACAACATGCACTGCCAATACAATTCTTTAACAAAATCACAAAAAACTTTTTTGCTTGTACTATCAAATTCTTTACTTAAAACAAAATCCAAAAACTTTTCTCCTTTAACAAACTCCATTACAACAAAATTTTTTTTAAAATTAGTTTCAATTAATTTTGGGCCAACACCAACACTATTTGCTTTTGCAAGCATTACTCCTTCTCTCTCAGCAAGGTTTCTTCTATTACTCTTTTCTCTAACTTCTTTTAAAACAAATATTTTTCCCTTGTTTTTTCCACTAATACATTTTATTTTCCAAATGTATGATGACCAACCCTTAGCAATTTTTTTAATTTTATTATAATTCATTAACAATTAATGTTTTTTGGGATTAAATTAGTTTTGTATAGTTTTTTTAACACAATATCTTTTTTTTTGTTTTTTTGTTTACACAATAAGATTTATATTCTTTTTTTTGGAATAAATTCATTATTATTACTTATTTTAATAATGTTAATGGAGTGATTGGTATGGTTGAACAACAACAAGATAATGCGTTTATGAGTGAGGGAACAAAGAGAACTAGGGGCAGGGATGCTCAAAGAGTAAATATTTTGGTTGCGAGAGCAGTGGCTCAAGCAGTAAAGTCAACTCTTGGTCCTAAGGGAATGGACAAAATGATTGTTGATGATTTGGGAGACGTAATAATTTCTAATGATGGTGCAACAATCCTATCAGAAATGGCGATTGAACACCCTATTGGAAAAATGATGGTTGATGTTGCAAAAACACAGGACAAGGAAGTTGGTGATGGTACAACTACTGCAGTTGTTATCGCAGGAACATTAATGGAGAAAGCAGAGAAATTACTAGAAGACTCAATTCATCCTAGCTTGATTGTTAAGGGTTATAGGCTAGCAGCAGAAAAAGCTAAACAATTTTATGAGGATGTTGCCGAACCAATTGATTTTAAAGACAAAAAAAATTTGAAAACAATTGCTTACACTTCAATGACTGGGAAAGCAGCTGAGAGTGCTGAAGAATTGTCTGACATAGTTGTAAAAGCAATTACAAATGTTGTTGACAACGAGGAAAACAAATTAATTGTTAATCAAGATAATATAAAATTGGAAAAGAAAACGGGTGGTTCTTTAAAAGACACTCAACTAATTTCAGGAATAGTTATTGACAAAGAAATAGTTCACTCTGGGATGCCAAAAAATATTGTTAACGCAAAAATAGCTTTGCTTGATTTAGCATTAGAAATAAAAGAACCTGAGAATGATACAAAAATACAAATATCTACTCCTGATGAATTACAAGCATTTATTGACCAAGAAGAAAAACAATTAATTGAAATGGTTAACAAGATAAAAAATTCTGGTGCAAGCGTAGTAATAACACAAAAAGGTATTGATGATTTAGCACAACACTATTTAGCAAAAGAAAAAATTATTGCTGTGAGAAGAGTAAAAAAATCTGACATGGATGCTCTTGCAAGAGCAACTGGAGCAACAATTGTTACAACAATAAAAGAATTGTCATCAAAGGATTTGGGTTTTGCTGGAAAAGTTTTTGAAAAAAAAGTTTCTGGTGACGCAATGGTTTTCGTTGAAGAATGCAAGAACCCAAAAAGTGTTTCAATTCTTATAAGGGGTGGAACAGAGCACATTGTTGACGAAGCAGAAAGAGCATTAGTTGATTCAATTGGAGCAGTTAGTTCTTCAATCAAAACAGGAAAAATTCTTGTTGGTGCAGGATCGTGCGAGATGAGTGTTGCAGTAAAACTAAGAGACTACGCAAAAACTATTGGTGGGAGAGAGCAATTAGCAATAGAAGCTTTTGCTGAAGCATTAGAAATAATTCCAAGAACACTAGCAGAAACAGCTGGCTTGGATCCAATAGACGCTCTTGTTGATTTGAGAAGCAAGCACTCTAAAAAAGATGGTAAATACTTTGGAGTAAATGTTTACAATGGAAAAATAACTGACATGAAAAATTCTAGAGTGTTAGAACCATTACAAGTAAAAATACAAGCAATTAACTCTGCTTCAGAAGTAGCAGAAATGATTCTAAGAATAGACGACATAATATTAGGCTCAAGCAAATCACACGCAGGCCAAATGCCTCCTAATGGAATGGATATGAGTGGAATGGGAATGTAATACCCGTTCCGTCAGGCAGCGCTGGAAAACATCAAGACATTTAATTTAATTAAATGTCTTATAAATTTTTATTCATTTCTTTTTTTTAATTTTTTTTAATAAAAGTCTGAATCATTTTTTTGTTTTTAAATTTTTTTTAATTTTTGAAGTATTGTTTTTGTTTGCGAAATATTGTTTTTGTTTGTTAATATTGTTTATTTTTTGTTAGCAATTAATTGATAACTTTTTATTCTCTTTTAACATAATTATTTCATGTCAAAAATAATTGTTGTTTCAGGTCATTCTGGTTCGGGGAAAACTACTATTGCTTACGCGTTGTTAAAACAAAACAAGAATTTAGAAAAAGTTGTTACTTGTACTACAAGAAAACCAAGGAAAGGAGAAAAAAATGGTAAAGATTATTTTTTCTTGTCAAAAAAAGAGTTTGAGAAAAATATTGAAAACGGTTTGATGGCTGAGTATGAAAAATATTCTGGTAATTATTATGGTTCAAGAAAAAAAGATGTTGAAAAAATTCTTTCTAACAAAAAAAATGTTTTGTTTGTTGTTGAAACAAAAGGTGCTTTAACATTAAAAAAAGTTTTTCCTAATGCTATCCTTATTTTTGTTAAAGCTCCTTCAGTGAAAGAATTAGAAAATCGTTTAAAAAAAAGAGGGGATGAGAAAGAATTAATAAAAAAAAGAATTGGTGAAATACAAGACGAGTTGAAAAGAGAAAAAGAATTTAATTTTGTTATAATTAATGATGTTTTGAAAACAGCAATAAACGAAGTAGAAAAAATAATTAATATTTAAATTTAATTTCTGATTTTAAAAAAATTATTAATTAAAATACTAAATTCTAAAATGAATTAAATTAACCAAATATTTTTTAGAATTATTAATTTAACTTTTATTATTTTTTTGAATTACTTTTTTGTATTTTTTATTTATTTTTTTGTTTTGTTTTTTGAATTATTTTTTTTGTTTATTTTTTTGTTTTTTTGAATTATTTTTTTAATATTAATTTTTTTGATTAAATTATTATTTTCTTCGCAGAGAAATATTTAAATAGTTTAAATATATTTACTTTATTGTTATGATTGATATAATTAATTCTTTGAGTGTTTCTTTTATTGCGCTCGTGCCAGTATTATTGCTTGCAATAGTTTTTATTGTCGCTGGTTATTTGCTTGGATTGCTTGCAAAAATATTTATTTCAAAATTGCTTGGTAGTATGGGTGTTGATGAGTGGTTTGAACAACAAAGTCTTTTAGCAGCAATTGGTAACAAAAGTTTTTCAGAGGTTATTGGAACGATTGCAAAATGGTATATTTTCTTTATTTTTTTGAAACAAGCTGTTGAACTAGTTAATTTGGTTACATTGAATGATGTGCTTGGTTTTTGGATTCAATACGCTTTATTATTAATTGTGGCAATAGGTGTTGTAATAGCTGGGATGATTATTGGTAGGTTTGTTAGAAATGCTATTGAGACAACTACTCATTCGCTAAAAAAAATTTTTGGTTTGATTTTAGAATTAATGATTGTTTATATTGCAGTTGTAATGGCAATAAATATTCTTGGTTTGCCAACAATGTTGTTAGAATTTGCTTTCCTAATATCTTTAACTGGTTTCGTTTTAGCTACAAGCATAATGATTGGAATTGGTTTTGGTTTAGCATTAAAAGATGAGGCAAAAGGTATCATAAAAGAGTTCAAGAAAACTGGTAAAAAATAAAAAATACTTTTTTTTACTTTATTTATTATAATTGAATTTAATTGCAAAAGGTATTACTTTTAAATTCTTCTTTTTCTAAATTTCTTTATAAAATATTGGGTAATGGGCGCTTAGCTTAGTGGTGGAGCAATAGTCTTATACACTATCGGTCGGCGGTTCGAATCCGCCAGTGCCCACTATAAATTAATATTAATAAAATTGTTTTAGTGATAAAAATAAAATAATTTTTTTAAAAATTAAAAGTTATGATTTTATTATAATTTAAGGAATTCAGTATAATTATTATTGTTAGAATAATATTGTTGATTGTTATGAAAGAAATATTAAAACCTTTTTCAAAAGAGTCTGAAGAAGAAATCAGAATTTTTTGGGAAAAAGAAAAGATAAAAGAAAAGGTTTTTGAAAAAAATTCTAAATCAAAAACACCTTTTTATTTTATGGATGGCCCTCCTTATGCTACTGGGCACATTCACTTGGGCACTGCTTTGAACAAAATAATGAAGGATTGTGCTATTAGGAGTCAACGAATGCAAGGCAAAAAAGTTTTTGACAGACCTGGTTTTGATACGCATGGTTTGCCAATTGAAAACAAGGTTGAGAAAAAACTTGGTTTTGATTCAAAAGAAGATATTGAAAAATTTGGTATAGAAAATTTTGTTAAGGAATGCAGAAAATTTGCAACAGAATTTGTTGAAACAATGGCTGTTGAGTTTGATAATTTGGGTGATTGGATGCCTTATTCTGATCCTTATTTGACTTTGTCAAATGATTTTATTGAGGCTATTTGGTTTGCTTTTAAAAAAGCTGATGAAAAAAAATTGTTGTATTTAGGAAAATATCCTGTTCATATTTGTCCGCATTGTGCGACAGCTGTTGCTTTTAATGAAATAGAATATAAAAAAGCAACTGACACAGCGATTTTTATTAAATTTAAAATTGTTAATGAAGAAAAGACTTTTTTGCTTGGTTGGACAACAACTCCTTGGACTCTGCCAGGTAATATTGGGGTAATGGTTCACCCTAAATTTGAATATTCTTTTGTTAGAATGAGTAATGGTGAAACATGGGTTATTGCAAAAGAAAAAGTTGAAGAGTTAATGAAGACTTTTGAAGCTGGTTATACAATAGAAAAAACGGTTACTGGAAAAGATTTAGAAGGAATGAAATATGAGCCACTTTACCCAGTAGTAACAACTAATGAAGAAAAAGAAAAAGGGTTTAGGGTTGTTACAAATGATCGGTATGTTAATTTAGAAGAGGGTTCTGGTTTAGTTCACACTGCGCCAGGTCATGGAAAAGAAGATTTTGAAGCTGGATTAAAATCTGGTTTGCCTGCTGTTAGTCCTGTTGGCGTAGATGGAAGATTTAATGAAAGTGTTTCAAAGTATGTTGGAAGAAAAGCAAAAGAAGTAAATGAAGAAATAGTTTCTGAATTAGAAGAAAGAGGGATGATTCCTTACAAGCACCCTTACACACATGATTATCCTTTTTGTTGGAGGTGTGATTCAGCATTATTAATGGTTTCTGTTCCACAATGGTTTTTAAAAGTTTCAGAAATAAGAGAACAAATGTTAAAAGATAATGAAAAAGTAAATTGGGTTCCAATTTGGATGAAAGATCGTATGCGAAATTGGATTGAAAATTTGAATGATTGGCCGGTATCAAGAGCAAGATACTGGGGAACACCATTACCGATTTGGGTTTGTGAGTGTGGTGAAAAAAAAGTTATTGGTTCAATAGAAGAACTAAAAAAAGAAGCTAATTTAGAAAAAGAAGTTGAATTACACAGGCCTTTTATTGACAAAATTAAAATGAAATGCAAGTGTGGAAAAGAAATGACTCGTGTTCCAGAAGTATTGGATGTTTGGTTTGATTCAGGAGTAACGAGTTGGGCTAACCTTGGTTTTCCAAAAAGAAATGATTTGTTTAAAGAATTTTGGCCAGCTGATTTAAACATTGAGATGACTGAACAAGTTAGGGGTTGGTGGAATTCTCAAATGATTCTTTCAACAATTTGTTTTGACAAACTTCCTTACAAAGCAATTTCTGTTCATGGAATGGTTCGTGATTTAGGTCACAAAAAAATGTCTAAAAGTAAAGGTAATGCGGTTAATCCAAATGATATGATTGAAAAATATAATAGGGATTATTTGAGGACTTATTTGTTGTCACAGAGCAAGGGTTCTGATTTCAAATTTGATGTGCAAGGCGTTGCTGATATGAGAAATTTTTTTAACACTTTAAGTAATTCTTTGAATTATGTTAATCTTTATGCTTCAATTAATTTTTCAAATAATGATTTAAATGATTTGTTGCCTGAAGATAATTGGATTCTTTCAAGAATTGGTAACCTTTATTCAAATGTTTTAAATGCTTATAATAATTATGAATTCTATAAATCTGTTTCATTAATAATGGATTTTGTGGACAAAGATTTTTCAAGAACTTATTTACAATTAATAAGAAAGAGAATTAGTTCAGAACAAGTTGGGAAAACAATTTCTATTGTAATTGATTCTTTGTTAAGATTAATTGCGCCTGTTGCTCCGCACGCAGCTGATTATTATTACAATTTTTTTAACAAGAGTTCTGTTCACGTGCTAAATTTTAGAGATGTTTCAAATTTTTCAAATAATGATTTGGAAAAAGAGTTTTCTTTGGTTGAAGAGATTGCTAGAACTGGTTTAGCAGTTCGTTCACAAGAAAAAATAAGATTGAGATGGGTTTTAGATGAATTAATTATTGTGTCAAAAGAAAAAATAAATAATTTTGAAAATGTTTTAGGAACAATGTTGAACGTGAAAAAAGTTTCTTTTATGGATTCTTTTAAAGAAAATGATAATTTTGTTTCAAAAGAGTTTAGTTGTGGAAAAGTTTTTTTGAAAACAAATGTTTCAAAAGAAATGAAGGAAGAATGGGAGATTAGCGAATTGTTAAGACAAATTCAGGATGCGAGAAAAAAAGCTGGTTTGAAAACAGGGCAAAAAATTAGTTTGTTAATTGATTCAAATGATGAAAAATTTTTAGAGAAAAACAAAAAAATTATAGAAGAAAAAACATCAACTGTTTTAAAGAAAATTAATTCTGAAAAAAAACAATTGCTTGTTGAAAGAGAATTTTTTATTGAAATTGAAAAATAATTTTTTTAAAGCAAAGAATAAATCATTGTATTAACAAAAAAGTAATTTAATTTAAAAATATTATAAAATGCCAAATTCAAGAAATAATATTAAATTTAGTTTAAAAAAAATTTATTTAAAATAAAAAGTAATCTAATTATAATTAAAAATAAAGTATTTTTGTTAAGAAGTGAATTTTTGTTTTATGCTTGAATAAACATTCTCAAAACAAGCATTACTATTATTACTATTATTGCAACACCAATAACAAAATAAGGACTTATTTTTGGACTCTTGCTCTCAGCATCAAAAAACCTTGTTATTCCTATTGCTGAGCTCGGCCCAGAGTTCTGTGCTTTGTTTTTTATAAATTTTACCATTAAACCACCATTATTAAATATTACAAGTTAATAATTATAATAGAAAAAGGAAGTTTTTAAAGGGTTGCTTAAAGATGAATTTTGATAATATTAACATTGTTGACATTGGTTTCAAGCTTATTGGTGTTATTATATTAGTTTTAGTCTTATTATTTTTTTTAACTTGGTCTGGTACAGTTAAATGTAGTAGCATTCCTTTTTGGTGTGATATTTATGAAACAGTTATGGGTGCCCCCAGAGTCCTAATTGTTTTTGGTGACGAGGGTTTAGGTAACCCTGATGAATTAAAATTGTTGTTAGTTGATCCAACAAAAGTTGGTATTAATGCTGTTGATACCTTGCACATTGACAGAATTTCTTCGGGTAATCTTCAACGATACAAATTAGTTATTGTTGAGAAATCAAAAATGATTTCTTATGAGCAACTCGAAATGTTCATGGATTATGTTAATGTTAATGGTGGTAGATTAATTTGGGTTGGTGATTCAGGAATTGTTAAGGGTTCAAACGAAGTACAAAACATTTCTGATATTAATACTTTAAAGAATTTTGTTAGTAATCCTTGGGTGAGAGTAGAATCAACAGGAAATTATATGTTAAATTTTGACGAGTTCCTTGGTTTAAAATATTTGGGTAATTATTGTTCTTTAACAAATTGTTCTCAAAATAATTTTTCTCCTGGAATAATAAAAACCGAGGTAACTGGTTCGCATCCTTTAATATATGGTTTGACTCCTGCTATGGAATTAAGAATAAGTCCTGAAAGAGATTTTGCTATTGTTTCACAATTACCAAATGTATCAAATAGTAATATTGTTTTATCATTGGATCAGGGTTCTGTTAAACAAGGTGAAAACATACAATTACAAAGATTTTTGCCAATAATAGTTACTTCTGGTATGGGTGAAAGAGTAGCTTACTATGCTTATCCTTTAGAATATTATTGTAAGGATAATAATACTCCAAACGCTTGTGTATTATTATTGAAACAAATGTTTTATGGAATGTTAGGAAAATAGTTTTAAATATTTTTTTTGTTGATATATTTTTTTGTTTGAATTTTTTTTGTTTGAATTTTTTTGTATTATTTTATAAAAAATTTATTTGTTTTAATATTTTTTTTGTTAGTATGTTTTTTTATTTGAATTTTTTTTATAAGTATTTTTATTATTTTTGTTTTGTTGTTATAATTATTTTTATTATTTTTTTTTGTTGTTATAATTATTTTTATTATTTTTTTTTTGTTGTTATAATTATTTTTATTATTTTTGTTTTGTTGTTATAATTATTTTTTTATAATATTATTTTTCTTTTTGAAATGCTTTTTTTTGAATAATTTTTTTTTGATAAGTTTTTTATTGGGTTTGTAGCAAAATCATTTTATGAATGTTGTTGATGAAGTCAAAATTTTTGTTGAAAAAGAATGTAAGAAATCAAGTAGCAAGTATGGTTTTGAACCATTCGTTTTTCATTTTACCCCAGTTGTTAAATATGCTATTGAGTTATCAAACGAGTTAGGTGGTGATAAAGAAGTAATAATTATTTCTGCATGGTTACACGATATTGGTTCAATAAAAATTGGGAGAAAAAATCATCATATTACTGGTGCAAAAATTGCTGAAAAAAAATTAAAAGAATTGAATTATCCGTTAGAAAAAATTGAGTTAGTAAAAAAATGTATTTTGAATCACAGGGGTTCAATTGATAATGAAAGAGAAAGCATTGAAGAAAAAATAATTTCTGATGCTGACGCGTTAAGTGCTTTTGATAATGTTTCTGGAATTTTTAAAGCTGCTTTTGTTTATGAAAATTTGGATCAGGGTCAAGCAAAAAAAGTTGTTATAGAAAAGTTGGAACGAAAATGGAACAAGCTTCATTTTGATTTTTCAAAAAAATTAATAAAACCAAAGTTTGATGCGGCAATTTTATTGTTACAATAATTTGTTCTTAAACAAATTTTTTATAATGAATATTATTCTTTTGATTTTTTAAAAGAGTTAAGTTTATTAAGCTCAATTGCATTATTTTTTCAAATGTATTTAAAGGAAATTATTATAAATACATAAAGACAATATATTAACATATTAATTGATGGGAGTGAAATGGAATGTATGATGAAGCTGGAGGGGCAGATCCCGCACCAATGGGTGGTGGATTACCTAGGTTTAATTTAGAAGGATTAATTCCTTTAATATTATTAGTAATAATTGGAATTGCTTCTTTGAATTATTTTGGAGTAGTAGATATTCCGTATCTTCCAAAGGGAAGTTCGCAAGTACAATTATTGTTTATTGGCGAACCAAGTTTGGGAGAAAAAGTGGTTTTAGATAATTTATCTTATATGTTAACTTATAGGATAAGGGATGCTCGGACATTTGGTAATGCCGCATCTGAAGAACTCTCACAATATGATATAGTTATATTGGACCAAAGTTTGTCTGATAAGAGTGTTTCTGTTTCTCTCGGAGAAGCCATTAAAAATTATGTTAATAAAGGTGGAAAATTAATAGTTGTAAAGAACTCAGGAATTTATCAGAGTATAGGTTTAGGTGGTTCTGTTGCGACTGATGTAGTTGGCTGGAAAGCAACTTTTGGTGAAATAATGCCAATGGAATGTGTTTTGGGTCCAACAAATGTTCCTACTTGTGGCGAGGGACAAGAAATAAATATTGCGGGTAGAATAAGAAGGCAAGTATATGATCACCCAATAATGCTTGGAATAGAGTTAACTCCTCCTGAGGGAGTTGCTCCTTATCAATTAAGAACGTTTGCTATTCAAGCTAATGAGGGTGCAAAAACAATTGCGTATGTTCAATCTGAAGGAACACCAATGACTTATCCAGCAATATTAGAGAAAAAGAGTTTTCCTTTCGGAACAGTAATATATTTCAACTATGATCCTGGTTATACTCCTGGAATCTTAACTAATACTATAAAGTATTTAAAATAAATTGGGGTAACAGTTAGTTACTTCAATTCTTTTTTTTTTAATTTTTTATTTTAATAGTCTCTCTTTAAAAATATTTTACTATTTGATTTGTTTAATTAATTTCTTGGAGGAATCAAAAATGGCTAAAGAAGAAAAACAAGTAAGTAAGGAAAACTTTGTTTTCGTTGGAAAAAAAGGAGTAATGGCTTACGTGTTAGCAGTAATAACACAAATGAGCGAGGGTGCAAAAGAAGTGATTGTGAAAGCAAGGGGAAAATCAATTTCAAGAGCAGTTGATGTAGCAGAAATTGTTAGAAACAAATCACAAGAAATAAAACTAGTTAGTATTGATATTTCAACAGAAGAAGTTGTTACCGAAGATGGTAAACCATTAAAGGTTTCAGCTATCGCAATCAAATTAAAAAAGTAATTTGAAATAATTTTTTTTGAGAGCATTTGCTCTCAAACTTTTATTTTTTTATCACCAATAAGTATTTAAATTACTAAAACCTATTTTAGTGTGTTTTGTGGTTGGTATGAATAAAAGGGTTATTGAGAGTAATGGTTACATTGACACAAATTATGTTCCAAGTAAGGATGAATTAGTTTGCGTGTTTTTTGTTGAGCCCACAAAAGGAATTTCTTTTGAGAGTGCTGTAAAAAAAGTTGCTTCGGAATCAAGTATTGGTACTTGGACTGACATAGAAAATTTGTCGCATGATTTGTTTACAAAATTATCTCCAAAAGTTTTTTTCTTGGATTCAAAAAAAAAGATTTTCAAGATAGCTTATTCAAAGTATTTGTTTGAAGAACATAATATGCCCCAAATTATTTCAGCGGTTGCCGGAAATATTTTTGGTATGAGTGACTTACAAAACATTAGGTTAATTGATATTAATTTTCCAGAGTCTTTTATAAAACATTATTCTGGTCCAATGTATGGTATTGACGGCATAAGAAAAGAAATGAATGTAAAGCATAGGCCATTGATTGGTGCTGTTGTTAAACCAAAAATTGGTTTGAATGAGTTACAACACTCAAAAGTTGCTTTTGATTCTTGGCTTGGTGGTTGTGATTATGTTTCGGATGATGAGAATTTAACATCAATGTCTTATAATAATTTTGAGAAGAGAGTTCGTTTAACATTAAAAGCAAGGGATAAAGCTGAGAAAGAGACTAGTGAAAAAAAAGCGTATTTGCCGAATGTTACTGCTCCTTACCCTGAAATGGTTAGGCGAGTAGAACATGTAATGCAAAATGGTGGGGAATTTGTGATGGTTGATTTTCTTACTGTTGGGTGGTCTGCTGTTCAAGCTCTAAAAGACCAAGATTTTAGGGTTATTTTGCATGGGCACAGAGCAATGCACGCTACTTTTACACGAAACCAAAAACATGGTATTTCAATGCTTGTTATTGCAAAATTGTGTAGGCTTATTGGTATTGACCAATTACAAGTAGGTGGTTTTTCGGGGCGAATGAGTGACACAAAACAAGATACTTCTTATATTGGAGAAGTTATTGAACAGCCTGTTGTATCAGAAGACATTTTTAGACACAGGTTACAAGAAAACTGGTTGAAATTAAGGCCTGTAATGGCTGTTTGTTCGGGTGGTTTGTCGCCTGTTAATGTAAAACCATTGATTCATTCTCTTGGGAGAGATATTGTAATACAATTTGGTGGTGGGATACATGGGCACCCAAAAGGAACTATTGCGGGTGCAAAAGCAGCAAGACAAGCTGTTGAAGCAGAAATGCTTGGTTTAGAAGCAAAAGAATACGCTAAAACGCATATTGAATTAAAAGAAGCTTTACAAAAGTGGAAGATAAAAGAGTAGATAATTTGTTTGGTTTGAATTTTGTATTTAATAAATTATAATAGTTTCTTTTTCTTAATGCGAAAAGTATTTATATATCATGATACTATCATGATATACTATGACTTATCATGATTCAAAAAGCCAATTTGATGCACAAAAATTGTTAACTGACCTTGACGCGGTAAAGCGTATATCTCCAGAGTTTAACAATTTGAGCATTGATTTGCAAGAAATTATGAAAGAGTCAAGTAACCCAGCTTTCTTGGCTGCACTCTTATACAAGTTAAGCAAAGAAAGAGAAGAAACTAATACAATACTTAGAAGATTGGAAGAAAAATTCCAAAAAATACAAGAAATCATTCTAGCAAGCTCCTCTAACTCCCACACAAATTTAGAGGAATCAATCCTTTCGGAACCAGATCAACACATAATGCAATTAGTAAATGAAGTTGGTCAGGTTTCAGCAGAGGATGTCAAAACACGCCTATCTTATAAGAAATCGAATGCGGCCTCACAAAGGCTAAGTAATCTTGTGAGAGAAGGATACCTTAAAAGAATTCGTTCCGGAAGGAGCGTTCTATTTGTGCGTCAACACCCAATTAGTACAAAATAAGGTATTCTTCCCTCCTTTGCCATGACGGCTTGCTCCGTCAACACGCGCACCATCTTCGCTTTTAGCTAGATGATGCTTATTTTTTAATTAAAATTATATTTTGTTTTAAAAAGTTTTAATCTTTTAATTCGAATATTTTTTTTAACTAATTAAAAATTTTGTAAAAAATGTTTTTTTAAAATTGTTAAATCTTTAATCGGCTCTGTAGAAATCCTTTATAAATAGAGATAAATAGAAGGTTGCCCTTCT
>CAZUCF010000008.1:0-43287 GCA_964619405.1 uncultured archaeon | reverse complement strand
GCGTACTAAACGCGCATCATAAAGAAGCCACACCCTTTAGGGTGTGGTAATTCACTTTGAATTTTTTTTGTTGTGTTTTTAGAAATACTTTTTTTGAATCTATTTTTTAATTAATTGCTATATTATTTTATTATGCCAATTAGTTTTTTTCGTTTGAGAGCTCATTTAAAAAAAAGAATTAAACCTTGGAAAGTAAATCTATTTGGTTCACAAGATTTTTCGCCAACTTCTTTCAGAATTTCAAAAAGAATGGGAATAAAAAAAGGAGAAAAAGTTCTTGTTTTTGCAGGTTATTTTGGTGATTGGGCTAAATACTTGATGCCCTTGGCAAAGATAACTTTTACTGATTTGTCAAGAGATTACACGGAACGATTTTCTAGAACTGTTTCAGGTGCAAAAACAAAAACAATTCCTGCTGAAATAATTCCTGTTCGTGCTAAAAAATACAATTGGAGTTTTTCTTTTGAACCTTTTCCATTAGTTGAACAAGGTGGTTTAACTTATGCTCTTTCCAGGAGCATGCTTAATAAAAATGGTTCTAAAATAGTTTTCTCAAATCAAAATCTTGCGAGAAATGATTTATTAAAAAGAGTTTCTCAAAAAGTAGCCAAAATTTATGATGCTGAATTTGTTTTATCAAATTTTTCTGTTGATGTTATAAGTGCAATGGATACTCTTAGAAAAAAACAGGGTAGTGATTCAGAAAATATTGTTTTTCAAAGAGCTGCGCCAACAAAAAAACAAATGAATTTAATAACAATTAAAACAAACCCTCTTTCAAGAAGAAAAGCTTTTGTGGATAATTTATTGTTGAATATTATTGACAAAGAAATGAAAAAAGAATTTAAGAATAATTATTCTCGTTCAAAAACAAAAAGTGGTTTGCGGCCAACTAAAAAAACTACTCAAAAAGATTATGATTTTGCATTAACCCTTGTTCCTTTGTTAAGTAAAAAATTAAATCTTTCTGAACAAGAAGTAAAACAAAGCATTGAAAGGTTAAAACAATTATCAATGGTTTATTTGTCTGCTTGACTATTAAAAGTAGGCAAACAAGAGTATTTTTAATAGTGTAATAATGTTAATTTAATTAATAGCACGTATTTTTTTTAACTGATTATTTGTTCTAATTTTTTTAAACTAATTTTTCTATAATTTAGGTCTGGTGAATAAACTTCCATTGTAATATTACCAGAATAATTTATTTCTTTTAATTTGGAAAATATTTTTTGAAAATCAATGTTGCCTAAACCAATAGGTAAGTGTAAATCAAATTTTTCTCCATTTCCACCAAAATTATCGTGCGCGTGAATATGAACTAACTTTTTACCAAATTTTTCAATTAACTTTATTGATTTATTTTCTCCGAAAAGATTTGCGTGTCCAATATCTAAACAAAAAAATAAATTAGGGACTAATTGGAAAATTTTTTCAATTAGTTCAATACTTTCTTCAGTATTCTCAAACATTAATTTTGAATTACAATTTTTTGAAAAATCTGCTAGTTCATTCAAAACCTTTATTTTTAAATCAAATTTTTCTTCTAATTTCATTGTTGGGGTATGAAAATGGAATACGAACAAATTAACTCCTTTTTTTGAAAACATTTCTATAAACTTTTTACATTTTTCAACATCTTCTTTTTCATAATTAATTTCAGGCAAGTGTGCAACTAGAATAGGCATTTTTATTTTGTTTAATTCTAACTCTAATTTTTGGTTAGGTTCTTGTGGAGAAGTCAAATCTATTTCAACAAAATCGAATCCAACTTTAATAATATTTTTTATTTGTGGTTCAAAAGGCAGTTTACCATAAGTGGCCCCACCAATCTTATAATCCATATGAACTCATTACAATGAATAGTTTTTAAAATTAATTAAATAATTAAAAAAAATTATTTAATGGCTATTATTATGTCCGTGTAACGCACAAGTAATAACGCGAAACAAGTGCTTGTGCCAAAAGTTCAAAGCGCGGATTAAATTAAATGAAATTATTGGTTAATTTAATAAAAACATGTTGATAAACACTATGTTTTAAAATTTTTATTTTTTTTAATCAAAAAGTTATTTTTCTAGGTTTAAGAATTTGTTTAGTTGTTTTATGAATTCTTTTGTGTCAAGAAAATAGTTAGGGTATGCTTTTTTTAGGTCTGTTGTTGTGTCGGCACCCACTAACACAACATCATATTCTTTTTTCCCGTAAATGTTTTTTTCTATTCTTGTATATTCTTTTAATGCTTGTTCTTCTTGTAAGTTTGAATATGAAGTGATTATTAATTTTTCTTGTATTGTGTCAAGTTCTAGTAGAAAGAATTGTGCATTTTTTTTGCTTTTTAATTCTTCAAAAAATTTTATTGATTTTGCCCAGTTTTCCATTTTTTTTATTACTTGTAATTCATTTTCTTTTTCAATAATTGCTTTTCGTAATTCGTTTTCATTATTTAGGGTGTTTGGAACTATTGGGCATTTCTCCATTTTTGCGAAGGCTGAGCTTACTAGTTTAAAGAATTCTTTCCATTCTTTTTCGCCTTCGTTTGATTTTATTGCTTGCCCTGTAAAAAACCCTGCTGTTTCAACTGCTGTTGCCCAAACGTGTTGTAATTTTGATCTTATTTGAATTTCAATTAACAGGTCATTGTAAATGTCTTTTTTTTTGTCACTTTTAAATCTATAAACTATGTGTATGCTCCTATAACCATCTTCTTTTGGATTAGTAATATAATCTTTTTCGTTTATTTTTTTGTGTTTCAAACTTCCTGAAATATAATATTCTTGGTGTAATTGTCTTGCTAGTTTAACATTTGATAGTATTGCTCTGCATCCTGCTATGTCTTGCATTTGTGTTAATTTCATTGTTGCTTTTTTTCCATCGTATTTTCTTTGAAGTTTTTTTATGATTGAGGATACTCTTTTTAGTCTTTGTGAAGAAAGAGCATTTTTGTCAATTTTTTCTGAAGAATTTTTGAGTCTTTTTTTGAATATGTGCATTGGATAACTGTGCGAGGCTCTCCAATTACTCAAGATTTCTAATGCTTTTTCTTTTGCTTCTTTGGATGTTGTTACGTTACATAAAGTAACTCCTGCTAAATCAGTTTGTGATTTTGAAAATTTTTGTGGATTAATCTCATGCATATTTATTATTTGTGTTAAAATATTTATAAACATATTTAATTTGCGCAGCAATTATAAAAAATAAACATTGATTTGCGCAAATAGCAACATTTCTTAAAAGTACTTAAATTGGCTATTTGAATAACTTTAATCAAATTTCAATAATTTTGTCTGAATTAAACATTGATTTGCGCTGAAAATAAAAATTTTTTGGTTACTTTTGCGCTAGAAAAAAATTTTACGCGAGGGACGAGATTTGAACTCGTGCTCCCTTTCGGGAAACGGATTAGCAATCCGCCGCCTTTAGCCGCTCAGCCACCCTCGCAACGAAAAGATTCGTTGGCCATCTGTGCACCTCGCTTTGCTCGGTAGCACTTTTTAAATTCTGTTGAATTTAAAACTTGTATTAAAAATGTTTTGATCAAAAGTATTTGCCAATTACTTTGTAATTTACAAAATACTATTAATAAACAAAAATCTTTGCCTATAAAAATATTTGTAGAGTAATTTTTTATAAAGCTGTTGTCTAAACCAAAAAAAAGTTTTTTTTAGTATTCTAGGCTTATTTCAAGTCCTTGTTTAGCATAACCTTTTAGTAGTTGGCCCGACAAGGGTTTTTTTGTTCCTGTGAAAATGTTCATTTTTCCCCATAGGTCGTCTCCACCAAAACTAAATTTTCCACTTGCTTTTATCAAATCAATTTCTTCAATTTCTTTTTTTCCTTCTTCAATAGAGTTAATTAAACCTCTTTTTATACTACCATTAATTGATGTTATTTCAGCGCTTTTAACATTGTTTTCTTTCATTCCTTGTTCAATGCTCTTTATTATGTCATCGTCTTCATCAAGAATAAGTTTTAAATTGTTCTTCTCTTTTTTTTCCTTGTTTTTTCCCATCATAACATCAAACCTAGTCATTTTTCTCACCACTAAGAACAAGGTTTTTGTTATTTATAATTCTTTTCAAAAAAATTTTTTCTAAAATTTTTGTTTATTATTCAAAAGTCAAATAGTGTTTAGAAACTAATTCTGAGTAAATAAAATGGTTTTTTGTGTTTTAATAATTATTTAATTACTTTTTTTTGTTGGAAAAGCTAAAAACATTCTTTTAAAAGTTTTTTGGTTCTATATCTTATTGATGTGAGATTGCAGTTTGACTTCGGTTTTGTTGTAATCTTGCATCACTTTTTGTAGTTTTTCAACTTTTCTTTTTCATTGTTTTTTTTAAGTTTCAGATTTGTTTTTTTTTGAATTAGTTTTTTCGTTGATTATCTTTGAATTTGTTTGTTGGTTGTTAATTATTTTTGATGATTTGGTTTATTATTTTTTTATTTTGTAATTAATTTTTTGTTTTTGAAAACAAATAGTATGAATAAATAGTGCTTATTATAAAAACAATTATTATTGGTGTTAGAATGAAAAATATTTCTAATCCTTGAAAAAATATTCCTATTAATATTATTGCACTTGCTAGCTTAATCCATTTTCCTGTTTTCTCATGAGTTTTTTCCCAAACTTTTTCATTTGCGAGTGTCCAAGGTGTTCTAAGTCCAATTGAATAATTTTGTTTTGATTTTTCAACCATTATTCCAATAACAAAAAATAAAAAAGCAAATGCTGGTAAAAGCATTAAAATCATGTTCTCTATTAATTCAAGTGCATAAAAAATTGTTAGTAAATGCAAGTATAATAAAAAACCAGTTAATGTTACAACAAAAATATCAAAGTAAAATTGAAATTTTTTAATATTCTTTTTTTTAGGGTCAATTTTTGGTATGATTAAAATTATAATAATAATTAAAATTGTTATTAATGGCATTAAAAATAATCCTAATTCTTTTGAAGAGTAACCGTCAACTTTTCCTTCTGTATTCCAATGACTCGGTATTGTATCTGGAACTAAATTAAAAACAAGTAAACTAGTGGTTATTGAAATAATGAGCATTAAAAAAATTAAGCAATAACTTATTGTAGTTGAGTTCATATATTATTGTTTAAAGAAATTGTTTTTATTGTTAATGTGTTAGAATAATTTTTTTCCAATTCATTTTTTTGTAGTAAATAATTGTTATTATTACTCCTATTATCATTGATATTGGGTAAGAAAACCAGATTCCTGTTAAACCAAACCAAATTGAAAAAACAAAAGCATTAATTAGTTGTATTAATCCTAGTATTATTGATAATTCCATTACTCTTTTTGTTGCGCCTGCTCCTCTCATTGCACCGAAAAGAGTGAATTGTATTCCCATTAAAGCGAACGATGTTGCCATTAATTGTAATAACAAAATAGTTTCTTTTAGGATTAGTGTTTCGTTTGGAATAAACGAGAGAGTTATTTGTTCGGCAAAAATAGTTAGAATGAAAGCAATCACACTTAATATTGTAAAAGAAATTATTGTTCCTTTTCTAATAGTTTCTTTTATTCTCAATGTTTTTTGTGCGCCAACATTTTGTCCAACGATAGTGCTAACTGCTAAAGAAAAACCGAAGGAAGGTATTAATATGAAAGAAAATATTCTTGTGCCTAAACCAAAGCTTGCTATTGCTATTGTTCCAAACAAAGCAACAATATAAGTCATTAACAACATTGATAAAGATCGTGCAATAAATTCTATTGATGCGGGAAAACCAATTTTAAATAATTTAAAAATCATTTCTTTATTTGGTTTCAAACAACTCCATTTAACATGAATTTCTAATTTTCCACTAAAAATTAGTATTAATGCGAGAATTGCTGATAAAAATTGTGTAAAAATTGTTGTCATGGCCGCGCCATTAACTCCAAAAGCCGGAATTATTCCAAAACCAAAGATAAATATTGGGTCTAGAATAAAATTTAGTGTTACAGTTCCAATTATAATATACATTGGTATTTTTACTTCTCCAATACCTCGTAACAAAGAAGTTACAGCTAGAAATAAAAAGTTAAAAATTACTCCAATAAAAGAAATAAACAAATATTCTGTTGCAATGCTTGCAACAATGCTTTCAACACCAAAAAAATCTATTATTGTTGAACAAAAAAACATTCCAATTAGGGTTATTATAAAAGAAAGTATTGTTACCAAAAAAATTGTTTGTGTTGCAACAAAATCAATTGACTTAGAATCTTTTTTGCCTTTGTATTGTGAAACAAGAATTGTTCCAGCAATAGTCAAACCCATTATTATTGAGTTAATTAAAAATAGTATTGGAAAACTAATTGAGACTCCTGCTAATGCTTCTTTTCCTAATTGGCCAACCCAATAAGTATCAATTATTTGATATAATGTAATAAAAATATTTGAAAGGATTAGTGGGACAGCTAGTAAAATAATTGTTTTTGTTATTGAACCACTAGTAAAATCTTTTTTTACGTTTTTGTTTTTTAGTTTACTCATTTTAAACCCAAATAATATTTTCTTTCTTTTTCATTAAGTTTTTCTATTGCGTATCTTAACATTGTTCTTGGCATTTTTTTACAATTTTTTTCTAAAAACTTTTTTAATATTTTTTCATCTTTTTTTCCTACTTCTCTTAGCACCCAACCCGTTGCTTTGTGTAACAAATCGTGTTTTTCTTTCAAAAAGCTTTCTGAAATAATAATTGTTTCCTCAAACTCATTATTTTTTATTAATGTTAATGTGGAAACAATAGAAATCCTTTTTTTCCACAACCAATCAAAAGAATTTTTTGATTTTTTGGTGTTTGCTAAATCAAATAAAATTTTTCTTTCACTTTTATTTTTTATTAAATATTCTCCAACAATTTTTGGTGCGCTAACATCAACTAAATCCCAATTATTAATATTTTCTGAATTTTTTAAATAAAAATTGAATATTTTTTCTTGTTCTTTCACATTTTGTTTTTTAGCATTCTCAAATTTTTTTATTAAAATGAATAAAGCTATTTGCCTGCACTCATGAATTTTGTTTTGTAAAAGTTTTTGTACTTCAATTAAACTTATTCCAAAATATTTTTTTGCTATTCCCCGTATTTTTGGTGTTGTTATTCCAAGAAAAATATCATTTTGCCCATACTCTCCTTTTTTTGTTTTGAAAAATCTTTGGAGTATTATTGCCTTTTCTTTATTGGAATTTTGTTTTAATTCTTTTTCAATGCTAACAGCGTTCATAAAATGTTTTTTCTAAGAAACATTTTTATACTACTTTGTATGAATTAAGATTAATGCGTGGCATTATATCAGCTACTTTATTGTTGCTGGTTTTTACTGATTCTGCAGTCATTTTAAGGATGTGATTTAAATGGCAGCAAAGAAAGCAAAGAAAGCAAAGAAATAATTAATTTTTGAAGAAATATAATGGGGGGTTTTACCCCCCACTTATTTTTTTTAATTTTGAATTTTTTTTAATTTTAATTTTTTGATAATATTTTTTTTATTTTAATTTTGATTGTTGGTTTTTTATTTTTTTTAGTTGATTTTTTGATTGTTAGTTTTTTTCCTAATAATTACAAAACTTATTTATATGTGTGATCACATATTTCTTTTGGTGATTAATTGAAGAAAACAATATTTATTTTATTAGTTTTGTTAATAACAAGTTTTTTAACTTTCGGTTGTGTTGAAAGTGAAGAACCAATTGGTGGGGACTTAGATGAAAACGGATGCTTAATTGGTGCGGGTTATTCTTTTAATGCGGATGTTAATGCTTGTGTCAGAAATTGGGAGATAAATGTTTCAAATAAAGAAGCAATTTTAATTGCTGTTGAATCATTAAGTTTGGATAGTATTCCAACAATCGTAACTGTTTTTGAATCAGTGTGTGAGAATTGTTTTACAGTTGAGATTTCTCCAAGTTCTATTAGTCAACAAGAAAACATTGTTGTTAAAATACAAGATTCTGAAATAGTTCAAGAATTTGTTGGAGAAAAAAATGATTCCTTGTATGACAATTTTGTAGTAGAATATGATGAAGAAGAACGAAAATTTAATTATTCAATTACTTTGTTTGCTCCAAGGGTTTGTGATTCTTTTGAAATAGTTGATGAAATAATAATGGAGAGTTATCCTGTTCAAATAATGGTTGAATTGCGTCATTTACAAGCCCAAATGGTTTGTGCAGAAGTAATTACACCAGTAGTAGTTAATGGAAGTATTGAAATAGATCATATTCCGAGGAGCATTACAATAAAATTAGATGATTCTGTTGTTATTAGTACTAGTGATATTGCTAATGATTTGCCAGTAGAATTAATTAATTGTACTGAAGAACAATTACAAGCAGAATTTTGTACAATGGAATATGCTCCTGTTTGTGGTAATAATAATGTTACATATGGTAATGCTTGCGTGGCTTGTTCTAGTGGAGAAATAGATTATTATATTCAAGGAGAATGCGCTGTTGAACAAAAAGTTTATTGTACACCAGAACAGAAACAAGCAGAAATATGTTACTTGCTTTATGCACCAGTTTGCGGGGACAATAACAAAACATATGGGAATGATTGTGCTGCTTGTGCAAGCAATGAAATAGATTACTATGTTTCAGGCGAATGCTAAATAATAAAATTTTTGAATAAGAATAGTTTTGTTGTTTGTTCAACAAATTTTTTTTGTTTTTAAAAAATTATTTTTATTTTAATTATTTATTATAATTATTTTTTTGTTTTAAAAATTATTTTTTTGTTTTAATTTTTATTATTTTTTTTAGATTTGATTAATTTTTTTGCTAATATTATTAATTTTCTAATTTTTATTTGTAATTTACTTTTTCCCAACGAATTTTTCTAATCTTTTAATGTGATTAAATTCTTCTTCAAGAATATGTGTTAAAATTTTTTTCAGGTTTTCAGAAGAACTTTTCTTAATTGTTTGTTCATATTTTTTTGTGGCATCTTCCTCTAAAACCAAATCAAAATTAACTGCTTTTACCAAATTGTTATCAGCATTAAAATAAGAGTATTCTTCTTTTTTTTCTTTGTAAAAATTTTTTGCGAGTATTTTTATTAAAGTGTTAGCGTGTTCTGTTTCTTGTTCTAATAATATTTTTAGGGTTTCAACAATCACCCCATCAAGTTTTCTTATTTGTTCAAAATAAACTTTTCTTGATAATAATTCCATCTTATATAATTCTACAAGTTCTTCTTGTATTTCTGATACCTCTTCTTTACTTATTTTTGTTAATAATTCGCTTATCATATAAGAATTGAGAAAAATTAAATTTTTAACCCCTTGTTTTAGTGTTTACTAAAGCATTTTTATAAAATTAAAACAAATTTTTTTTAATTTAATAGTTTACAAATTCACAATTTTAATAAATTGTTTGTTTGTGAATTTTATTATGTTTCCTAAAAAATTAATTAAAGGTGATGAAATAAGAATAATTTCTCCTTCAAGAAGTCTTTCAATGATTTCAAACGAAGTAAAAAACATTGCAAATAAAAGGTTTGAAGAAATGGGTTTAAAAATTTCTTTTTCAAAAAATTCTATGGAAAGAGATGAGTTTGTTTCTTCTTCAATAAAATCAAGGGTTGAAGATTTGCACGAAGCATTTCTTGATAAAAATGTTAAAGCTATTTTGACTACTATTGGTGGTTTTAATTCTAACCAATTGTTAAAATACATTGATTACAAATTAATTAAAAAGAATCCAAAAATTATTTGTGGTTACTCTGATATAACAGCATTATCTAATGCGATTTATGCAAAAACAGGTTTGGTTACTTATTACGGTCCACATTATTCTACTTTTGGAATGTTAAATGGTTTTGATTACACATTAGATTATTTCAAAAAGTGTTTTATGCTAGAAAAAGAATTTGATATTATTGCTTCTAAAGAATGGAGTGATGACGAATGGTATTTTGAACAAGAAAAAAGAGAATTTTTGTCAAATAATGGCTTCAAATTTGTTAATAATGGAGAAGTAAAAGGTGAAATAGTTGGTGGAAATTTGTGTACTTTTAATTTGTTGCAAGGAACAGAGTTCATGCCTTCTTTAAAAAACAAAATTGTTTTTGTTGAAGATGATTACGAGTCAAGACCAGTCTTGTTTGATAGGGATTTACAATCTTTGTTGCACCAACCTGATTTTGATGATGTGAGAGCATTGGTGATTGGTAGGTTTCAAAAAAAATCTAATGTGCAAGAAAATATTTTAAAAAAAATTATTTCAACTAAAAAAGAGTTGGAGAATATTCCTGTTATTTATGATGTTGATTTTGGACACACATCTCCAATGATAACTTTTCCTATTGGTGGGAAAATAAAAATTTCTTCTGAAGAAAAGAAAATGATTATTATTGAACACTAATTTTTAACAAAATTTGTTTTTTATTAATATTATTTTTTAATTATTTTAAAGTTTGAATTTGTTTTTTTAGAATAATTTATAAGTATTAGTAATAACAAGATTTGTTATGCTTGTATTAGTTATTAATTGTGGTTCTTCTAGTCTAAAATTTCAGTTAATTAATACTTTTGATGAAAGAATTATTGCTAAAGGAGCAATAGAAGAAATAGGATTAAATTCAAGAATAAAATTTAATAACGAAAAATTTTTAGAAAATATTAAAGATCATGATAAAGCGTTTGGAAAAATGGTTGGATTATTGTTGGAAAAAAAGAGTATAAAATCAATTAATGATATTGATGCGTTTGGTCACAGGGTTGTTCATGGGGGAGAAAAATTTTCTGAACCGATTATTGTAGATGAAAAAGTTATTAGCGAAATAGAAAAATGTTCTGAATTAGCTCCATTGCATAACCCAGCAAATTTAATTGGAATAAGAGAGTGTATGAAAATTTCTGATAAACCAAACGTCGTTATTTTTGACACTGCTTTTCATCAAACAATGAAAAAAGAGTTTTATTTGTATCCGTTGTCTTTTGAGTATTATAAAAAATATGGGGTTAGAAAATATGGTTTTCATGGAACAAGCCACAAATTTATTTTACAGAGGACAGCAAAAATATTGGGAAAAAAAGAGAATGAAACAAGTATTGTTTCTTGTCATTTAGGGAATGGTTCTTCTTTATGTGCTATTGAAAATGGAAAATCAGTTAATACTACAATGGGTTTTACTCCACTTGATGGTTTAATGGTGGGTACAAGGAGTGGGAGTATTGATCCTGCAATAATAACTTTTTTGATGAAAAAAGAAAATCTTTCAATTGAAGAAATGGATAATTTGTTAAACAAAAAGTCTGGTGCGTTAGGGCTTTCAGGAATAAGTAGTGATTTTTTAGAACTTGAAAAAGAATCTGAAAAAAACGAGTTAGCAAAATTAGCGATTGATAAATTTTCGCTAAGAGTTAGGGAGTGCTTGGGTTCAATGCTTGTTTCATTAAATAAATGTGATGCAATTGTTTTTACTGCTGGGCGAGGAGAAAACTCTCCTGAAACAAGAGAATATGTTTGCAAAAATTTAGATAGTTTGGGAATAATATTGGACAAAGAAAAAAATAATGTTAGGGGAAAAGAAGCAATTATTTCTTCTCCTAATTCAAAAACAAAAATTCTTGTTATCCCTACTAATGAAGAATTAATGATTGCAAAAGAAACAGAATTTGTTTTGAGTAAAAAAATTTGAATAAACTCTATATTGTTTGAACAAAAAAAAGTGACTAAATTTTTTAAAAATAATGGTTTGATTGAGTTAGATAATAAAAAAAGCTTGAATAAAATTTTAGTTATTCTTTTTTTTAATAAAACGCCTTCGGTAGGACTTGAACCTACGACCTGCCGATTAACAGTCGGATGCTCCACCTACTGAGCTACGAAGGCACATATTATTACTTGTTGTTTTCTACCATTTTTCAAATGATTTTTAGGTGTTGGTTGTTCACCAATAGAGAAAAATTGCTTGTAATTGTTTATAAAGTTTTTTACTTGGTTTTTGTGGGGATTAATTTTGTTTTATTCAACTTTTGTGTTTTTATTTAAATGAAATATGCTTAAATACTAATCTCAATAGGAATTAGGTTAGAAGCAAATATACTATTTAATAGTTGTTTTGTTTTGGGGTGGATAATATGGTGGGTAATTTAGTTTTAAGATTAGAGAACAATGCGGATATAATGCAGTCTATAAAGGATTTTGCTATTGAGAATAAGATTAAATCTGGTTTTTTTGTTAGTGCAAGGGGTAGTATAAAAAACTTTGAGTTAATGGTTAATGGTAGTAGAGCATTGCTTAACAAACAAAAGCATGATGGGATATTTGATGTTAATAGTGTTAGCGGTAAAATCCAATTAATTAATAATCAAGTTAATGTTGGTTTGAGGGTTAGTGTTTCTAGTACTGGTTTTACTTCTCAATCAGGACAATTGATTAATGGGAAAGCAGCAAATTTTCTTGAATTTGAGTTAAAAGATTTTAATGATTCTAAAATGATTATTGCTTGAAATAATCATTTTTAATTTTTTAATTAATATTTTTTTTAATTAGAAAATATTTTTTTGAAAAATTACTTTAAATGTTTTCAATTATTTTTAGTTGTTTTATTTACTAGTATATTTTTTTAATTTAATTTTTTGTTGGTTTTAATATTTTTGACTTTTTGTTTTCAAAAGAATTTGTTTTTGTTTATTTGAATAGTTCGCTCACGCTTTCCTCGTTATGAATTTTTTTTATCGCGTTTGCTAAATATTCTGAAATGTCAATTACTTCTATTTTCTCATTTTCTTCTTTTAATGGAATACTATTTGTTATAAATAATTTGTCTATTTTTGATTTATTTATTTTTTCTATTGCGTTCTCGCTTAGTATTCCGTGTGTTGTGAAAGCGAAAACTTTTTTTGCTCCTTTTTCTTTTAACATGTCTATTGCTATGCACAAACTACCACCAGTGTCAACCATATCATCAAAAATCAAACAATTCTTGCCCTTTATTTCTGCTCCAATAATATTTAGTGCTTGTGCTTCGTTGTGCTTTGTTCTTATTTTATTTATTATTGCTAGTTCAGCGTTTAAAGAGAGACTCATTTTAGTTGCTTTTTTTGCTGCTCCTGCATCTGGTGATACTACTACTAAGTTATCTAATTTTAATTCGATTGCTTTGTTTAAAAAAAGTGGTTTTGATGGCAAGTTATCAAATGGTATGTTAAAGAATCCTTGGGTTTGATCAGAATGCAAGTCAATAGTTAGTATTCTGCTTGCCCCCGCTTTTGTTATTAAATCAGCTATTAGTTTTGCTGTTATTGGTTCTCTTGGAGCTGCTTTCCTATCTTGTCTAGCATAAAAATAATTTGGTGTAATAACAGTTATTCTTCTCGCAGAAGCTCTTTTTGCTGCGTCAATCATTATTAATAATTCCATTAAGTATTCATTAATTGGTTGTCTTGCTGTTTGTAATAAGAATGTGTCTGCGCCCCTAATATTTTCTTGGAATTGAATATATGTTTCGTCATTAGCAAATTTTTTTATTAAAATTTCGCCTAATTTTATTTTTAAATTATCAGCTATTTTTTGGCCGAGTTCTTTGTTGCTTGAACCACAAAATAGTTTTATATTATTGTAAACGCAATCCAATTAGCTCACAATTTATTTGGAAAACAATATTCTTTTAAGCATATTTTAAAGATTTTCAATAAACTTGCTTTTAATTTTTGTAAAAGTTTTTTTATTTAGTTTTCCAATTTTTTTTAATATTAATTCTGGATGCATTGTTGCAATCACACTAATTTTAACAAAACTTTCTTTACTAAGATTTCCCTCTTCTAAACAATCATTAATCTGAATATTATTATCATGTTTTTTTGTAGTTATTGGGCAAATTAGCGGATAAAATTTTTTATTAAAAATATTATTGGATATTATTAAAGCAGGTCTTATTTTGTAGTCAAGTGGATCAGAAAAAGGGTATCTTACAATAAATATGTCTCTTTGTTCCATTTATAATCACAAAAAACTCTCCCAATAAGAATCATCTTCGTCTTTCCAAACTTCTTCAAGAGCTTTTTGAGATAGCAAAAAGTCATTTTCTTCTTTAATCATTTTTTCCCTAAATAATTCTCTGACTAATTCACTTTTACTTTTATAAAGGCCTATTTTAATTTTATCTTCAGCCCATTTAACCATTTGAATAGTTACGTCAGCACTCAAAGTAGCCATGAAATATATAGTGGGCTATATGTTTAAAAATTGTTTTTTTTAAGAAGGTTTATTTAATTTTCCAACTTAATTTATCTAATTATTTTTGTAATATATTAGGGGAGTTGATTAAATGAAGGAAACATTAGAGAATTTGCACAAGGCTTTTATTGGTGAGTCGCAAGCAAGGAATAGGTATGATGCTTTTGCTAAGCAAGCAAAAAAAGAGGGTTTTGAGCAAATAGCTTTTATTTTTGAGGAGACTGCTGAACAAGAACGAGAACATGCTTCTCAATTAAGAAAAATGATTGCTCATGTTTATGAGAAGATGGGTAAAAATCAAGAAGCAGTTATTGTTGAGGCTGAGGGGAACGCTGTTTTTGGTAATACTATTGAAAATTTGAGGTCAGCTATTAATGGTGAGAATCATGAGCAATCAATAATGTACCCAGAGTTTTCTGAAAAAGCTAGGGAAGAGGGTTTAGTTGAAATAGCTTCAAGGTTATTAATGATTGCACGAGCTGAAAAACATCACGAGGAAAGATATAATAAATTGTTGGGTGTTCTAGAAAATAATACTGTTTTTTCTAAAGAAGAGGATGTTGTTTGGGTTTGTAGGAAGTGTGGTTATGAGCACAAGGGAAAGAATCCTCCTGAAAAGTGTCCTGCTTGTTTGCACGAAAAGGGTTATTATCAATTAAAGTGCGAGCAATACTAAATAATAATTGTAACAAGGATTAAGTTGAATTTTGAAATGTTAAATTGAATTTGGAAATAATTGATAAAAAAGAATGCTTATACATAATATTGTTTTGTTTTATCAATTATTATTCAATATTTTTTATACAAGAATATTCTTATACATAATATAATTTTTACTTTTTTAATTGTTAATTTACTTTTCAAACACAAAAAATATTTATACATAATTGTTTTGTTTTTTTGAAAACGAATTCCTTTTTTTGTTAAAATAACATTAATTTATAAAAAAACGATGTTTTTTTCATTAAAAAGTGGTTTTTTTAGCTTTTTTTTTGATTATTACTTTTATTTCATTAAAATTAAATATTAATTCTTTATATTTGTTTTTAAGTTTAAATAACACTTTTTAGCATTTTAAATGGCTTTGTTATTATAAGCTTTTTTTAAAATCATTATTTGGCTTGATTTTTGCAATTTAAACAAATTATTTATTTATAGTATTTTTTTTAAAGCAAAATTTGTTGTTTTAAAGCTGAATTAATTGTTATTTTTCTTATACATAAAACAAAGCTTTATTAATAACATAAGGGATAATATATGCAAATTATGTTTATTACCTATTTAATAGGCATTATGGGGTGAAATGATGAAATCAATAATAGAAGAAGCTGTTAATAAGACAACAAAATCCAATGATGATAGATTGGAAGAATTTGGTACGCCAAAAATAATGGTGGTTGGGGCAGGAGGAGCTGGTTGTAATGCTGTTAATAGGCTAGCTGCAATGGGTATTTCCGGTGCTCAATTAGTAGCAGTTAATACTGATAAACAACACTTGGCAATTGTTAACGATGATATAACAAAAGTTTTGATTGGAAAAAGTGTTACTCGTGGTTTGGGTGCTGGTGGTTACCCTGAAGTTGGAGCAAAAGCTGCTGAGGTTTCTAGAAATGCTTTGGAAGAAATTCTTTCGGGCGTAGACATGTTATTCCTTTCTGCTGGAATGGGTGGGGGAACAGGAACAGGTTGTTCTCCAATAATAGCGCAAATAGCAAGAGAACAAGGAGCAATTGTAATAGCAATGGTTACTTATCCGTTTGCTCTTGAAAAAGCAAGGTTAATTAAAGCTGAAGAGGGAATAGAAGCTTTACAAAAAGTAACTGACACAGTAGTTGTAATTGATAACAATAGATTAGTTGAATTAGTACCTAATTTGCCAATACAAGATGCATTCAAAGTTGCTGATGAAGTAATAGCAAGAACTGTTAGAGGAATAACAGAAACAATTACTCAACCATCATTAATAAACTTGGATTACGCTGATGTTAGAAGCATTATGAGTAACCAAGGTTTGAGTGTAATCGCTGTTGGTGAAAGCAAGAGTGTTGACAAAGTAAACGAAGTTGTTGAAGACACTTTGAAAAACTCTTTGCTTGACATAGACATTGGTGGAGCAACAGGTTGTTTAATACACATAACAGGCGGCCCTGATTTAACATTGGGTGAAGCAAATGCTGTTGGTGAAATGTTAACTGATAAAATTGATCCAAAAGCAACTGTTATTTGGGGTGCAAGAGTTGACCCAACATTTGAAAACAAATTAGAAGTAATTTGTATTTTCACTGGAGTACACAGCCCTTATATTAAGAGTGGTAATATAAAGAACGCTGGTAATAATGGTTCTAGGTTAAGTAGTTCTAATAGGGACAGAGACCTTGATTTAGACTTTGTTAACTAATACTCAAAAATTAATTCAATTCGAGGGGCTTTGCCCCTCCTCTTATTTTTTTATTGATTTTCTTATTTTTTTTAATAGTATTTTCTTTATTTTTAATTACCAATTTTTATTAAAAATTATTTTTTAACAAGCACATTTATAATTACTAATAACTTATTTTTGTTATGCCAAAAAAGCCTTTGTCCAAAAAAAATTTTTCAATTAACAATAATTCTAAACAAAAAAAAAGTTTGTTAAAAGTTGAAAAAATTAAAAAAATTAGTTTTTGGAAACCATTGCTTGTTGCAATACTTTTTTTTGTTATCTCTTTGAACGAATTTTTTTTGAATGGTGAGTCATTATTGTTTTGGGTTTTCTTTGTTTTGTCTGCAATAATTATTATTCCAAATCTTTTTTGGTTGAAAACTGGTTTGGGAACAATTTTTGGTATTCCTTTTATTTCAACAATGCTTAAAACAAAGTATTTTGTTAAAACAATTCATAATTTGGGTGAACATGCAAAAGCATTAGAAATTATTAGTATTATTGGATTGTTTCTTGGTTTTGGTTTAGCAGGAATAGATTATTGGGTTGCGAGAGAAAAAAAGGGTTGGAAAAGAATTCTAATATTAGTAATTGGAGCAATAATGCTTTATTTGGTATTCCACTTTTTTTTAAGCATTTTGTTTTTACCACCAGCATTAGCACCATTGTTTTTAATTTCACTAATTAGTTTTATTTTACTTGGTTTAGGTGGCTTATCAATAGGAATACTTGTTGGTTACGCTTTCCTATCAATAGTTGCTTTGTTTTCAGTGAAACAAATTTGCCCATCGGTTTTCCCTGTTCTCCCAGGAGTGCCAATTCCTGGCATTGGAGTAATAGTTCCTTTTATTGCATGGGTTTCATTAGGAATGATTCTAATAATACACGAGTTTTCACACGGAATAATGTTGTCAAAATACAAAGAAAAAATAAAATCGGTTGGATTAATATTATTTGGAATAATACCCATGGGTGCTTTTGTTGAACAAGATGACAAAACTTTTATGAAAAAAAATGAGAGAGAACAAATACTGGTTTTGAGTGCTGGCCCATCAAGCAATTTGTTTACAATGGCAATTGGTTTTGTGGTTTTTGTTTTATTGATTATTGCTATGACACCAATTTCACTTGAAATAAATAACGAGTATTCTAAAACTTATTCTGGAGTAAAAATTGTTTCGGTTCAAGACGAAGTTTCTTTTTGTGGGATAACTGAGTTGTCTCCTGCAAAAAACTTTTTGTTTAAAGATGATATTGTTTTGTCATTAAATGATGTAAACATAAGTAACATGACTATGTTGAACAAAGTTTTCAATAATTCTGAAAAAATGGATTTTTTGGTTTTAAGGAATAATGAAGAAATTCAAGTTAAATTGAATCCAATTATTTTTGAGGATCTTAACATTAAAAGAATTGGTGTTGAATTCGCTTCAATCCCAACGGGTTATGAGCCACCATTACACATAAAATTAGTTTCAATGATATCTTCTTCAATACTAAATATTTTATTCTTTTTTTGGATACTAAGTTTTGCTGTTGGAATGTTTAACTTTTTGCCTAGTGACCCATTGGATGGTGGGCGAATAGCAAAATTTGTTTTAACGCCTTACTTTTCTTTTTTAAAAATGAGTAAAAAAGAGACAATGAAATTTATTGGAAGATTATTTGCATGGATTTTTGTAATATCAATAATATTGAATTTGTTGCCATACGTAACAATGTTTCTTATTTAAAAAAGGTTAGGCCCTAGCAAATCACCAGGGCACAACTAAGAGAGTTTTTTTTGAGATTATGAAAAGAGCTCACACTCTTATTCACGGTAGAATAATTTGTTGTCTTTTTAATATATAAATCTTTCTTTAATGAACGAATTTTCATATGTTGTTTTTTTGTAAGAAAATATTTTTTTTTGAATTTTAATTGTTTTATATTTTTGGTTTAACTATCTTTTTTGGATTTTGTTTTAAAGCATTTTGTATTTCTTATTTTTTATGGGAGTAAACTTATCAAAGCTTGTTGAGAAAGAAGAAATAACTATTGACTCTTTGTCTGGTAAAAAAATTGGTATTGATTCTTACAATATGTTATACCAGTTCTTAGCAAGTATTAGGGGGCCGGATGGTTTGCCTTTGGCTGATTCTAGTGGAAATGTGACTTCTCATTTAACTGGATTGTTTTATAGGACAATTAATCTTTGCGAGAAAAGAATAAAACCAGTTTTTGTTTTTGATGGTGTTCCAAGCGAACTAAAAAAAGAGACTCTTAGAAAAAGAAGGGTGGTTAGGACTGATGCTGAATTAAAGTCAAGCGAGGCATTACAAAGAGGAGAAATGGGTGAGGCAAAAAAATTTGGTTCAAGAGCATTAAAGCTAACGAGGGAAATGGTTTTTGAAGCAAAAACTCTTTTGAATTACTTGGGTATTCCTGTTGTTGAAGCACCACAAGAAGGAGAGGCTCAAGCCAGTGTAATGGTTTCAAAAAAATTGGTTGATGGTGTTGTATCACAAGACTTTGATTGCTTGTTGTTTGGTGCGAATGAACTTTATAGGAATGTTGGTTTTTCTGGTAAGAGAAAAGTTGCTGGAAAAAATTTTTATGTTGACATAAAACCAGAGCACATTTCTCTTGAAAGAGTTTTGTTACAACTAAAAATTGATAGAAAAAAATTGATTTGGTTAGGATTATTAGTTGGAACTGATTTCAATAACAAGTTTCCAAAAATCGGGCCTAAAACAGCTATTAAGTTGGTTCAAGAAAATAATTCTTTTGAGAGTATAATAGAAAAAACTGGTTTTGAACCAGATTTTGATTACAAGGAAATAGAAGATATTTTTTTGAATCCTGTTAGTAAAGAGGTAAAAGAAATTGATTTAATTGAAAAAATGCCTGACAAGGAAAAAGTTTTAGAGTTTCTTGTAGAAAAACACGATTTTTCAAAAGAAAGGGTTGAATCAACATTAAACAAATTTATTAGAGAAAAAGAGGAAAAAGAAAAGCAAAAAGGTTTGAGTGAGTGGTTCTAAAATTAACAAAATTTTTTTTAAATTAATAATTTGTTTTTTTTAGTATTATTTATTATTTCTAATAATTCACTAATTTCATAAATCTCATAGTCTGGTATAACATCACTATTATTTCCAAATGGGTCAATTTTAGTATTATTAACCCACACACTAGTAATGCCTATTTCTTTTAATGGTTTCAAATTCTTTTTTTGGTCGTCAACAAAAATAACTTCGTTTGGTTTTAATCCTAATTCAGATAATATTTTGTAATAGAATTCTTTGCTTGGTTTTGCTACCTTCATTTTATCGCTAACAAAAATTTTGGAAAAATAATTTCTTACACCAAGAATATCAATTTCTTTTTCTATTATTCCAGTAATATAATTGGATGCAATGTAAACAGGCATAGTATTTTTTTCTAAAAAATCCATTAAACCTGAGTGAATAGTAATCATTTTGTATAACCAATTCATTCCTTCTTCAGAAAAATAACTAAGATATTTTTTTTCGGGTATAGTATTAATTTTTGCTTGATCATAAATTTCTTTTGCTTTTTGAATAGTAAAATCTTTGTCACACAATTCAACAATATTTTCTAATAAATCTCCTTGTTGTCTTATCACGCCAGCATAATCTAACAAAATGGCTTTTATCATAAAAAAATTGTGTTAAAAAAGCTTTTATAATATAGTTCAATTATTTTTTTTGTATTTAAACTAAATAGTGTTTTGTTTAATTATCTTGTATTTTTAAATTAAATCGTGTTTTGTTTAAAATAAATTTTATTCTATTGGATTGTAGTAATGCCCTCTAGTAAATTTTGATTTTTTTGTTGGGTTTTGATTGTTTATTTTCCCAAGATAATATTTTAGAACATTTATGGCTTCGTCAATATTAGTTTCTTTTAAATCTATTCCCCAATTATTAAATTCAGAAAAGTTTTCTATTTCAAAAAGCATGTCTACTGGTAAAGGATTATACATTTTGAATAAATTATTTTCAAACCTTATCCTGTACTCAAAATCTTTTCTGTCAGTCAAGTGAAACTTATTTTTATTGAAAATATTTTTTTTGTCATATGCTTTTGAAGTCATTAGTAATGGGTAAAAAAATAATAAAGTAATTATTTTTTCTCTGTGAGTAAGTTTTTTTATTTCGTCTAATGATAATTCTATTGAAGGAATAATGTACTCTGCTCCTAATTCAGAGAAAAAGTTTATTGCTATTGAATTATAACAATTCATTTCCCTGTCAACAAAAAAATTTAGTTTGTTTTTTAATGCGACTTGTAATGCACCAATATTAGCGCAAACAATAGTCCAATTATTTTCAATAGCTTTTTTTGAGAACTCTGTTAACTCAATAGTGTCTTGTATGTTTGGTGCTTTAACAATAGAGTTTTTTGGGAACAATAATTTTGGATTGCCTGAATCAAAATAAAAAATTTTTTTTGCTTTTAACCCTTTTGACTTGTCAATAACATCCTCTCTATAATCCTCAATGAAAACAAATAATTCTTTTTCTTTTTTAACAAAATTCTTTGTTTTTAATTCATTCAAAAACAATTCTTTTTTTTCTTTCTCAAACTTTTTTTTATCAAAATCTATTATGTCAAATGTTTCTAGTTCAACAAAAATCTTGTTTTTTAACTCGGTTAGTTTGCTTAAGGGAGCAAACTTTTCTTTTGGAATAATAGCATTAAATTCTTTTGGATTATAAAAAAAGTATTCGTTAAACAATTTTTCTTTTAACAATTCTGTTGTGAGAGGCCTTTTTTGTGATTCTTCTAAAACATAATCTGATTCTATTCTAAAAAAATTTTTGAATCTTGTGTTCTTTAATTGTGGAACACTTATTTCTACTATTAATACTCCTTTTTCCTCAAAAACATTCATGTTGTAATTAATCATTAGTGTTTTTCCTGGGTGATATTGTTTTGGTGTTGTCAAGTAAAGGGATTGCCCTAATTGTAGGTAGGGCCGTTTATTGAATTCTAGTATTACTTTTTGTCCTTTTCTAGCAAACTTTATTTCCTTGTCAAAACTAGTCATTTTTTTTATGAAACAATTCTCGTAATTGGAATCCATTATTCTTGTTAGCTTGTCGTACTTGTCTAAGTTCTCTAATAATTCAACCATTATTCCTTGTCCTTTGAAAGCTATTACTCTGGCTGCTTCTAAACCAAGGCTACCAACAGTATTAATAGTAGTTTTTTCTTCCTCGTTTTTCAAGTAAAGCATTCCGTTGTCTCTTAAATAAGATTTTCTCATCTCCATTAATTCTCCAAGAGTTATAACACTTTTTTCTCCAAAGCACTGGTCAATAGCTTTTCTATAAACCCTTGAAACATTTTGAATGTACTCATTGCTTTTTAACCTGCCCTCTACTTTCAGAGAGTCTATCCCAGCATCAATCATTTCTTGTAAGTGTTCAAAAGTGCACAAGTCCTTCATTGACAAGAACCTTGCTTTGTCATCTTGTCCAACAACAGAGTATGCTAGCCTACAAGGTTGCATGCATCTCCCCCTATTACCTGACTTGTTAAAACTGAATGATGAGAACAAGCATTGTCCAGAATAAGAAAAGCATTCTGCGCCATGAGCAAATACTTCTACTTCAACATTTTTTTTGTGTAAAAAATCAGCAATAACTTTTATTTCTTCTAAAGATAATTCTCTTGCTAAAACAATTTTTTTGAATCCTAGTTCTGCAAGAAACTCTGCTCCTTGTAAATTATTACAAGTCATTTGTGTTGACGCGTGTAACTCTAGTTTGGGCAACAATTTTTTTAACAATCTAATTAAACCCAAATCTTGTACTATTAGAGCATCTACTCCTGATTCAAAAGCCATTGCCGCAAAATCAATTGCCTCGCTTAATTCATCATCCTTCAAAGCAATGTTTAATGTTAGATAAGCTTTTTTGTTGTATAAGTGGCAAAAAGCTATTCCTTCTTTCAAATCGCGTTCAGAAAAATTGTCAGCTGCTTTTCGCATATTAAATTTTTGTCCGCCAAAATAAACAGCGTCAGCACCATTAAGAACAGCTATTTTTAGTTTTTCCAAATTGCCTGCGGGCATTAATAATTCTGGTTTCATCATTCATCACTAATAATTTTTTTATAATAATTTGTTTAAATTTTAATAATTGAAAACAAAAAAGCAATCAAACTAACAATCATACCTTTTTTTGAAAAATCTTGACTATTTTTGAAATCATTTCTTGTTAAAAACTTTATAGCAAAAAAGAATATTATTATTGTTATAAAAACTAATAAAAAGTAAAAAATGTTTAGAGAAAAAATTATTCCTGTTGTGATTGCGGTTATAATACTAGCAAAATAATAAAATATTATAAATTGTTTACCCAATTTTTTTGATATCATTGGCAAGGTTTTCTTAAAATTTTTGTCTTTTTCTAAGTCCTCAAAATCCTTTGTTATTTCTCTCGCCATGCTAGCAAAAAAAGCTGTTGCAAAGAAAAAGAATATTATTTTTGGAATGCTACCAGTAGCACTCGCACCAAAAACAAATGTTATAGCAGTGCTAACAGCAACAATAATATTACCAAAATATTTTTTCTTGTATAATAATGCTGAATAAAAAACTAACAATACAACAAACATTATTGCAATAAAAAAAGTTGTAATATTAATAAATAATGCAATAATCAAACCAATAACAAATAGTATTATTGAGATTATTGTTGCTTGTTTTCTTGTAATCAAATTACTTGTAATAGGCTTTGAAATATTTTTTTTATCTATTTCAAAATCAAAAACATCGTTGATTGCTTGTCCTGCACCACAAATAAGAAAAGTTGCTATAAAAGCTAGGAACAAGTTCGTGTTAATTATTTGTGTTGAAACAAAAAAACCAATGCTTGTAGCAGTGCCTGCTATTAAACAATTTTTTAACCTAATTAAACCAAAAAATGCTTTAACCTTTGAAGAACACATAAAAAGAATAAAAAATTTTGGAGAATAAAAGCTTTTAGCCAGACTTTTTTCTCTTCTTTTTCAATCTAAGTCTTTTACCATTACACTTTCTGCACTTGCTAGGCCTGCCAGAAGCACTCCTATTACTCGCATTACAACTCTGACAAATATATACGTTCTCAAAGTTATTTTTAACAAACAATTCATCAGCCATAAAACCAACCAGTATAATAGAAATCACTAAGAAAAGCTTTATAAATAAAACCTTAAACAAAAAAATTACTTCTTTTTTACAATGCTCTTAGTTATGCAAACCAACCAATTCCAATGCAAAACCAAGTGAATGAAAACTAGGATGCCCATTACCAAACCAGATAAATCATGAATAATAGTAGTATTTTTCATTATAGGTAAGCCAAGCGCGGGCCACTTTATTATTCCTGTGACAAAAACGAGTATGAAAGAAATTATTAGTAGTAAGTCAATAAAATAATTTAATTTGGCTTTGTTCATGAATAAAAACACACAGAAAAAATTTATAAACTATTCCAAGTCATTTTCTTTTATCTAACAAGTATTCTCAACAAAAATTTAATAGTTTTAATTAATGATTGCGAAGCAATCAATGGTATCGCAGATACCGTGCCTGGTGTGAACTCCAAGCAAAACAAAAGTTTTGCGGGACCCACAAAAGCAGAGCTTTTGTTTGGTGGCATGGCAGTTCTGCTCTTGTAGTGGAATTTTTTAGAAAAAAATTCAGTAAAAAACGAAATCATGTTTAGAAAGAATTTATTTAATCAAATTAAGTTTTATCGAGCGCGAAGCGCGAAGATAGAACGCGCATTGACGGAGCAAGCCGTCATGCCCCTGTAGTGCAGCGGTCAAGCATTCTGGCCTTTCAGAAACTTTTGGAAAAAGTTTCATCAAAAGAATTTTTTTAAAAAAATTCAGTAAAATTTGATAACTTTTCCCACACGTTTTTAGTTAGCCGGCGACCCGGGTTCGAATCCCGGCGGGGGTATAAGTTAAAACAACATATATTCCTAGTTCTCGAATTTTTCTTAAAAATGGAAAGTTTAATATAGCCACCAAATTCAATAAAATTGTAAGGATTTGATTGAATATGGTGGATTTATATGGGAATAAAGCTCGTTATTGGAGAAGACGAGTTGAAGTAATTAATGAAGTTCCAATAGAAGCAATAGAAATAATGAAAAAATATGTTGAACTTCATGATTTAAAATTTGAAAGAGAACAAATGGCTTATGGTTCTGCATTAAGAAGTTTAGAAACAGCAAAAAGTATCTTAACTTTTCCTAATATGTTAATCGAAAAGCCTTATTCTTTGGATGCTGCTAAAGCATGGTGGAAATACCAACTAAATAGGACTAGCTCTAAAAGCAAAAAGAAATTAACTATTAGTACTCTTGAAAAAGAACAAGGGCAAGCATCAAAAGTTTTGAAGTTTTTAGAATTTTTAGAAACTGAAGAAGATGTTACTTTTTTTAATACCCAAAAACTTCCTCCTGCAAAAGCAAGTAGATATTTTATTGTTGAAATTCCAAAAAAACAAAAAGAAATACCACGACTAGACTTAGATAAGTTTATTGAAGTTTTTAATAGATTAAAAAAATCTCCAAATTATTATGATAAGTTAGCGGGAGTTATTGCTATTTCCGCATATGATCTAGGTTGTAGATTTTCAGAGCTAGCATCAATTAAAAATAAAAGTTTACAATATGTTGATGGTCAATTATTAATTAATTTAGAAGATTCAAAAACAAAAACAAGGACTGTAATTCCAATTTTATCAAAAAAATATTTAATAAATTGGCAAGCAAATTCTCCAACAAAAGACAACCCAGAAGGTTACTTTTTTTGCAGTAGGTTTGGGGGAACAGTACCTTATGACAAAGTAAGTTTGGCTTTTAAGCAAATGTCTGATAAAGTGGGATTTAAATTTCCTGATTATAAATTATGGCATTACCTAAGACACGAATTTGCTTCACGGGCGTATCAAATGCCAGAAAATTTAATTCGTTATTATATGGGTTGGAGTGATGGAAGTATTAGAGCAGTCTATTCACATAGCAATTGGAAAGAATGCTTAATTTACATACAAAAAATGAATGAAAACCATTTATTGCTTGACGAACCACTATCAATACTAGAAAAACAAGAAACAAGTTTATTTGAAAAGCAATTAGAAGAAATGGTTGAATTAAAAGTAAAAAATTGGATAAATAAAGATTATTTCAAAAACAATGAGGTGAGAATATGATTGAAATAAGTGAAGGAAAAGTTGAATGCCCTTGTGGGTATATGGTGCCATTTGATGAATCACACAAAGTTTGGGGTGAGCAGGAATATGCTTGTCCAGTATGTGAAAGAGGATGGTTAATAAAAGGAGATGTGGTGATGAGTGAGGAAGATGTTCTAAGTTTAGATTATAATCCTAAACTTAAAAGTAAAATAAAAAAAGTAAATACTGTTGATGAAGATGAAGAATTCATTGGGTTAGCTATTTGCAAAACTAAAAAAGATGTTGAGCAGATGAAAGTAATAAGTTTTCATGCAAAACAAGAAGATATTCGTTTTCATACTCCTATATTAAACACTAAAGGATATTATGTACCAAAAGGAATAACGCACACATATCAAGTGACTTTAATTATAAAAGAAAACAAAGTAATTGGTTATTATTGGATTGAAAAAGACAAAGAAATAGCTGAGTTAAAACAAATTTTTGTTGAAAAACCTTTCAGAATGAAAAAAATTGCTTCAACAATATTGTATGAGCTTGCAAAAGAGTTTGATAAAATTAAGTTAGAACTTCCAAATAAAGAAATGAGTCGGGTAATTTTTTCATTACCTAATAAATATGTTGAGAAGTTTTATTACGATCACATTTCATTATTTTGATTCTGAAAATTATATTTATAAACTCCAAAAATTATTAATATATTATACATAACAAAACGGAATTTGATTTCCAAAAAAACGAATCTAGGATAATATGAATGAAAATATTGCACAAGAGCGAAAGCCCGGGCCTGTTACTGAAGAGGGCAAAGCTAGGGCGAGGCTTAATGCCCTCAAAGATGGTAAATATAGCAAACTGCTTTCGCAACTTAAATGTGATATATGCAAGAGAAAAGAAGTTTGTCCTTATTTCTCACCGGGGCAAGCTTGTTCTCTTCGCGGAGAAATAAGTAAAACAATAATGGTAGAAAATCTTGACATATATCAGGAAGCAAAACAGCTTTATGAACTAGCTATGACAAGAGCAATTGAATCAGTTTTATTTGGAAAAAAAGATGCTGATGAAAAAATCGAAAAGGCAGGAAAAATGTTGGATAGATTAAGAGAAATGCTTCCTGAAATGAAATCCGAAGAAAGAATTCAAGCTTTACAGAGTTATTTTAAAAAAAAGGAGATAGTTAAAGATGAGATTTTGCCAGCAGTGTAATGGCTTAGGATATATAAATCCAATTGTGTGCCCGCAATGCAAAGGGACTGGAGTTTATGGTTACACAATATGTCCTTATTGTAAAGGAAAAAGAGTTGATCCATATTCATCAACAAAATGTCCTAGTTGTAATGGAATGGGATTTAAATAAGCACAATAATCTCAAATTAATTGTTTTTAAAAACAATAAAGAAAATAATCATTGGTTAACATTAATTTTAATGATTTGGATTACTCTTATTGAGATTGTTTATTTCGATATCTATTATGGTGGCAAGGGACCTAGCAAACTATTAAAAAAACAATTTTAAGAATATTAATATGGATTCTAAAGGTCAGCAAGGAATAGGCGAGGGAATAATTGCTTTATTAGTAGTTATGTTAGTTATAGCTGCAATTTCCCCTTTGTTAGGTCTTTTAACAGCAAATTTTTCGCAACCTTATGAAAAAAGAATCAATACTTTAGAAAGCGAATTAGAAAAAACTAAAAATGAGTTGAATGTTGCCAATAGCGAGAAAGCTTTTTGGATTAATGAATATGAAAATTTAAAAAATACTGAAATTACAAAAGAAGATTTTATTGAAATAAAGAAAGATTTGAATTATGTTATTGCTAATATAGAAAACAATAATACTAATTATTATAATTTAAGAAATGAATTTATTGAAATGCAATATATACAAAATACTTATTTTATACTTGCTATTTCTGTTGCAATAGAACTTGCTTTGTTTTCATTTTTATTAATAGATTTTGTATTTTTTAGTTTTGGAATAACCAGAAAGATTGTGACAAAAATAAAATTTTGGAAAAAGGAAACTAAAATCGAAATAAATCAGAAGGAATAAATATGAGTTATAAATTATCTCCAAGTGCAGTAAACTTATTTTTAGAATGCCCGCGATGTTTTTGGTTAGATAAACACAATGTTTGGAAAAGGCCTAATGGAATATTTCCAAGTCTTCCAAGTGGGATGGACAAAATTCTAAAAGAACATTTTGAAAGATTTAGAGATAAAAATATGTTGCCTCCAGAAATATGTGAAAATGGTTATTGTGATGGAACCAAATTATTTGGAGAGACTATTAAAGAGAAAGAGTTGCTTAACGAATGGCAATCAAATTTCAAAGGAATAAAATACACTGATGAAAAAGGAAATCTTTGGCACGGGGCAATAGATAACTTACTAAAAAACGAAGATAAATTAATTGTTCTTGACTATAAGACAAGAGGTTTTCCACTAAAAGAAGACACTCACGAACACTATCAATTTCAAATGGACACATACAATTTTTTACTAAGAAAAAATGGTTACAAAACTGAAGACTATACTTTCTTACTATTTTATATTCCTTCAACAGTAACTGAAACAGGGGAAGTAATATTTGACACAATCCTAAAAAAAATCAAAACAAACCCAAAAAATGCAGAAAAAATATTCAAACAAGCAATTGAATGTTTAGATGACAATTGTCCTCAAAAAACATGTCAATGGTGTGAGAAGGTTTAGTGTTTTTTTATCAATTCATTAGTGCATAAATTCTTTTAAAGACAATTAAAATCATTAGGAAGAAATGTATTGTTATCATATATACAATAAAGCTTAATACAGCGATACTTGCAAATGCAGAAATTATAGCATAAAGTAAGAACACCACTAATAAAATACCTATTATTATTGTGTACATAGAATTTGTGATTAATTGTTTTCTCAATTCTTTTTTATCTGAAATCTTTGCAGAATAAATTATTCCTAATAAAGCTACAATAAATCCAATAATTATTCCAGAAAAATTTGTAAGGGTATCAACAAAAGTATTGTTTATATACATTTTGAAAAATATTAGTGTTGTTGTTAGAATTATTGGGCTAATAAAAAAAATTAATGCGAGATTTATTTTGTGTGTGGATGCATTTAAATATTTCCAATTTTCAATGATTATTCTTCGAATATCAAATATTTGCATCAACAACACTCTCCTCACCGTTTTTTATAAAAATGTCTTTCATATATATTTTTGCGTTATTAAAAAGGCTACTTGTTGTGGGAAAACCACTATTATCGATTGTTAAATCAGTTTTTTTAAGATCCATGGACTCACGAAACTTTTGTTTTGTTAAAGATACTGTTTTTCTACTACCTTCATTTTCTATAACTGCTTTTACTAAGTCATATTTTTCTTGAGTGATTTCATAATACCAATATTTTACATTTTCTGCAATTTCAGAATAACTATTTTTGGTTTTTAAAAATAACTCTTTATTTTTTTTTGCTTTAAATGAATGTGTTTCAAAAACATCATCTGGATTTTTTAAACAAGCTTTATCTGCAATATCTTTTGGGACTTTTCTTTTAATAAATTTTAGTTCAACAATTTTATTCTTTTTTATATATTCATCAATTAGTTCTTTTTGAATTAATGGAGTAATTCTTGAATAAATAACATCAGTTTTTTCATTCAGAAATTCATCAAACGCTTCACTAAAAATTGTTTTTCCACCAAATTGTTTAAATGAAAAAAGTATTAAATAAACTGAATTTGATTTTGACACATGTGTTAAAAAGAATAAAGGATACTCTTCTGAATCAGTTGCAACTCTAGCTCGAGGTTTAGTTTTCTTAAACTTAATATCAAAAAAGTCTGTTTCAAGACCATAATCGCCAACCTGTAACCTTCCATATATTTGGTGTTTATTTTTGCTAAGTGTGACTTCATTAAATCGAGCAGTTTTCATTTTTTCTTTTGAGTCAAATGTTTTCTTACAATATTGAGTAATAAATAAGTATAATAATTCAGATATGTTAATAACAGAATTATCCTTTAGTTTTATTTTTGTATAATCTTTAATTTCTTTTTCATCTTTCATTAATCTTATTTTATATGGGAATAATTTGTATTTTGCCATAGTGTTATTTTACTACATTGTAATTAAAAAAGTAGTTATTTTAAATAATTTAATGAAGTTAGATTAATTAAAATTCTAACTTAGCTAAGTCTATAGTATAAGTAATATAAAGATTCTTAGATTAATATTTAATATGGAAAAAATAACTTTGTCAGAACTCGAACAATGGCTTTGGGGAGCGGCAAATATTTTGCGTGGACCTGTTGATGCTTCTGATTTTAAAGCATATATTTTTCCATTGTTATTTTTTAAAAGAATTTCTGATATTTATGATGAAGAATATGCTGATGCAATAAAAGAAATGGGGGAAGATTTTCCTGAAAACCATTCTTTTTTAATTCCAGAAAATGCGCATTGGAAAGACATTAGAGAAAAAACAGAAAACGTTGGGCAAGCAATACAATATGCTTTTAGAGAAATAGAAAAAGCAAACCCTGACACTTTATATGGTGTTTTTGGAGATGTTAATTGGACAAACAAAAACAGATTATCTGATGAATTATTAGTTAATTTAGTTGAACATTTTTCAGAAAAAAGTTTGTCAAAAAGAAATGTAGAACCTGATATTTTAGGACAAGCTTATGAATATTTAATAAAAAAATTTGCTGATTTAACAAACAGAAAAGCTGGAGAATTCTACACTCCCCGACAAATAGTTGCACTAATGGCAAACATCCTAAAACCAAAAGAAAAAGAAAGCATTTATGATCCCGCATGTGGTTCTGGCGGAATGTTACTTGAAGCATACCATTTTGTGCAAAAAAACAACGAAGACGTAAGAACACTAAAATTATATGGACAAGAAAAAAATCTAACAACATCAGCAATAGCAAGAATAAACTTATTCTTACACGGAATAGAAGACTTTCAAATAATTCGAGGAGACACACTAAGAGAACCAGCATTCCATAATGGAGACTTATTATCACAATTTGATGTAGTAATAGCAAATCCGCCTTTCTCATTAAAAAATTGGGGTGCACAAAACTGGACTCATGATCCTTATGGAAGAAATATAGCTGGAACACCATCAGACAATAGTGGAGATTATGCTTGGGTACAACACATGATAACATCGATGGCAAAACCTAACGGAAGAATGGCGATAGTATTGCCACACGGAGCATTATTTAGAAGTGGAATAGAAGCAAGAATAAGAGAAAAATTATTAGAAGAAGATTTATTAGAAGCAGTAATTGGTTTAGGACCAAACCTATTTTATGGAACTGGAATAAGTGCATGTATTTTAATTTTTAAAGCAAATAAACCAAAGGATAAAAAACAAAAAGTATTGTTTGTAGATGGTTCTGATCAATTTCAAAAAGGAAGAAATCAAAACTTTTTCAACGAAGAACACTCAGACTATTTACTAAGCGTTTATGATAAATGGGAAAATATTGAAAATAGAAGCAAAATAGTTCCAATTGAAGAAATACAAAAAAATGAGTTCAACCTAAATATCACTAGATATGTTTCAAAAAAACAAGAAGCCGAAGACATTAACATAAAAGCAACTTACAAAGAACTTGAAAAAGCTTATAATGAATTTATTGAATCAGAAGAAAAAGTAAAAAAACTTCTCAAGGAAGTGAAAATAAAATGACAGCAATACCACAAAAACAATTAGAAAGCTATCTCTGGGGAGCCGCAACTTTGTTAAGAGGAGTAATTGATCCCGGCGAATACAAAAGCATTATTTTTCCATTAATGTTTTTCAAAAGAATTTCTGATGTTTATGATGAAGAAGCAGAAGAATCAATAAAAAAATCTGGAGAAGACTTTCCAGAAAACCATGCTTTCAAAATACCAAAAGGAGTACACTGGGAAGATGTAAGACAAGTAACAACAGATGTTGGTTTAGCAATTAGAGAAGCAATGCGAACAATAGAAAAAGAAAATCCCGACAAATTATTTGGAATATTTGGAGACACTAACTGGACAAACAAAAATCGATTATCTGACAAAATATTAATTGATTTAATCGAACACTTTTCAACAATAAAACTAACAATAGAAAATGTTCCCCAAGATGAATTTGGGACAGCTTATGAATATTTAATAAAAAAATTTGCAGATGATTCTGGACACACTGCTGCAGAATTTTATACAAATAGAACAGTTGTAGAATTAATGACTCTAATAGTTGACCCAAAACCAAACGAAAGTATTTATGATCCAACTTGTGGTTCTGGCGGAATGCTATTAAATGCTGTAATAAAAGTAAAAGACAAAGGTCAAGAATGGAGAAACATAAAACTTTATGGACAAGAAATAAACTTGATAACTTCCGGAATAGCAAGAATGAACATGTTTATTCACGGAATAGAAGACTTCCATATTGTAAGAGGTGATACTCTATCGAACCCTGCTTTTACTGAAAATGATAAAGTAAAAAAATTTGATATTTGTTTAGCCAATCCGCCTTACTCAATAAAAAGATGGAATAGAGATGCATGGCAACATGATCCCTGGGGAAGAAATATTTATGGAACACCTCCACAAGGATGTGCCGACTATGCATTCTTCCAACACATAATCTGTTCTTTAAAAGAAGACACAGGGAGATGCGCAATACTCTGGCCACACGGAATATTATTCAGAGATTCGGAAAGAGATATGCGTAAACAATTAATTGAAAGCGATATTGTCGACACCGTTATTGGGCTTGGAAAAAATTTGTTTTATAATTCTGTGATGGAAAGTTGTATTGTTATTTGCAATAAAAATAAGCCCAAGAATAGAAAAGGAAAAATATTATTCGTTAATGGTTTTGATGAAGCTGTTCAAGAGAAACAAATGGCGTTCCTATCAAAAGAAAATATAAAAAATTTACATAAATTATATTTAGATTATTCAAATGTTTCAAAAAAATCCTATGTTGCACCAATTGAAGAAGTTGCTGAAAAAGACTACAACTTAAATGTTCCATTTTACATAGAAAAATATGACTTGGGAGAAATTGATGCTCCTATAAAAGAAGTAATATCTAATTGGGAACAATCATCAAAAAGTGTTGCAAAATCAAAAGAAGAATTATTCAAAAACCTAATAGAGGTTATAAAATGAAAACTAAAAAAGACTGGATAACTTTAAAGTTTGAAGATTTTGTTGAAAACATAACGGACAGAATTGAAAAGCCTTCTGAATCAGGTTTAGAATACTATATTGGATTAGACCATATTGATACTGATCAAATAAGAATCAAACGATTTGGATCAACAGCAGATGTGAATGCAACTAAGTTTTTATGTAAAAAAGGAGATATAATTTTTGGAAAAAGAAATTCTTATTTAAGGAAAGTAGCCGTCACTGATAGAGACGCAGTTGTTTCAGCACACTCAATGATTTTTAGACCAAAAAGCAATCAAATTTATCCAGATTTCTTACCTTGTTTTTTACAATCAAGTGTCTTTTGGAAAATTGCACATTCGATTTCAGAAGGATCAATGTCTCCAACAATAAAATGGAAAATTCTAGCTAAACAAGAATTTAGACTACCTCCTTTAGATGAACAAAAAAAGATTGCTGAACTTCTTTGGGCGATTGAAGATAATATTGAAAAAACTGAAAAATTAATTAAATTAAATGAAAAATTAAAACAAGGGTTATTAAATGAATTATTAACTAAAGGAATTGGGCACAAAAAATTCAAAAAAACCGAAATCGGAGAAATACCTGAAGAATGGGGGTTGGTTGAACTTGGATCTGTAATGACTCCAAATTTTGGTTTGCGGATTACTCAAAAAAAAGATAAAGGTACAAAATATCCAGTTTATGGTGGTGGCGGAGTTAGTTTTTATACTGATTCTTATTCAAGAGAAAATGAATTTTTAATTGCTAGATTTGCCATGTCTGAAGAATGTGTTCGTTTTGTTTCAGGAAAATTTTACTTACTTGATTCTGGGTTGACTATAAATCCTATAGATTATATACCTAAAGAATACTTAGGTATTTTCTTAACAATAAATCAAAGAAAAGTTTATTTTTGTGGAAGAGGTCCAGCTCAAAAAAATCTAGATATTAAGCAGTTTTTAAAAATATTATTTCCAAAACCAAATAAATTAGAAGAATGTCATAAAATTATTTCGATTTATAATTCATTTGTTATTTTTGAAAAAAATTTAATAATTAATAAGAATTATTTAATTAAAATGAAAAATAAGTTAACTAATTGTTTTTTAGAAGGAAAGGCTGAGTTATAATGGATTTTATAATTATCTTAACTTTAATTGGATTTTTAATATCACTTTATAGTATAAGCGAAGAGCACAAAAAAAAGAATTTAATTTTTAAAATAAATTATTTTGATAAAATCTTATTCATTTTACTATTTTCTTTAATGCTTTTTTTAATAATTCTTAATATCTTTATAACTGATCAAAATTCTTTTAGAATTATCAGTCTTGGGAACTTTTTAATAACTTGGAATTTAATAATTACAATATTATTAATTTTATTGTCTACTTGCATAACTATACTATTTTGGATTATATTAAATTCAATTAAAATAAAAAATAAGAAAAGTTATTTTGATAATTTAAAATCAGTATTAAACAAAAACAATTTTTCAGAATTAACAAATTATATTGAAATATACTTTGAAGAAATATTTTTTTGTAAAAAAGAATTTTCTAAACCTTTTAAAATGGATTTAATAAATAATCCAGGATTTATAAATTATATAACAAAAAATAATGTTAATTTAGTTTTAAAAATCCTTTTTGAGGGTATAAATGAAGACGAATCTGATTTGTGGAATAAAATTGCTAATAATTTAATCAATAATCAAAATAGCCGATTGTATTTTGAACTTGATGAATCATTTAATGGAAACAAAAAAATTATTAATTATATTTTTAATGATTTGAATAAATGTCAAAAAGCATTAATTTGGAGGCCAATTGGTGAAGAAGTTATAAATTATTTAAAAACTCAGAGAAAATTAAAAATTGATGAAAATAATATTTTTGAGGAGAGATATGATACTGTAAAAAATAAGTCAAAAGTTCATATTGGGATTCAATTTTTTGATAATATGTTAAATCGTGCTTTTAAGAATAATTTTGAAGATCACATGTGGGTTTATTATCTAAATTATTGGGTCAAAGAAATATGTGATAATATTAAGTATTATGGAAATACTCATGCTGAATTTTCAAATATGTATGAATATTATTTGTATAAAGTTTTTTTAGTTTATAAATATTTAATAAATTCTAATAAAAATTTATCGAATAATAATGAAAATGTATTAATAGAAAGTTCAATTGAATCACTTAATAGGTCATTTGAATTAATTGCGCTTTCAAAAATATTGCGACCCGAATTTAAGAAATATTTAAGAAATATTTATTTAGAAATTTATTTTAAGTTAGCAGAGTCAAAAAATAAAAAAATGCTTAATTATTTTAATAATATTATTTTAAACAAAACAATGTCTGTTGAGTTGAATAAAGAAACTGTTCTTTTTTTAGAAAGTGCAATAAAAAATCACTTAAAACAAGAAGAATGGCATGATGGGCTTCATTATAATAATTCAAAACTTTTAAAAGATTTTAAAAACATACTTAAACAGAGATTAAATGTAGTTGGTTAATATGTTTAATGAGGAAAATGTTGTTGAGAATCGTTTTCGTGATTCGCTTGTCGAACAAGGCTGGAAGTTTGTTGAACCTAAAAAATTACCTAGGCAAGAGAATGATATTTTAGTTGAAGATTATGTTAAAGAAGCTTTAATCAAACTAAATCCTGAAATTAAAAAGAATCCTGAGTTAGCAGAAGAAGTGTTGTATAAGTTGAGAGCTATTATTATTAGTGTTCGTGGAACTGGTTTAGTTAAAACTAATGAAGAGTTTTCTAAGTGGATTAAGAATCAAAAGACAATGCCTTTTGGAGATAATGGTGAGCACACTTCAATTAAGTTAATTGATTTGGATAATATTGAAAACAATAATTTTGTTGTTACTACTCAATATAGTTATTCTTCTGGAATGAATAAAAGACCTGATTTAGTTTTATTAGTAAATGGAATTCCTTTGGTAGTTGGTGAAGTTAAAACTATGACTAGGCCTTCTGTTTCTTGGGTTGATGGTGCAATCGATATGGAAGCATATCAAGAATCTATTCCACAATTGTTTGTTCCTAATTTGTTTTGTTTTTCTTCTGAGGGAAAAACTTTTAGAGTTGGTTCAATTAAATTGCCAGTTGAGAAGTGGCAGCCTTGGAGAAAAACTACTGATACTCAATTTGAAGCCTTTAAAGAAGTTGATAACTCAATTGAACTATTATTAAAACCAGAAATTGTTTTAGATATTTTAAATAATTTTACTTTGTATGGAACTGCTAAGGGTGGAGTAAAAATAAAGTTGATGTGTAGGTATCAACAATATGAAGCTACTAAACAAATTATTAACAGAGTTAAAATTGGCAAGGTTAAGAAAGGTTTAATTTGGCATTTTCAAGGTTCTGGAAAATCTTTGTTAATGGTTTATGCTGCAATGCAATTAAGAAAATCTGAAGAATTAAAGAGTCCAACAGTTTTGGTTGTTGTTGATAGAGTTGATTTAGATTCACAAATTTCTAGTACTTTTAATGCGTCAGAAGTGCCTAATGTTGTTACTACTGAGTCAAGAGAAGAATTAAAGAGATTGTTAAAACAAGATACAAGAAAAATTATTATTACAACTATTCATAAGTTTGCTGAAGCTGATGATGTTTTGAATGAAAGAGAGAACATTATTGTTTTAGTTGATGAAGCACACAGAACACAAGAAGGCGACTTAGGAAGAAAAATGAGAAATTCTTTACCAAATGCTTTCTTATTTGGTTTAACTGGGACACCAATTAACAAGAGAGACAAAAATACTTTTGCTACATTTGGTGCTGATGAAGATGATTCTGGATATTTGAACAGATATTCTTTTGAACAATCTATTGCAGATAATGCGACTCTTCCAATTGATTTTGAACCAAGGCTTGTTAACTTACATATTAATCATGCTGAAATTGATAAATTATTTCATGAAATGGTTGAGAATAATCAGTTAGATGAATTAGAAATGATTGAACTTAGTAAACAAGCTGCAAAATTTGGAGTATTAGTAAAAGCAAAAGACAGATTAGAAAAAATTTGTGAAGATATTGCAAAACATTACAAAAAAAATATTGAATCAAGTGGTTTCAAAGGGCAAGTTGTTACATTTGATAGAGAATCTTGTCATTTATATAAACAAGAATTAGACAAATATTTTGCTCCTGAGGAAACAGCAGTAGTAATGACTTTAACAAAAGGCGATCCGGAAGACTGGAAGAAAAAATATTTACTAACAAATGACGAACAAGAAAAATTATTAGATAGATTTAGAGATCCTGCCGACCCACTAAAATTATTAATTGTTACTTCAAAATTATTAACTGGCTTTGATGCACCAATAAACAAAGTAATGTACTTAGACAAACCAATGAAAGACCATACTTTATTACAAGCAATTTGTCGTGTAAACAGAGTTTATCAAAATAAACACCGAGGGTTAATTGTTGATTATCTTGGAGTGTTTGATAAGGTTACTGATGCACTTGACTTTGATTTAGAAGAAATGAAAAAAGTAGTTAATAATATTCAAGAATTAAAACAAATTATTCCTAAAGCAATGCAAAATTGTTTAGCACACTTTGAAGGAGTTGACAGAACAATTGATGGTTATGAAGGATTATTATTAGCACAAGATGCTTTGCCAGACAAAATAGCAAGAGATCAATTCGCTGCAGATTATTCATTCTTAAATAAACATTGGGAAGCAGTTTCTCCAGATCCAATACTAAATCAATATGAAAAAGATTACAAATGGTTATCACAAGTATATCAATCTTTAAGACCGCCTAGTGGAACAGGAAAACTTTTATGGCATGCACTGGGCCCAAAAACAATTGATTTAATTCACAAAAACATTACTGTTGAAACAATACGTGATGACTTAGAAAATTTAGAATTAGACATTGATGTTTTAGAAAAGATTTCAGAAAATGAACAAAAAAGAAAAATAAAAGACTTAGAAATGAAAATAATTTGGAGACTACACAAAAAACCTCACGACCCAATATTCAAAGAACTTGGATTAAGATTAGAAGAACTTAGAGACAAACACCAAAGAAACGCTCTAACAAGTTTAGACTATTTAAAGGAATTATTAGAATTAGCAAAAGATACTGTTAAAGCTGAGAGAGACACAAAAGCAGAACCAATTGACTCAACAAAAGAAGCTTTAACAAAACTATTCTTAGAATCAAAAGTAAAAACAACCCCAAAAGTAATAGAACAAATAGTAACTGATGTAGACAACATGGTAAAAATAACTAGATTTGATGGGTGGCAATGGACAAACCAAGGAGAAAGAGAAATAAAAAAAGCACTAAGACAAGTACTAATAAAATACAAACTACAAAAAGAAGAAGACTTATTCGACAGAGCATATAACTACATAAGAGAACACTATTAAAATTATGCACGAAAAAATTGAAAACAATGCAAGCTTAGGCCCAAGAGAAAAAAAAGAAACTCAAGAAATTTATGACTCACTTAAACAGTTTTTCTCTGAATTAAAAAGCAAAAATGAATTAAAAAAACATTTAGGAAAAAATGAGAAACGTGGCAAAGCATACATAAAGATAGTTGAATCTTCAATAAAACGAGCTGAAGTATTTAACTCTTTAATGAATATTGTAGACAAAGACAAAAAAAGAGAAAAATTTGATGAACTAAATAAAATAATTGATCCTGGTAATAAAAATATAGTTGCAAATATGTGGTTCCAACTTGCATTATCAAATTATGTAACGGAATGTGAGTATTTTAGAGTTACAATGTTTCAAGTAATAAAACAAAAAACAGAAATTTCAAATGGAAAAACAACATTAAAAGATTTTATAATTTATTTAGAAAAAATAAGTAATAAAGTTAAACCAATAACAAAACTAATTGACATACAACTTAGAAATTCAATATCGCATGGGCTAGTTTGGTTTGATGATAAAAAAGTATGTATTGCACACGACGCAAACTTTAATAAAACTGAAGAAACAGATCTTTATGGATTATGGAAAAAAGCCAAGTTTGTTAATATAGTGAATCAAATGTTGTTGATTGTTATTAGTGAAACATTTGAAACTTAAAATTATTTAGAGCCCCTGTCTCCCCCACCTTTAGTGGGGGAGGGCTCTACAATTACATTAATATTATTTTATTTCTTAGGGAACATAACTAAGTTAAGGTAATTTTAGCCATTTACCACGTGGGACATAACGAATTTTTTCCCTACATGAAAGTCTTTTCAAAGCATTTCTTAATTCGGTTTCGGAAAATTGGGGAAGCCCTCGGTATGTCTGCCCAGACTTAAAAAGTGTATTCGCAGGAATGTTGGTATTAATCCATTTCAACAAAAAATCTTCTACTGTTTGAGAAGAACCACTTTCGCTGATTACAACAAAATCAGTAGAGTCAAGTCCTCCAATTTTTTCTTGTCGTGTCATCACAAGCAATTTTTCTGTTAGCGGACCTTGTCTGTTTTTGTCCTGCATTATTTCAAGCAAATTGTTCGGACCTTGATTAAACACAATAACTGATGATGCTGAAGCATGCAAGTCTCCAGACCCCCGAACAGATTGAGAATCTATCCTGCCTTTACCTTTGACAGCATGGTGTAAAATCAAAATAGCTCTTTCACGAAGTATTGGTTGCAGACAATCAAATACTATTCTCATATCCTTTGACGAGTTTTCATCTAAGTTATGAAAGAATCTAATGAAACTATCAAAAATAATTAATAAAGGATTGTATTCTTTTATTTTTTGCTCCAAATTTTTTAATCCAATATGTGTGAAAGTTACTTTTGAATCTGACCACACAAAAGCATTAGCATCTTTTTCTTCCTCAATCTTTATTTTTGTGTTAAGACACTTGAAACGAGAAGCCAACTCATTAATTGAATTTTCCGAATCAAGAACCAAAACAGACCCTTTTTTCACAGGAGACCTAAGAAAAGGCTCGCCCTTAACAAGATGCAAGGCAAATGCTTGTGCTACCAATGATTTTTTTAGTCCTGGGCGACCAGCAAAAATAGTTAATCCTTTGTCAGGAATCCAACCTTCCCAAATCCAACCTGGTTTAGGTAAGTCGCTTTTTATTAATTCTGAGACTGCCCAAAACTTTTTTTCTTCACTCATTTTTTTCACTTTCCTTAAGTATTTCCCAGACTTTATTTTCTGGGATTTTAAATTTTTTAGAAGCTTTTATAATCGCTTTCTTTAACGAATCCATAACTTTTACCCCCTATATGAATTGAGAATTTTTTGATTTTGGTGGGTTTATAAAAGTTCACATAATATACTTTTTTTATGGTAGAAAAAATAGACTTTAGAAAAAAAGAAAATAGGATTAATTACAAAATATTTACTTTCTTTTTTGGGCTTAATCATTTTTATGATGATTTGAAAGAATATTTTGAAACTGATAATAAAAAGGAAAAATATTTTAGGTATTTTAAGCTTAGTGAAAGAAAAGATATTAAAAAATCGGGCTTTATTTGTGTTTTTATGATTAATGATTTAATAAAATTTTTTTCTGATGCACCTAATTTGAAGATGGTAATAAGAAAGAATCGTTTTATTCCTAGCGAATATACAAATGCTAAAACAATCAATCAAAACAGTCTTATTTTATTTAGAACAAATGAATATTTGGATAGGTTAGACAAAAGAGGTTATGAATTTGAATCTGAGGAAATACGGACTTTTGTTGAAATCTTGAGAAATTCGGGATTTATAAAAGAACACATTCATACTTATACTAAGGGAAAATTTACTAAGAATAAGCTTTATACTTATGCAAAAAATCAGGTAGAAATCAATGCAAAAAAAGGCGATGATATGAATAATTTTTTTGAAATATTAAGGAAAGAACTTAGGAATATAAGAGGTATTCAAGTTTTAAGAAAAAGAAAGAAATGATTAACTTCTACATAATTATATTTAAAAACCTTTTTATATATAATATTAATATTGAATTTGGGAGAAATATAAGTTGAAATAACTTATTTATTTCGGACTTAAATGTTGAATTAGGATTAATTCGGCGGGGGTATAAGTACAACTAGTTCGAGTCCACGACTATTAATACTTATATTATGAAACGAACACAATAAAAACAAAACATTTAAACAGTTTGTACATAAAAATTTAATATGAGAAAATTAATTTTAATATTTTTAACAATTTCATTATTACTTTTTGTATTTGGTTGCACTTCCAATTTATCATTACAACCATCAGTTTCTTGCGGGTCGAATTGGGAAGATTGTTTTGTAGAAAAATTAACTTATTGCGAACCAGCAAGTGGAATTACACCAGCTAAAATTAAAGGTGCATATTTTATAGATTTGCCAGCAGGGACATTAGTTGAAATAAGTAATAATAGTTATGGTCAAGTCGCGTATGGTCAAAATTGTAGAGTTCAAGTTGATAAAGCAATTTTAAGAATACCTGGAAGAGGAGTTCTTGACCCAGTTAAAGAAGAATTAATAACTGCGAGTAATAACCAAAAAATAACTTGTTATTTTCAAACTTGTGACCATTCTCAAAAAGAAAAATGTTCTTTCACACCACGATTTTCTGGTTGTGAAATTACAGAATATCGTTAAATAATTAGAACAAATAAAATTATTTAAATAATTTTATAATTAAACCAAAGCAAATTGTTTATGATTGAATATTAATTATTCTATAAGTATTGTGAAATAGTAGTTATTACTAAATAAAAAAGTTATGTTTTGATGGGATATTAATACAAATAGTTTAAGTCCACGTCTAATTGTATTAATGAACAAACTTGTATAAATAGTTTGTTTCGAATTAAATTATGAACAAATCTACTTCAATTATAATTGATGAATTAAATAAAAATCCTAACCAAGTTGTAATTGAATTAGGAAACACGCTTTTAAAAAAAAGTTCTGGAAAAGAAATTTCTAAAGGTCTAGCTAAGATGCATAAAACAAAAGCTTTTTTAGAATGGAAAAAAGAATTAACAAAATTAACACAAAATCCAAATTTTAAGTTAAAAGTAAATTCTATTGTGCGTAATTTAGATTACAATAATGTTTTTTCTAAATTTATTCCTGTTGGGGATCGTGCAATTGATAGATATGTCAATAAAAATTCAAAAAAAGAAATTAATCATATTATTGATGAATTAGACCATTTATTTGAACAAATGTATAAATTATCTTTGCAATATTATTGTTCAATTTTAAAAACAACTTCTGTTGACACTAATCAAACGATAGGTAATTGTTTAAGTATTATTAATTCAAAAACACCAAACACTTTTTTATTCAATTCTTTTATTTGTAATAATCCCATTAATTTTTTATACTAATAAATTCAGACAAACAAAAAACTTGGTTTATGATAGACAAATATTCTATAAAATAGTAATATTAATTCTCGTGTGTGAAACGATAATCATAATTCTGAACCTAATCTAACTAACTTACAAAAAAACACTTGTTTAAAAAAACTAATCTGGCTAAAAATTAATTATGATTATAGCTATTTCTGTTGGAGCTTGTTATGATTTAAAATTAAATTATAGCGAAGCAATAAGGTTTATTCAAAAACAAAATGTTGACGGAATAGAGTTGTTATTTGCTACACCAAAAGACTTGTTGGATTTTGAATTTGAAAAAGATTGTTTAGAATTTATTCAATCATTAAAGTTTAAGTCAATCCACATGCCTTTTCATGAAATAGAATATGCTAATAATTTGGTTACAAAAAAAGTGATTGAAAAAAGTTCTAAAATAGCAAGAAAAATTAATGCTGATTATCTAGTTTTTCACCCAAATACAATAAAAGATTATTCGGTTTTAGATTATGATTTTAAAAATTGTGTTGAAAACTTGAATTCTAAAGAACACAACAAGGGTTTTCAAACAGTACAAGACCTAAAAAAAATATTAGAAAAAAATCCTTTGCTTGGTTTGGTTGTTGACACTTGTCACTCAATTGAAAGTAATATCAATCCAAAAGATTTTTTAGAATTAAAAGACAAAATAAGAGGTTTGCATTTAGCAGTTCAATGGAAACAAGGGGAAAGAATAAGAACACACGGTTTCTTGCAAGAAAACCTAGACCAATTAGAACAAATAAAACCATTACTACAATTAGACGTGCCAAAAATAATAGAAGTAGATATTTATCCAGAAAAAGTTTCTATGATAGAAAAAGAAATAGAATTAATAAAAAAAATAAATTATCTAGTCGAGCGAGAAAACTGCACCTTTTAAGGTGCGGATGAAAGCGAGC
>CAZUCF010000007.1:933-48955 GCA_964619405.1 uncultured archaeon | reverse complement strand
GGAAGAATAATTATTTCATTCACAATAGAAATCCAATAGGATTTCTACACGACCGATTTTTAAAAAAGGTTTAAATACTTGTAATGAATTATACTATTAAGCTTAATTGCAAAGGAGGAATTAAAATGGGTTTATTTGGAAAAAAGCCAGCAGCTAAATCTGCAGGAAAAAAACCATTTGGTGGATACAGTATTAACTTCGGTGGTTGTACTGACACAATGGAAAGCGTTTTCGGTAGCAAAGACATAGCACCAAGCGAAATGACAAAAAAGTTATGGGCTTATGTTAAAAAGAATGAAATTGCGGGAAAAAAATAGTTTTTCCCCAATTCTAATTTTTTAAAAAAATAAAAAAAATAACTAACTTTTTTATGATTAATATTAAACAAAAAAAATAGTGTTAAAAAAATTGGTTTTAAAAAAAATTAATTTTAAATAATTCTAAAATTTTTGAATTAAGTTATTGTTTTTTTAAATAACATATTATTTTTAATTAGTTGGAATTTAAATATTTTAAAAAGCAATTCAAATTAATTTTTTGTAAGTGGTAAAATGAAAAAAGAAATGATTAGGTTAGAAAAAATTTCAAAAATTTATAATTTAGGTGAAATACAAGTAAAAGCATTAGACGAAATTGATTTATCTATTTGCGATAACGATTATGTTTCTATAATGGGGCCATCAGGTTCTGGTAAAACAACTTTGTTAGATGTTATGAGTACAATGCAAACACCATCTAAAGGAAGAATTTTTATTGAAGGCAAAGAAACAACGAAAATGAGTAATTCAGAATTATCTCTTTTTAGAGGAAAAAAAATTGGTTTTATTTTTCAAACTTTTAATTTGCTACCAAAATTAAGTGCTTTGGAAAATGTGATGGTACCAATGTGGATTAATAATATTAATCGAAAAAAGAGGGTGGAGCAAGCAAAAAAAGTTTTAGAGAGTGTTGGTTTAGGAGACAAATTATATAATAAACCTAATCAAATGTCAGGAGGACAAAAACAAAGAGTAGCTATAGCAAGGGCATTAGCTTTGAACCCAAACATAATTGTTGCTGACGAGCCAACAGGAAACCTTGATTCTAAATCAGGAAAAATAGTAATGGATATTTTAAATAATTTAAATAAGAAAGAAGGGAAAACATTAATTATTGTTACTCATGATCAAAGCATAGGAAACCAAGCAAAAAGACAAATTGTTATAAAAGATGGCAAGATAGTGAGTGGTGGCAATAAGGTTTGCCAATTATAAAAAGGTGTGTTAATGCCATTTGACTTAATTAAAGAATCTATTAAAAATCTTAGAAGATCAGGAGTAAAAACATTTTTGACTTTGCTAGGAATAATTATTGGTATAACCGCAATAGTTAGTCTTGTTTCAATTGGCTCAGGGTTAGGAGTAGCAGTAGAACAACAATTAGACCAACTTGGGGGCAAAATAATTTTCGTTATACCAGGGGGCTACCAAGGTTTCAGAGTACAATTAAATGAGGCAGATGTGTCTAACTTAGAATCAATAAGCAATGTTGAATCAGTTATACCAATTTATTCTTCAACAGCAGTCCTAGAATTTAATAAAGAAAAAATAAATGTTTCTATTAATGCTGCTGACCCAAAAAATATTGAATTTTTTTCTGGAACAGGTTTTTTTGATGTAAAAGAAGGAAGAAACTTTGAGAAAAACGAATCAGGAGCAATTTTAATTGGTACCGCTATAGCAGAGACTTATTTTGAAAAAAAAATTGAAGTAAAAAAATTAGTTCAAATTAATGGAGAAGATTTTAAAATAATAGGCATTTTAAAACCACAAACACAATCTTTTGGTGGCGGACCAAATATTGGAAATACTGTTTTAATGTCATTAGATGCTTTTAAAAGAATTTCAAATGATTTTAACCCAACAATTATTTTTGTAAATGCTATTGACAAAGAGTCAGTTGAACAAATAGTTGAAGATATTGAAGAATACACTGACAAAAAACATGGTGAAAAAAGTGTTAATATTATGAGTTCTGATAGCATATTAGAAATGGTTAACTCAATTTTAAGCATTATAACTTTATTTATACTTAGTTTAGCTGGGATTAGTTTGGTTGTTGGAGGAATAGGAATAATGAATGCAATGATAACATCAGTATTAGAAAGAACAAAAGAAATAGGATTACTAAAAGCACTAGGAGCAAGCAACAACAAAATACTAACCTTATTCATATTAGAATCAGCACTCATAGGACTAATAGGAGGAATAATTGGAATAATTTTTGGATTTCTTTTAGCAGAATTAATTTCAATAATAGGCATTCAATCAGGTTTTGCATTAGTTGCAACAAAAAATATTGAAATTGTTCTTGGAGCAATAGCGTTTTCAATGATAGTTGGAATGTTATCAGGATTATTACCTGCTTACAGAGCATCAAAATTAGATCCTGTAGAAGCACTAAGATATGAATGAAGAATAAAAAAATTGTGCAAAAAAATAAATTTGAAAATTAAATAAAAAAAATTAAAACAAAATAAAAAAAATAAATCCAAACAAAAAAAATATTTAAAAGAAAATCAAAATAAAAAAAATAAATCCAAACAAAAAAAATATTTAAAAGAAAATCAAAATAATAAAATAAATAAAATAAAAAAGTAAAAAATTTGATTAAAAAAATAATGTATTTGTTGAAATTAATAATAAATAATGGTTGATAAAAATGATTGAAGTAATACAACAAGCAATACACAATTTGAAAAGAGAAGGCCTAAGAACATTCTTGACTTTAATAGGAATAGTTATTGGGATAGCTGCAATAGTTAGTTTGATTTCAGTTGGAAATGGCTTGAACCTTTATTTTGAAGAACAATTTGAGAGCATCGGTTCAAACTCAGTTTTTGTTATCCCTGGGGATTCAATAACAGGTAGCCAAAACGATACAATAACAATTACTGAAAGAGATCTTGATTATATTAAAAGTTTAACGCGTGTTGAAACAGTCATTGCAGAATATGCTTCTTATTCACCAATAGAATTTAACGGACAGAAAAAAAATATTTTATTATTTAGTGCAGATGAAGAAGGTTATAATTTTTTCAGAGAAACTAATTATGTTGAACTATTGAGTGGAAGATTTGTTGAATCAAATGAGTTAAGTACTGTGATGATTGATGAAACCCTAGCAGAAAAAGTTTTTGACAGAAAAATTAATTTAAGGAAACAAATAATAATAAACAACGAAAATTACACTGTTGTTGGAATCTTCAAATTTTCTGTTAACATGTCAGGAATGATGCCTGGAAGTGGAATGGCTTTAGTAAGTTTTAAAGGATTTGAAAGAATTTATTCTGTTACTGGACCAGTTGAAATGATTGTTAAAACGAGAACAACTGATGATGCACCATTTGTTGCAGAACAAATAAAAGAATATTTTGAAAAAAAATATGGTAAAAGAAGTGTAACTATTCTTACCTCAGATCAAACAATAGATTTGTTTGGAAGTGTTTTATCAATATTAACTCTAGTGTTAGCAGGAATAGCTGGGATTAGTTTGGTTGTTGGAGGAATAGGAATAATGAATGCAATGATAACATCAGTATTAGAAAGAACAAAAGAAATAGGATTACTAAAAGCACTAGGAGCAAGCAACAACAAAATACTAACCTTATTCATATTAGAATCAGCACTCATAGGACTAATAGGAGGAATAATTGGCGCAACAATGGGTTTTGTTTTAGGTGCAATAATAAGTGTTATTGGTGAACAAGCTGGACTACCATTAAAAGTGAATTTTAATTTAGAATTATTAATTGGTGCGTTAATATTCTCAATGATTGTTGGAATGTTATCAGGAGCATATCCTGCTTACAGAGCATCAAAATTAGATCCTGTAGAAGCACTAAGATATGAATAAAAATTGTTTAATTCTTTGTCTTTTTAATTTTTTTTAAATAATAAAAAAAATGCCACATTATAATTGAAAACACAGTTATTTTTTGCATTAATGGTGTTCTCAAAATAAAAATATATAAAAAAATAACAAACAAAAAAATAATATTCAAAAAAAAGTTTTTATCATATTTTTTATTTTTAATACAAAGAATTGAATCTATTAAAATAATTATAAAATTTGTTATAAAAAATAATCCCGCAAACAAAAAATGCATTAAAACATAATTCTTATTAAAAAAACCTATTCCAAAAAGAGAAATTGAACAACAAGAAAACAAAAAAAATAATGTATTAAAATTTTTATTTTTAGCAAAATTTTTGTAATAATAAAAAAAAAGTATTATTGATGTAAGCATTAAACCAAAATTAAATATTAAACCAAAATCACCAGTTCCCAAATCACTAAGATTTTGATTAAAAAAATTGTATTCATGATAAAAAATTATTGATAATATTAATGAAATTATAAAAACTAACCCTGCAAAAAAAAATAAATTTTTTTTCAAAAAAAATACATTCATCAAAAAAACACCAAATCTAACATAATACCATTCTCAGTTTTGTCATTTTTCAACAAGCTTTGCTTTCTTAATTATTATTTCCCCAGTAAAATCATTCTCCATTTTTTTTTCAAAAACTAAATCAATTCTTTTATTAAAAAAAGGAGCATCAATTACAAGTGTTTCATATTCTCCTCCTTCACCAGCAATATTTATACCAAACTTTTTGTTTATTGCTTCTAATTTATAAATATCTTTTTCTGATAGAATTTTTCCAAGCCAATTCTCATTCAAACCATAACAAGCAATTTTTGTTATCATAATTTTGAACTTTTCTTTTAACAAAAAATCCAAATAATTTTGTTGATTCATGTGCCATAAAGGAGTAAAAGAAATTATGCCTAATGATTCACAAATCTTTTCAATTCTTTCTCTTTGATAATTTGAGTATAATGCTCCAGAAACAATTCCCTCAATTTCAAATTCATTCACTGCTTTTCTAATTGCTTTTTTTAAATCAAATAATTCTTTTTCTTTAACACCTTTTGTTTTTGTTATTATTAATGGAATATTGAGTGCTTGAGATTGTAATTTTGCTAATTCTATTGTTGGAGTGTGAAACATAAAAGAATCTTTATTATCAGAATCAATTGTAATCAAACATTTTATTGAATGCCCTTTTTTTTGCATTAAATACATTGAGTAAAGAGAATCTTTCCCTGTTGATATTAATGCTCCAATAGGAATATTTTCTTTAACAAAACCTTTTTTAGAATTATTTGTACTAATAAGTGATTTTTGATTATGAATTGATTTTTGAATTGAATTCAAATAATTTGTTTTTGAATTAAAACCATTCTTTTTAGCAAGAAATTCTATTGCCTTATCAAAATTACTACCATATTGAGCAGCTTTTTTTGGCCGTTCAGCTAATTCTCTTGGCAAACCAAAATTAATAGCAATTTCTCTTAAAATTTTTTTGTTAATTAAATTTTTGAAATCAATTTTTTCTTTTGGATTTAGTGAAAGAGAAAAAGCAACAAGTTTTTTATCTAAATATGGAACTCTTAACTCATTTTTGTTTGACATTGTTATAATATCTTGAATATACAAATCATTTTCATACATTTTTATTAAATAAGAATAACAATCCTTGTTTATATCATTACTTTTCTTAAAACGATTATACCCGGCAAATAATTCATCTGCCCCTAACCCAGAAAAAACAATTTTTTCTTTTACTAGTTTTGTAGCAAAATAAATTGTTGAAGCTATTCCAACTCTTACAGGATCACTTGATTCTATCAAAAAAATAATTTTTGGCAATTCGTCTTCAAATTCTTTTAATGAAACCAATTTAATTTTTAATTTAGAATTCAAATTATATGAAACAAGTTTAGCAAATTCCAAATCTTTTGGTTCTGAAAAATCTTTTATCCCTGCAAAATAAGAATTAAAAGAATAATTATTTTTTTGAATTATTTTTCCTAATAATGAAGAATCTATTCCACCAGAAAGCAATAAACCAAATTTTTTTTCTGGAATTCTTTTCATGATTGAACCAAAAAGAGCTTTCTCAACTTCTATTCTTTGATTTTTTTTCCTCATTTTTTTTAATTTTAAATTATGAAATTTTATTAAACCTTTTTCAGAATCAAATACTAATATTTTTCTCGGATTCAAATGAATTGAATTGAATTCAAATGCTTTCTTTTCTGAAGCAAAGAATAATTGATTTTGTTTTTTGTCAAAAAAATAAACTAGTGGCTTAACACCAATTATGTCTCGTGCAATAACAATTTTCTTACTTTTTTTTGAATAATAAGCAAAAGCAAAATCACCATCTAATTCATCAACAATAGAAACTATTTTGTTTAATCCCAGCTTATCAATTAGTTTTAATAATAATTCTGAATCATTTTTTGATTTAATAGAATATTTTTTTGATAATTCTTTCCAATTATATATTTCACAATTAGAAACCAATATTCCTTTTGAAGAAACCAATGGTTGTTCTACATAACTTATTATTGAGTGTAAATTGTGCCCAAAAATAATATTTTTGTATGAAAGAATATTTGATTTGTCATTGCCCCTATTTAACATTATTTCTAAACCAGATTTGATTAAATTAGAATCAGCAGAATTAACAGAACCTATTATTGCACACATAAACTATTAATAAAACAAAAACCTTTAATTGATTAAGTTTCAAAAAAAATAAATATACTAAAAAAAATCATTAAAACAATAGCAATATAAATGAATTTACAGTCCTTTGGTAAGAATTAAACCACAATAAAAAACAAGGCGATAATAATGTTGGAAAACCAGACTCTTGGAAACAAAGACCTAAAATTATCAATAATAGAAGGACTTTTTGCCACAATTCTTTTATCATCAAGCATATCATTTATTGTCCCATATGCATTATACTTAGGCGCAAACAGTATTGAAATAGGTTTTCTAACTGCTTTCCCAGCATTGTTTGCAGCATGGTTACAATTATTTTCAATAAGAATACTTGATTTTTTTAAAAAAAGAAAAACCATGGTAATCTTTTTTTGTTTTTTACAAGCATTAATGTTCATTCCAATAATTGCCATACCTTTTATTTTAAAAACAAACAACGTCTCATGGCTTATTATATTTTATACAATTAGTCTTGTGTTAGGTGCATTAGCAGGCCCAATTTGGCAAAGTTGGATGAAATCAATAATACCAAAAAAAATAATTGGTTCCTTTTTTGGATTTAGAAATTCAATAGTCGGAATATCATCGTTTGCATTCTTATTAATATTTGGTTTTTCATTAAAATTATTTGAAATTAATATAGGACTTGTTTTTTTTGGAATATTTTTAACAGGTGTAATTGGAAGAACTATTGGCACGATCATTTTTTTCAAAATATCAGAACCAAAAGAAAATATTACATTTGAAAAAAGAACGAGATTTATTGGTTTCATAAAAAACATTAGAAAAAATAAATTTGGTTATTTTATTTTATACGGAAGCTTAATGTCTTTTGGCGTTTCATTAACAGGCTCTTTTGTTGCATATCATTTTCTTGAAAACATTGGACTAAAAAATGATTATTTTATGTACACGGTTTTGATTTCAACTGCAATGATTGCCACAATAATTGGAATGAATTATTGGGGAAAAATAATAAATCAATTTGGGAGCATAAAAACATTGAAAGCAACATCCATTTTTGTAATAATATTTCCGATTTTATACATAACAATTAGGGCACCATTACCCTTAATCTTTGTTCAAATTTTTGATGGACTGCTCTTTTCTGGTTTTAATTTGGCTTTAGCAACATTTGTTTATGATTATTCCTCTCAAAAAAAGATTATTCGTTTTGGAGCATACCAATCAGTTTTTTTTGGAACAGCAATTTTTTGTGGAGCAATATTAAGTGGTTTCATTCAATCAATTAAATTTGATTTTTCAATAATAAATAATTCTTTTTATTTAGTATGCCTTATTTCAATAATAATAAGATTTGTTATTTACAAAACTTTGTTCAAAAAAGTCAAGGAAGTTAAACAAGTTGAGCAAATAAAAACCACAAAAATAGTTTATTCAATATTAACTTTTGAACCATTAACGCGAATGGTTCCAAAAATGGTTTTTTTTAATAATAACATAAAAAATAAAGTAGATACGACAATTGAAAAAAAAATAAAACTATTTAATATAATGATTAATAACCAATCAAAAAAGTTAAATAATAAATTTAAAACAAAATTTTATAAAAAAAATAAAAAAAATGAAAAAGATAATTGATAAAATTCATTTTAAAAAAGTTAAATTATAAAAAACAATAATTAAAAGTATAAAAAATAATTCAAAAAAATTAGTTCAATTTTATAATTATATTAACCATTTTTTCTGTTGCAAGAATTGCTGCTTCCACTTGGTCGGTTGAAACACCAATTGTTTCAATTGTCCTATTACCTCTTTTCCAAATTATTTTTGTTTCAACCAACGCATCAGTTCGCCCACCAACAGGAATTCTTACCTCATAATCTTTTAACTTTGGAAAAGAAAGGTCTTGCTTTTCAAAAACTTTTTTTAAAGCATTAATGAAAGCATTAAAACCACCATCCCCTTTTGCTTTAGCAGAAAACTTTTTCCCAAAAAAATAAACAATTATTTTAGCAATAGGTTTTCTTCCTTTTCTTGATAATATTTCAAAATTTTTTATAAAAAATTTTTTCTCAAAATTAGTTTTTTGTATTTCATCAATTATAAATAATAAATCCTCTTTTGTAACAAATTCTTTTTTATCACCTAATTCAACAACTTTTTTCAAAACAAGTGACAATTGTTCTTTATTCAAATTTATGCCAAAATTTTGTAAAACCATTTCAATTGAAGATTTTCCAGATAATTTTCCAAGAGCATACCTTGTTTCTCTCCCAAACCTATCAGGAGACAACTTACTAACATAAAGTTTTCCTTTTTTATCACCATCAGCATGTATTCCTGCTGTTTGAGTAAAAGCAACATCCCCTATAATAGGACTATTTTTTGGAATCCGCCTTTTAGAAAACAATTCAACAAGGTAAGCAACAGAATTAAGTCGCTTTTCATTTATACTTAAATCAAAAACAGAAAAATCTTTTATAACAGGAACTAATTGTTCCAAAGGAGCATTACCTGTTCTCTCACCCAAACCATTAACAGTAGTGTGAACTGATTTGCAACCAGACAAAACTGCTTGCAATGAATTTGCAACAGCTAAACCATAATCATTGTGAGCATGAAAATCAAAATGCTTGCTTGGAAACTTTTCCACCATTTTTGAAACAAAAAAATCAACTTCTTTTGGACATAGAACGCCAAGTGTGTCTGCCAACATTACTCTCCCAACATTGTTTTCAAAAAGCATTTTTGTAATAGAAAAAACATAATCTTCATTTTCTTTAATACCATTAGAAAAATCTTCTAAATAAGCGTTAACCAAAATATTTTTGCTTCTAGCATAAGAAATTATTTCAATTATCTCAGAAAAATGTTGTTCAGGACTTTTTTTTAACTGCATTAAACAATGTTTTTCACTCCCCTTACAAAGAAGATTAACTACTTTTCCACCACAATCAAAAATCCAATCAATACTCTGCTTGTCAACAAAACCAAGAACCTCAATTTTATTCAAACAATTATTTTTTTGAGCCCAACCAAATAATTCTTTACAAAAATTTTTTTCCCCATCTGAAACTCTTGCAGACGTAACCTCTATCCTATCAACCATTAAATCAGTCAAAAGTTTTTTTGAAATAGCGAGTTTCTCACTTTTTGAAAAAGAAACGCCTTCTGTTTGCTCACCATCCCTAAGAGTAGTATCCATTACTTCAACAAAATTTTTTCTTGAAACTAAATTAGAATTGAATGGCTGACTCACTTTTATTAAACATAGAAAAATATTGTTTTCTTATTTAAAAAGCATTTAGTATTTTTTAATGTAAAAAAATGTACACTAGACAAGAATTTTGTTAATCAAAAAGTTATTTATATTGGAAAAGACTAATTTATTCTCATGAAGAATGCAATTAAAATATTTTTAACAATTTTTTTCTTATTATTTGTGTTAAATTTTTCTTGTGCCAATACTATAACCTCTTTTAGGATTAATAATGGTTCATTGTACACAAATGATTCAAACCTTTCATTAGAAATTCTTGTTAACGTTGAAGAAGAAGAAGTTGACAAAATGCAATTTTCTTGTAATGGAGAAAATTGGAGTCCTCTTGAAAATTATTCAGAAACAAAAAGTTTTGATATTGATATTGGAAGTTATGGTTGTAATGCTAATGAAGGGTTAAAAACAATTTATGTAAAAGTTGTTTTTGTTAATAGCGCGACACATGACACTCAAAATACAATAACATTGGATTTAACTGAACCTAGCGCCACAGGATTTAGTCCAAATGATAGTATAATAGGCGATGGTGCGAACGGACAACTTGTAAGCGTTAATTTATCAGATAATAATAATTTAGAAACAATATCTTTTTCTTTAAAAAGAGGCACAACAACAATTTATGATTCAAATAATGATGCTTGTTCTATAACAGGAAAAACAACTACTTGCTCTTTTACAGATTACCAAATTAATATGGGTGGCGGAATTTATTATTACACTTACATTGTAACTGATTCAGCAGGAAATTCTAAAACATATGAAAACAATTTTTCTTTCACTGATTCAACTGCACCAACAAAAGCGAATATGCCAAGCGCAACAATAAGTGAAACAACAATAAATCTTTTATGGACTGAAAATAATGAAAACGATTTAAATGATTACGCAATTTATAGATCAGAACAAACAGGATTTGATTGTAATAATGAAACTTTAATAACAAGAACTTATTCAAATGAGTATTCTGATACAAGTTTAGACGAGAACACAGTTTATTACTATAAAATAAGCGCAATTGATTTAACTGGAAACGAAAGTTTTTGTTCAGACCAAAATTATTTTAATAGTGAATATGATTCAAATGTTATTCCAGAGATAACACGAACAGATGTTTCATGTGACTCAAATTATTGGTGTTATGATAATTCCCCAACATTCAGTTTTTTTGTTGAAAACGCTGAATACTCTTGGATTCTAACAACAAGTACAACAACAAACCCAAGTGATTGCACTTTTGGAGTTGATTGCAATACTATTTCAACAACAAGTTTTGATGATATTTCAAACGGAACAAGTTATTTCAAAGTCAAAGCAATAAAACCAAATGGTTCGAGCACAGTTTCTATATTTACTTTAAAAACAGATAATATTTCTCCACCACAACCAAAACCAACAATTTCACTAATAGGAAAAAATGTTTTATTAGAATGGCCAAAAACAACAGATACTGGTGGCAGTGGCTTGTACCAATATAATATTTATCGTTCAAAAAATGCTAAGTTTAGTAGTTCACCATCAACATTAATAGGATACGTTGAAAGCACTGACAACAATTATACTGATAGTTTAGTATCACTCGGGGAAACATATTACTACAAGGTTTTAGCACTTGACACAGCAGGCAATTATAGTATTGATTATAATGCTCCTATAATAGATATTAATATTCCAACTGATTTAAATGATATTACTGCAACAATAATAATAAAAAATTCTTTAGGTGAAGAAACAAAATATTTTTGCAAAGCCGATGATTTTAACTTAACAATAATCTTTTCATCAAAAGTAAATAATTTTGGTTTGTATAAAAAAATTGACGATGAAAATATAGAAACAATAATAGAAAATGAGGATGATGTTACCGAATACACTTTTTTTTTCACAACAAGTGCTTATTATAATAAAATTGATTTTAATATTATTGCAAGCCATGTAATAAATGATTTAAACGAGCAAATAACAATGCGTTTTGATAACACAAATCCAACAATTTCTTTCAAAAATTTAGAAGAAAACGAGATAATTAAAAATTCAAAAAAAATTGAGATTAACGCAAATGATAATTTTGAAATTATACGTGTGGAATTATTTTCCGATGAAACAAAACTTGGTAATGCAACACGAGATGGAAATATTTGGGTTTATACAATTGATGCAAATGAAACAAAAGAAATTAATTTAAAAGCAATTGCTAATGATGGAGCAAATTTAAAATCTGAAGCCTCAATAAAGATAAGATTAGAAAAAAAGGAAATAAAAGAAGAACTAACAATTGAACAAGTTGTAGAAAAAATAAATTCAGTGTTTTTGAAAAAAGATGAAATAAATAATCTTCTTAATGATATTACTCCAAATTCAGAAATAAACCAATTAATTGAAGAAGCAGATCAATTATTGAAAGAAGCAGAAACATTAATAGAACAAAATCTAGAACAATCACTCGCAAAAACTGTTCAAGCAATGGAAAAATATGATTTAATAATAGAAAAAATAAATAATCTTGAAGAAAACAACAATTTTTTTAATATAATTTTTTTGGTTATGGGCGTAATAGCAGTTATTTCAATAATAATAATTATTGCAATAATAATAATGCGAACAAAAAAATTTAAAAAAATAAAATTAATGTTCAACAAGCACAACATGCAAATAGACAATGACATAGAAAATAAAAAATAAGCAAAAATAATAATAACAAGATATTGAAATAAGATAATTATTAAACTACTTTTAATAAAAGCCAGAAAACTATTTTCTAAACTTTTTTAAATACTCGCATACTAAATTTTCTTGCGGAGTTGGCAGAGTGGTCAAATGCGCCTGCCTTGAGAGCAGGTTCCCTACCGGGAGCGGGGGTTCGACTCCCTCACTCCGCGTATATCTGCTAAGTTTGAATCGGAAAAGAGCTCAATTTGCCTTAAAAAGAACAGACAAAGAAATCTGTTTGGGAAAAGGTTGATTGAGAATGGTTACTATTTTAGATAATAAAAATTTTCACAAGTATGATAGACGTTTGAGTCTTCTTTTACCTAGAATTAATCCTAACAAATATGCTTCAGTTGAATGCTTGCGAATAGATTGTCGTCGTAGAAATTTTAATTTAACAAAAAAAAATATTGAATTGTTGGATAAGTATTTTGTTGATATTACTAATGAAGGTTTGACTAAAGCCCGAATTTTATCAGTCATGGATCAAACTGCAAGGATTTTAGAATTTTTGAATAAAGATTGGGAATCATCAAGTGTGGATGATATTAGAGAAGTGGTTAATAGAATTAGGTGCACTGATTGGGGCGAACACACTAAATCCGATTATTTGGATAAATTAAAGAGATTTGATAAGTGGAATAATGATGGAGAGTACTCTGAAAAAACAAGAAAAATTAAAACTACAATGAAAAACAAATATTACAAGTTACCTAATCAATTAATTACTCCTGATGAAGCTAAAAAAATAATTAATGCTACCTCAAATGTTAGAGATAGAGCAATAATTAGCATGTTATGGGAAACAGGAGCAAGAGTAGGCGAAATCGCAAACATCAAAGTTGGAGATGTTGAAATTAACAAAGGAGAATGCCAAGTAAACTTGTATGGAAAAACCGGTTCTCGAAGAGTATTATTACTTGAAAGTACTCGAGATATAAAAAATTATTTACAAACAAGAAACAACCCAAAACAAGACGAATTCTTATTCCTCTTAATGGGAAACAGAAATCATAATGCTCCAATTACTTATTCGAGTGTAATGCGAATGATGGAAGATATAAGAAAAAGAGTTGAACTAAAGAAACACATTCACCCACATTTATTTAGACACTCTCGAGCATCCTACCTTGCATCAAAAGGATTAAACGAAGTAATTCTTTGCAATGTATTTGGTTGGCAAATAGGATCCAAACAAGTAAGAACATATATACACTTATCCGGAGCACAAGTACAATCAGCACTAAGAGAAAAAGTATACGGATTACAAAAAAATCAAGAACCAGAAAACGAATTCATAACCTGCCCCACTTGTGGAGAAATCAACTCCAAAAATTCAGATACTTGCAAACAATGCTACAATCCCCTAACAATCCAAGGAGCACTAAAAATCAAACAAGAAAAAGAAATAATCCAATACGACAGAGACATCTCACAAAAAGTATTCGCAGAAGCATTCAAACTAATGACTACTTGCAAAGAACTAAACGCAGAACAAGCCCAACAACAAGCAATACAACTAATAGCACAACAAATAAAACAAGAAAAAGGAAGTGGATAAAAAAATAAATATTATTTATTTAAAACCAAAATAAGCCAACAATATAATTTATATAAACAATTAATTATGAATTAATTGGTGGTTTGTTGAAAAAAGAGATTATTTTAATCATTCTTATCTTAATAGGAACTTTATTTTTTGGATGTACCAATACTCCAGAAAATGACTCCAATATTTCAACTAATCCAATTTTAGATATACAAACAAACACTAATGAAGATGGTGTAACAACCACAACTACAACAACACCTATTTTCCAAACAATAACATCTAATGATGAAAACATGTCAATAACAATAACGAAAAATTTGTTAACTAATAAAGCTACTGTTGAAGTCATATTCAAATATTCCCTTACTGAATTTGAAGAAGACCCAGAAATAAGTTTTAATCCAAAAAGTTTTCTTGCTGGCCCTTTTGGGAAAATGTTTTGTGGGATGGTAGTTAATATGGTATTTGATCCTGAAGGGTTAAAAGAAAGACTTGAAGCAACAGGGATGACAGAAACTACTGTTTATGATGATAATTCTACAAATAAAACATCTTTATTAAGTCCAGAAGAATTGGCAGGAGTTTCAATTGAAAAAACAACTGTAAAACTTATTGAAAAAGAAACAAACAACCCTATTTATGATTGTGTTGCAACTGGAACAAAAGAAGAAAATATTACATTCACATATTATGGAGAATATAAATCTTTAAATGAAGAATTCGGAGAAGATTCAATTTGGGAAGAATAGTACTTTTTTTTATAACTATTCTTTTGATTTCATTATTTGGTTGCATAAATACTACTGACTCAAGTAATGGAATTTATAACATTAAATTAGAAAATAATTCAGAACCCACAAAAGAGAATTATATAAAACAAAATTTAGAAATAAAAGATTTTAGATATGATTTTATAGAAAGTTATTATCTTTCAAAAAAAGAAAAATCAATAAAAGATAGACTTCTTTACATATTATCCCCTGAGATGTTTGAACACTTAATTTGTAATTTACTTCTTTTAGATAACATAGATAAGAACCAGATATGGATGCATATTGGTGGATCTGGAGATGGCGGCATAGATTGCATTGGGTTCAATAAGGATAGTAAAAAAGTTGTTGGTATTGCACAATGCAAACTAAAAAAACAATCCATAAAAGAAATGAAAGATATACTGTTTGAACTAAATAAAAAATTTGAAGGTAAAAAATTTGTGTGCAATTATTACTGCACTGCAAAACTTAATGAAAGTGAATATCCAGAAATACTTAATCAAGAAAGAATTCTACAATTATTAAATAAACACAAGGAATCTAACTATTGGAAATTAATTTAAAAAATCAGAAGATTAGTAGTCTTCCGGTTTCATGAATGTCACTCCTTCTGTGTTTGCTATTACCCAGATGCGGTCTTTTTCGATAACACGTAATTTGTAGTAGCCGTCGTCTTCTGGATCTTTTTTGTTTAGTAATTCTAAACCTTTTGTAATTATTTCTCGATAATTATTTTTTACATCTGTAAAAAGGTTTGTGGTAAAAATTACTGGTAAATTGTTGTTTGAAAGTTTTCCCACTTTTACTAGTATGCCATCTTTGACGGCTTGTTCTTTTGTGTAGACGGAGATTGGTTTTCGCTATATTTTTAAATGTGAGAAACAATACTGGTATATGCGAAAGATATTGATTTTTCTGATGTTTGGCATATTATTCTCTTCAGTTATTGCGGAGTCTATTGATGTTATTCAGTCTAATTCAATTACTCGTGTTAATGCTTCGGGAGGGGCATCGTTGTTTCCTTTTGGATTAAGTAATAAGTTGTTTGTAAATACAGAAGAACCCCCATTAATTATTGGCGATAAAGCGTATATTACTAGTGGGTGGACTTATTCACTTCCTTATTCTGCGTCAAATAATTTTGTAACTAATCCCAATGGATTTCAATCGTATTCATTAACAAATCCAGTTTTGTCAATTGGAGGCGGAAAATATGTTGATAGCACAGACATAAATAACCCGATAAGAGTTAGCCCTTTTCCAATGAGTGATGCTGTTCTGGCCTCAAAAAATCCCCCTTTCTGGTCAAGACATTATTATGGAGGGTACTCGGCAGAAAAAGTTGGGAATGAAACAATACTATTTACGCATGGAGAAAACAAGAACGAGTATGAAAATAATATTTGTTATCAAAATAGTATTGATTCGAGCGTAAGCTGTTCAAGTTGTTATAGTGGAACTAATCCACAAGGAGTATATTCTGATTGTGCAAGAGCATATTCCTCATTCTTTGGAATGGTGCATTCTAGTCAAAATACTGGCGTAGGATTTATTGATGAGGGGCCAGTTATTTGGCCAACAACAGGGTACAGTCAAAAAAACACTGTCACAAGTGCAGGATCTTTAGGAATGGCAAGTCACGCAAACTCAATAATTAATGGAACCTATATTTATTTATTTTATTTTAACAATGGTTCAGGCACGAGTGCTGATGCCAGAAATCAAGGCATAAAAGTTGCAAGAGGACTTATTAGTGATAACGGACGCCCTGGATCATTTCAAACTTGGTATAAGTTACCTAACGGAACAGAAGGATGGGAAGACTCACTACCCTCTACATGGTACAGTAACGGAGTTTATGTGACAGATACAGGAAAATCGATTTACTCAGAAGCATACAAAGGCAGTTTAGCTTCGGGATGGATTAAACTAAATGGAGAAGATTGGTACAATTTTGGGAATAACTGGTTACAAAAAGGAGCAACAGGAAATGACTTATGGTGGAATTATGGGAATGGCTGGATGACAAGAAACGAAAAAGGATTCAAAGGATTCAACAACCTAGATAATTATGATATTAATGGTGGAAGAGCATCAAATATTCTTGGAGAAGATGAAACTACTTGGAATTATACAACTGGCTGGTGGTCTAATGCATCATCTAATGACAAAAATCTAATACGAACAGCAACCACAGAGTTCATTGTTGCAAAACTTAAAGGAACTGAATATTTTATTGGCGTTGAAAATGATTTTGGTTGGCAAATAGTTGGTTCACAATGGAATTCAGTTGCTTGGACAGGACTTAGAGTATCAAAAGACCTTGTACACTGGGGAGACTTATACGTTCTTAAAGACACAATAGTTCCAACTTGGAATGATTTAAAACTTGGTCACGCAAAATTCTTAAGCAGTGACTTTTCAACAAACAAAGAAGTAGATCCAAATGGATTCTACCTTATCGGATCTCATGGTGCAGGCGTTTCTCCATGCTCAAGCACAGGATGTTGGCAACAACTAAACTACAAATATTTAAAAATAAATATTGTGGCACCAACTTGCACCAGTTTTACGTATTCGGATTGGTCGCCTGCAACTTGTCCTCAATCTGGAACACAAACTAGAACTATTCTTACACAAACTCCAACTGGGTGTCAAGGAGGAAACCCTGCATTGTCCCAACCATGCACTTACACACCAACTTGCACAAATGAAAATTGGACTTATTCAGACGGAGCTTGTCAATCAAACAATACTTTAACAAGAACTTGGTCAAAAATAGGGACCTGCTCTGGGGGAATTACACATCCAGCAACAGAAAGTGCTTCTTGCACATACCAAGCACCTACTTGCACAACATTCACATACAATCCATGGGCACCCACAACATGCCCACAATCAGCAACCCAAACAAGAACAATCGCAACTCAAACACCAGTTGGTTGCCAAGGAGGTACACCTATATTATCCCAATCCTGCATTTATACCCCTCCTTGTACTGAATCTGATTGGACCTTTTCTGACGGACAATGTCTATCAAGTAATACCCTAACAAGGACATGGAATAAGTTGGGAACTTGTACCGGTGGTGTGACTCACCCAATAACAGAAAATGTTAATTGCAATTATCAAGCACCAATATGCACCGTATTCACTTATTCTGATTGGTCCCCAAATATTTGTCCTCAAAGCGGAATTCAAACCAGAACCACATTAACATCTACCCCAACCGGGTGCCAAGGCGGAGCACCGATACTATCCCAATCCTGTACATACATTCCAACTTGCACAGAAACAGATTGGACCCACACAGATGGAACTTGCCAATCAAACAATACTTTAACAAGAAACTGGTCCAAAATAAATAATTGTACAAATGGAGTAATCCACTCAGCATCTGAATCAATTGCTTGCAACTACACTGCCCCAACCTGCGAAACTTTTACTTATTCAGATTGGACTCCAACAGTTTGCCCTCAAAGCCAAACACAAACAAGAACAATTTTAACAAAAACTCCTACTAACTGTCAAAGCGGAAACCAAGAACCATTAACACGAAGCTGTACGTATACCCCAACTTGTACTGATTCTTATTGGGATTTTAACTTAATTCCAAGCATTTGCCCAAGCAATGGACAACAAACAAAAAAATATTTCAAAGTAGCTAATTGTTTAGGAGGAGTAACAAAAACAGATGAAAATATATCATGCACCTACAATTCTCCTCAATGCCAATACACTTACACAAACTATGGTGACTGCATCAATGGAATACAAACAAGAACCGCAACAGCAACAAACCAGCCATGCCAAGGACAACCAAGCAATCTAACCAAAACCTGTACTAACATTCCCACTTGTACCGAATCAAATTGGTCATTCTCATTGGGTGATTGCGTTAATGGAATTCAATTAAAAGATTGGACAAAAATCAGTGACTGCAACAATGGAATACAACACGTTGATGAAAACATTTCCTGCACAGAAGAACAAGAACCTTTACCTTATTGTGGTTCAAGTGATTGGACATCAAGAATCGAACCAACTGCTTGTCCAAGCACTGGAAAACAAACAAAATACTGGACAAGAACTAACTCCAATTGCCAAGCCGGAGAAACACACCAAGCCCAAGAAACCATAAACTGCAACTATAATTCAAACCCAACAACTTGTACTAACTTCAGTTACTCCGAATGGAGTAATTGTACTAATGGATTACAAACAAGAACAATACTAACCTCAACCCCGACCGGATGCACCGGTGGAAACCCAGAACCACTAACAAAAAACTGCAATAACTCCCAACCAACCTGCGCAGGAACAGTCTGCTCAAACCAATGCTATACAACACAAGGAATTTGTTGCAATGAAAAATGGAACCCAAACTTTACAACCTGCGATTACAATTTTGATGAAGTAATTAACGAAACCAATAAAACAAGTGATCCAGAATCCCTTGAACTAATACAAAAAGCCATTGAATCAGCTAACAACGGAAATCTCGCCCAAGCAGATGTGGAAGCAAAAACAGCAAAACTAAAAGCACAAATAATACAAAACGGAAACCCAACAGAACTAACAACACTTTACAACAAAATAAAAACCGCACTAAACAACCAAGACTACGAACAAGCAAACAATTTACTCCTACAAGCAAACCAAACAATGGACAAGCAAGACACTCAACCAAATTATTTATTTGAAATAACGGTTGTAGTGCTAATAATGATTATACTAATACTGGGTTTGCTACTTTTCGGAGGAAAACCAAAAAATCTCTCTCCAACACAACAAGCAAAAAAAGAACTAATGGAAGAACTAAGAAAACAGGCAAAACAAACTTAACCAGTTGCCTGCCTGTCACAAATGTATTGAGCTTTTATTTCACTTAACCACCTTCTGCTTTTAATTCATTATATATTTTGTCAAGTACAATGTTTGATTCTTTTAGTTCTTCTTCCCAAATTATTATGCAATAGTATCCTTGTTGTTGGTAGTATTCTTTTGCTCCTTGTTCTGTTTTGTCATAAGTTAAATTATCAACAAACGCTATCTTTGGGTCGTGGAATGCTCTACCAAAAACTTCTAACAATATCGGTTTGGTATTGTGAATGAAGTCGGGTGCTTTTCTACCTATTTCTTTTTTTGTTATGCCATTGTAGATAAAGGGCAGGTTGTTTTGTTGTATTAGGTCAATCATTTTTTGTTCTGGTTTGTTAGGTCTGTGTTGTAGTGCTTGCTTTGATTTGAGTTTAAATTCTTGGTCGTACTTATTCATCCATGCTAAATCTGGGCGTTTTCTTCCTTTGTTGGCTAAACTTATCCTCTTTTTGATTTCTTCCGAGTGTTTGTAACCATTTGGAATTCTAATCTTTTTCTTTTGAGGTTCTAACAATATTCCTATTTGGTATTTGTGCAGAGTATTTTCTACTGTTTCAATACTGCAGTTTAGCAGGGCACTTATTTGTTCTAGAGTTAGTTTCTTGTGTTTGTATAATACTCTTAGCAACCATTTGGGTATTATTTTTGGCTTATCTTCCGGAATTGCTTTTATTCTTTGCAATTCAGAATCAAAAAAAGTAACGGGAACCATTGCTGGTTCTCCGTACACTTCAGTTAAAGTAGTGGTCATTTTTTACCACCTTTTATTTTTTGTATTTCGAAGTCAAGCATTTGACTTAGTCTGTTTGTTAAGTCTTGTTTGACTTTCAGCAAGTCGTCTTGTTCGGATAATTCAGCAGTAGCTGTTAGTCCAAATCCTTTTGAGCCGTAGGCTTCTGTTGAAACCTTTTGTGATACGTTGACGGTGATTTCTTTTAGTTTCATTGTTTATCACCTTTCATATGTGTGAGTAATTCATCGATTGTGAATCCTTTGCCGAATATTTCTTTTTTATTAAAATTCATTTTAATCACCTCCTGAGTGGAAAACGAATTTTTTTCGACTGAAGACGTCTTGCGTTTGGTTGGAGACATTAAATCCCTAAGCAGTGAGCGACCCTGACTGCCGAGCTTTCAACGGGGTGTTGTGAAACAGCACGAACAAACTGGCTGGGCGGTTCAGGGGCAGGGTTTAAGTCGAGAACAAACGAGTTGAAAGAAGAAAAAAATGAGAAACACGAAGGAGAGAATATACTGCTGTTAATGAAAAAGAAGATGATTTTTTAATGACTTCATAAGCTAAATTAATTATGTTATCTAAAAATAAATCGAGTGGCAAAGCTCCATTTAAGCAAATAGGTGAACCAATACATTGGGAGTCAGAAGATGGTAAAGTTAGTGATGCAGTACCGCTTGAACGTAAAGATGGAACTAAAGGAATTTCAATTCGTATGGGTAAAAGAACTAGTTGGAGTAAAAGTGGAATAAGGTATGGGAAAAGTGTTTGGATTGATGATGACTTAGATTTACCTAACTGGTTAGGATGGTTCATTAAGAGTATTAAGAAATTATATTTTGATTTATTTGGTCGAAAACTTAAGGAAGCAGATGAACAAGAAATATATTATAAGACAAAAATAGAATTACTCAATAAAGAACTTGCTATAACCCAACAAAAACTTGAAGAAGCTGAACAAAAGAGTGAAGACTATCAAAAAACAGTTGAACTTGCAACTCAAATAAAATCAAACATAACTGACATGAAGATAAAATATGCTGAGTTTAACTCAATTATTAGCGATAGTATTGTACAAAATAAAGGTACAGAAGAATCAATAAAAAATAAAATTGTCCAAAATCCTTGGCTCTTAGGCATAGAATGTTCAGTTGAAGCAAAAAATCAAGATGTTGACAATCAAACAGAAATTGATTTGCATGTTAAAACTAAATATAATCAAGATAAAATATTTGAATTTAAAAGTCCGCACCTTAAACCATTTGAAAGAAAAGGAACTCGTGCGAGTAGGTTTACTATGACTAGTACTCTTGCAGACGGATTAAGTGAACTTATAACCTACCTTAGAAAAACTGATTTTTACAGTCAAATAAAACAAGAAGGAACTTATGGAATAAGAAAAGCAACTGGTTACATTGTAATTGGATACAATCTTAATGATCAAGAAGAAGAAATACTTAAGGACTTAAACTTCTTTTTAGGACCTCATATTCAAATTCTTACATACAATGATTTGCAAAAAAATATAGAAAAAGAAATATCTCTAATCGGGAACTTGAACTAATACACTTTAATTCGGTGCTAGCTCAAAACCTGCCTCGCGCCCATTTCAAGTAAAAGGAGTTTATTTCGTTCTCGTCATCAAATTTGGTTGGTGGATTTGGCTTTGTTTGTAGTGCCTAACCTCTAATGTTAGTTGATTGCTTTTTCTATAAAATCTATGTCGAGTTCTTGTTGTGTGTTGATTCCTATTATTCTGCAACCGTATTTTTTTGCTTTTTCTTCTAAGTTAGTTATTTTTTCGGTTTCGAGTATTTCGATTGCTACTGATTTGTCTGGTAGGTAGATGTCGGCTCTGCTTTCTATGTTGATTCTTGCTTCTGTCCAGAATGGTTCGTTTAACATTTTTAAAAAGTAGCATACTTCTGATTTTTTTAAATAGTGTCTTTTGCTTTCGCTTTTTGTGCTAAAGTTTATGACATTCATTTTGTTGTTTTGTTTTAGTCTCCAGTCTACTTGCATTTAAAATTACCTTCCGACAAGAGTTTGTTTTGGTGGTTTAAGAAGGAGTTGAGAGTGTTCTGCCGGTGGTAACGTAGTGCCTAACTTTAACTCACTTATTTTAGGACACTGTTGTAGTGCCTAACTTTTACAGAAAGTATTTTATACAAGTTAGTTCCTTATAGTGACAGGCAAATTGAAATCGATTAAATCCGTTTCAATTCTACGAGAGGCAAGCCCTCTCTCCGCGTAAACTTTTTTGAAAAAATTCTAACCAAAAAATTGAATTAATAATATTAAATTTCTTTTATCAATAAAAAAAAGCATTTTTCTAGCAAACACCTTATTATAATACTTTTTTAAAAACAATTTTATTAAAAAAACATAGTTTTAAATAAATTAAAAAAGAATGTTTTTTGTGCCTAAAAAATATTTTTATCCAAAAGAAGAAATTAGAGGACAAAATTATAAACGATTACCAAAAAGTTTAGAATCATTTAAAAGAATGTATCCTGCTCTTAAAAGACGCTCTAAAGCCCATGAATTAACACGTGAAAAGGCAATTCAGTCAGTAATAACTATAATTTCATTAATACCACAAGAATCTCTTGCAAAAAGTGGAGAAGGAACACGTTTTTTATTACCATTAGGGAGTTCACTTGGGGTGGGAGAGTTTATTAAAGGAGTAATTAGAATTAAAGCACCAAAAGCAAAAGTTACTTTCCTAGTTCCCCCAGGAATGACTAATTTTTCTGAAGAAAAAAGACCAATCATTCCAATGGCTAATTTAGAACAAAACTTAAAAAAATGTGTTTCACAAAATGACAGACATATAATAGTGGTTGATGATTTTTTAACTGGAAAAACATTCAGAGCAATACAAGAAACCTTAAACAAAATTAAATCAAATAATTCTTCATTATCGTTTTCAATAAATTATCATGATTATAAAAACACTTTGCTTTCAACTCTTAACACAGTAACTCTTTGTAGTAGATTTTCGCCAGTAGAAATAAAATTTGCAAAAGAGCATTTTGGGACTTTTGCGGCACCACCTAGTGATTATTATAATTGGTTAAAATACAAAAGAATTACTTTTTGGAGAAAACTAATCAAATCAGTTCCAAGAAAATATGTAAAACAATTAGTTGAAACAACCCCTAATAACAGTTCAAAATATAGTCAATTAATAAGAAAAATAGAAGAATATTTATATAAAGGCAAAAAAATTATTGAGAGAGAAAAAGCTAATTCAAAGATTTATGTTGGCCAAGATTTTTTTCGATACAATCCAGAATTTGGTCGTGATCATGAACCAACATATGAATTATTTAAATTTATGAGCGATGCTTTGGGCTATAATGGAGTAAAAGATTTTAAGACAATACCAAAATATGGTCTTGACAAATTTAATTTTGAAGAATACCAAAATAAAAAAAGAGCAATTCTTCTTTATGCTTTCCAACAATTTCCAACAGAAAAAAAATTCAGAGAAATGATGACTATTGCAAATAGAAAAAGAAAACCTAAAAGAACAATAAATCAAGAACAATTATCAACCATACAAGCGAATATGAAAGAAGTTCACCAAAATAGAAAAGAAATCGCTTTTTACAGGAGGCAACTTTATAATCTTGGAGTAGCTACTGCAATAGAAACAATAAAATAAAAAAATAGAAAAAACAAATTAAATATTAAATTTGTGTATTTTTTTAAAAATAATATGCTTGTCTAACAAGAAATCTTATCAATACTAAATTTTTTTAACTCTCTAATTAACTCAAATTTGTTTTAATAAAACAAAATTATTTTTTCCCACCTATTTTTTCAGCAGTTTTTTCTGCTTCTTTTCTTTCCCTATTGACTAATAACTTAACTTTTCCTAATTTTTCTTGCATGTCCTTAATTTCAGAGTTTGTTAATTGAAGTTCACTCATTATTGTTTCAGCACTTATACCAGAAAGTTTTCTCTTAGAAAAAACAATAAGTAATTGTTTGTAATCAACAAGTCTTTGCAATTCTTTTTCTAGGACAGGTATTTTGTGTTCTTTAATACCCCTTTCCTTTCTAACAAACTCATATTTAATCCCTAATTTTTTCTTACGCCTTCTTTCAACTAATCTAATTATTCTTGCCTCATTAGGTAACAAACCATAATACTTTGAATCTATTTTTCTTCTCTTATTTTTTAATACTTCTCCAGCAACTCGTCGTCTAACTTTTTTTACAATGTTTGAACGCATACATATTTATTTTCTTTAACACTTAAATAGTTTACTATTTTTGAATTTAAATAATTGATTAGTATAACTATCTTAATCAACCCAAAAGAAATCTCCAACGTTTACGTTGGAGTTTGAGATTTCTTTTCCGTTGACGGAAAAGTGAATACTTCTGCTGTAAACCAGCAGAAGCCACACCCTTTAGGGTGTGGTAATTCACTTTTATATTTTTTTATAATTATTTTTTTAAAAACAAATTTCAATCATTAATACTATTTTCGCACAAATAATTTTTGTTTATAAAACAAATAAACAATATAATTGTTATTAAAAAGCAATATAAAAAAATTTAAAAAAGAAATATAAAAAAACAATTTTAAAAAAAATGTCAAAAACAATTTTAAAAAAAATATGAAAAAAGGTTTGATAAAAATGAGAATGGGTTTAATTGGTTATGGAAAAATGGGTAAAGCAATTCAAAAGATTGCTTTAGAAAGAAATCATTCAATAATAACAATTGACCCTGTTGAAGCAAACGCTGATTTTAAAGAAATTAATTCAGAATCACTTAATAGAATAAATGTGTGTATTGATTTTACTGTTCCTGATTCAGCAATTGCAAATGTAAAAAAAGTTTCCTCATTTGGAAAAAATTTGGTAATGGGCACAACAGAATGGTATTCAAAAATGAGTGAAATGCAAGAAGCTACAAAAGAAATTGGTTTTTTGTGGAGTGGAAACTTTAGTGTCGGAATGAATGTTTTTTTTGAAGCAGTAAAAAAAACTGCAAGAATAATGAATCAACTACCAGACTATGATTCAGCTGTTTGTGAAATTCATCACAATCAAAAAAAAGATTCTCCAGGTGGAAGCGCACAAATAATTGGAAATATTATTATTAAAGAATTAGAACGCAAAAACAAAATTGTTGGAACAACTTTTTCAAAAAGAAAACCATTGCCTGAAGAATTACATATTGCGAGTATGAGATGTAGTTCTATCCCCGGAACACACACAGTTTATTTTGATAGCATAGTTGACACAATAGAATTGAAACATACTGCAAGAGGACGAGAAGGTTTTGCTCTTGGAGCATTAATGGCCGCAGAATTCATTAATGGAAAAAAAGGTTTTTTTGGGATGCAAGATTTCATGAAAACAATAATCAAAGATTAAAATAAAAAACACAAAAAAATAAATTAAAAAAATAATAAAAAAATAGATTAAAATAACAATAAAAAATTAAAATAACAATAAAAAATTAAAATAACAATAAAAAATTAAATTATAATTAAATATTAAATAAAATATTTAAAATAAAAAATATGAATTAGAAAAAAGTAGGGATTTTATTGGAAAAATTATTTAGAGGGGTTTTTACTGCAATTGTTACTCCTTTTAATGAAGACGAAAGTGTTGATTATTCAACTCTAGAAAAATTAATTGAAAGACAAATTAATAGTACTGTTGATGGAATAGTTGTTTGTGGAACAACAGGAGAATCTCCCACATTAAGTCATGAAGAACACAGAGAAGTAATAAACTTTGTAATAAAAAAAGTTAATAAAAGAGTAAAGGTTATTGCTGGAACAGGAAGCAATTGTACAAGAGAAGCAATTATAATGTCAAAAAATGCTGAACAAGATGGCGCAGACGGATTATTATTAGTTAATCCATATTATAATAAGCCAACACAAGAAGGACTTTATTTACACTTCAAAGCAATTAATGATTCAGTAAATATTCCAATAATAATTTATAATATTAAAGGACGAACAGGAGTCAATGTTGAAAATAATACTATGTTAAAATTAATAAGTAATTGTAAAAATGTAATTGGAGTAAAAGAAGCTTCTGGCAATTTAGAACAAATAAAAGAATTAATTGAATCAAAACCAAAATATTTTAGTGTTCTTTCAGGAGATGATTCCATTGCTTTAAAAGTAATAAAAATGGGTGGAGATGGAATAATTTGTACTACAAGTAATTTTGCTCCAAAAAAATGGAGTGAAATGATTCAATTTGCATTAAACAATGATTTTGAAAAAGCAGAAGAAATAAACAAAGAATTAGAAACAATTTATCTTACAGCTTTTATTGAAACCAACCCTATCCCAATAAAATGTATGTTAGCAATGAAAGGATTGTGCAAAGAAATTTATAGATTACCAATGTGCAAAATAAGTGAAAAAAATAGATTAATTGTTAAAAAATTAATTAATGAAATAAAATTTGAATAATATAAAAAAATAAACTTAAATTAAAATAAATATTAATTAACTTTGTTTTAGAATAGTATATGTTTGAGTTTCTAAAACACCATTAATGCTTCTTATAAATTCAACAACATCATTAATTAATTCTAAATTATTAGCAACAACAATTGCAAATAAAGTGAAATCACCAGCAACTTCAAAAATATTAATAATTTGGGATTTTTGCATTTTTTCAACTATTTTTTTTGTAGGAACAAATGATTTTGTTTTAATCGCAATAATTGCTTTTGTTGGAAAACGAGTTTCAACAGTAAATTTCAAAATTTCTTTTTTCGCAACTAATTTTTTTACTCTTTGCCTTACTGCTGCCTCAGACAAACCTAATTTATTCCCAACACTTTGAAAAGACCTTCTTGAATTTTCTCCTAGCAAATAAATAATTTTCTCATCAATTAAATCCATATTCATTCAACTCTTTAACCAAAAATAATTAAAAAAAATTAAAAAATTAAATAAATAATAATAATAACTACTATTTAAAAAACGTATTAAACAATACGAAATTAGTAATCATTTTTTATATATTCTAAATTTAATTAAAAACCAATTTTACAATAAAAATATAAGCAGATTATTCTATGTATAATTATGCCAAAAAAATTTAGACCAGTTAGAACACCTATTCAGTTTGCCAGACTTTTTGAAAAAGAGGGTTTAGCAAAAGGTTTTACAAAAAAAGCTAAAATAAATTCAAAACTAAATCTTTCAGAATTACATGATGCAAGCATTTTTTTATTTAAACACATTTTAAACCCAGCTGATATAAGATGGAAACTTGCAACAAAATATGCTGACTTGAAAAAACAAGGTTATATTCAACCAATTAATTTGGAAAATGGATTACGCGCGGTCTATTCATCAAGAACACAAGGAAGAAATAAGGCAAGAGGAGCAAGCATCACAGGACAATTACAAGTTTTGCAATTAACAAGAGCTCTACGAAATATTGAATTAGGAAATGAACATTTTGAATTTAGAAGACCAATAAGTTTAGGTAGTAACCGATATGAAATAAGATTTGAAAAAACTAATTCTATTTTGAAACAGATTAATAAAAATGGGGTTAGTGGTTGCCCAGAAGCATTATGGCAACTACAATTATGGTCACCAAGAGGATATGTTGGAAGGATAGGGATTAATTTTCACACCGAAGGAGAGAAAAATGTTATAACAATTGCAAATATACAAGGAGCAAATGGAATGAAAACAGAACAAATTCAATTTGAAAAAATAATGGGTGTGCCTTTTGGAGAAGAATTAATTAAAAGATTAAGAATTACTCTTGGGCCAAAATTTGAATATAGGGGAGCACTACCTAGTGAAAAAAATATTGTTTTATATAAAATGACTTTTAGAAAATCAAAACCAGAAAAAGTAAGAGTTTGGGATAATAAAGTTAGAACAATGATTGAAGATAGAAGAACAAAAAAAAATTAATAAAATTTAATCTAAAATCAAATATTCAAGTAAAGCCATTCTTCCCCAATCATTGTGACTCAAAAAAATATAATTTTTTATTCATAAACCTAGTTATACAAACAAATATATAAGATTTTTGAACACAATTGATTTTATGCAAACCGAATTAATAAAAATTAATAATAATGCTTTTTCCGAAAAAGAACTAAAAAAAGCAGTAAAAATTTTGAGAAATAATGAAATAATTATTTTTCCAACAGAAACTGTTTATGGAATAGGGGCTAATGCTTTCAACAAAAAAGCAGTTCAAAAAATTTTTAAAGCAAAAAATAGACCAGTAGACAACCCATTAATAATACATATTTCAAATACAAAACAATTAAAGAAAATTGTTTTAAAATTACCAATAAAAGCAAAAATATTAATGAAAGAATTTTGGCCCGGCCCATTAACAATTATTTTAAAAAAATCTAAAAATATTCCGCTTAATGTAACTGCTGGACTCGATAGTGTTGCAGTAAGAATGCCTTCGAATAAAATTGCTTTAAAATTAATTGAAATGTGTCAATTTCCAATAGCCGCTCCAAGCGCAAATATTTCTGGAAAACCATCTTCAACAAAAGGAGCACATGCATTTGATGATTTTAATGGAAAAGTAAAACTCATAATTGATTCTGGCGAATGCGAACACGGAATTGAATCAACAGTAATTAGCCTTATTGGAAAACCCTTGCTTTTGAGACCTGGAGCAATAACTAAAGAAGATATTGAAAAAATAATTGGTAAAATAATTGTTCCAAAAAATAATAATAACAAGAAACCAATTAGTCCTGGTTTAAAATACAAGCATTATTCTCCTGAAGCAAAAGTTTTTTTATGTTTGAATCAAAAAAACTTTGAATTAGAAATACAAAAGAATTTTGAAAAACACGTTGGAATAATTTCTTTTTCAAAAAAAATTGGTGTAAAAAACGAATATTTTTTTAACAAAAATATTTCAGATTATGCAAAAAATGTTTTTAGTTGTTTTAGAGAATTTGACAAAAAAAAAGTTGAATTAATAATAATGGAAGGTGTAAAAAAGAAAGGATTGGGCTTAGCATTAATGAACAGAATTGAAAAAGCTTCAACAAAAATAATTTAGTTTTAAAAGAAGTAAAAAACCAATAAAAATAATAATAATTCAAACAAAAATAATTATTTTTTAGAATTAGTTCATTTGCAAATAATTTTTTTGTAAAAGAGACAAGTCAGGGATCCAACAAGTGGTATGACTCGTCTCCTCACCGCAAAACTTATTTAGTTTTGCTCGCTTAATAAAGATTGTCTTTACTAAGCTAACTCCCAACACATTGAAATTTATATTAGTTCTTTTTAAATATCTTACGGAAACAGATACATAACAACAAGGTTCAATTTTCAAAAAAACTTGTTAAATGTTTTTATTTAAAAAAAGTAAGATTTATTAAAGGAAAATCCCTTTTAGATACATAAACTAAGAAAGTGATTTATTTTGGAAGAAGATAAAAAAGAATCAATTTATGATAGCATTGAAACTACTGTTGACACGAGCAACGATATTTTTGATGATGTTTTTGGTGAGGACGAAGAAAAAAAGAAGGCGAGAGAACGAATGAAAGAAAAAGCAAAAGAACTTATTGAGAAAAATAAAAAAAATAGTGAAGAAAATGATAATATTAAAACAAAAAAAGATGATGATATTAAAACAAAAAATGTAATTAGTGAAGATTTTGATCGAGAAAAAATAGTTCAAGCCAATAAAAGACTAGAAATAATTTCTGGTAAAAAAAAGAATGATTTTAAAGAAATTATTGACCAAGGTCTAAAAAAAACTATTGAAAATGGTTCAAAAAAAGAGGTTTCAGGAAAATTAAATTTAAATGTTAGTTTTGAGGATGATACAAAAGAAGAACCCATTGAAAAACTTTCTAACGTAGAAAAAAATATTGTTAAAAGTGTTATAAAAAATAAAGCTATTAAAGCTATTAAAAAAGAAGATGATCTCGCTAATTACTTGTTAAAAGAGCATGGCACAAAAGAAGAGGATATTGAAACAAAATGGGGTTTTGAAAAAGAATCCGAAAAAATTGTTGAACAAAATGCTTCTATTGAAAGTTTAAAAATAAAACCAGATTTAAATTTTTTAATTAATGATGAAACAGGACATGCTTTTATTGGAAGAAAAAAAAGTGTTTTGAAACAATATGGAGAAGAAGCTGCTTTGTTTGTTGGAAGAGTACAAGAAGATGATTTACACCACAAACAAGTTTATTTAGATGGTTTAAACCCTCATGTTGTTTTTGTTTGCGGGGCAAGAGGATCAGGAAAATCTTATGTGTTAGGAGTGATAGCAGAAGAATTAGCTTTAAAAAATAAGAATGTTGGAATAGTTGTTGTTGACCCAATAGGTGTTTTTTGGTCCATGAAACACCCTAACAAAGAAAACAAGGAATTAGAACTACTAGCTGATTGGGAGATAATGCCACAAGGCCTAAAAAATATTAAAGTTTTTATTCCAGTTGGAATGAGGGAAAGTGTTCCAAAAAGTACTTTTGATGAAACTTTTTCAATACAACCCGCTTTGTTGAATGCCGAGGATTGGTGTCTTACTTTTGGTATTGACAGATTTTCTCCTACTGGATTATTAATGGAGAAAGGAATTTTCAAAGTAAAAAATGGTTATACAACAGAAGAAGGAAAACAAATTAGAGGAAAACAAAACACTTTTAGTTTGGATGATTTAATTAATTGTTTTAATTCTGATTCGGAATTAAATAATAGGGAGAAAGGTTACAAGACTGATTCTATTAGAGCTTTAATCTCAAGATTTGATGCTGCAAAAGGTTGGGGTATTTTTGATGAAAAAGGAACACCACTAAGTATTTTGTCAAGGGCAGGCCAAATGACAATACTTGACACAAGTTTTTTAGAGGATAATGTTGGAGCACTTGTAATAGGAATAATTTCTAGAAGATTATTGTCTGCAAGAAAGTTGAGTACTAGAAGAGAAGCTGCTGGAAAATTTTCTGAAACAACTATGGAAGATTTGGTTGAATTAAATGTTCCACCAACATGGTTGTTTATTGATGAAGCACACACATTAATTCCTGGTGGCAACCAAAAAACTCCTGCTAGTTCTGCTCTAGTAGAATATGTAAAACAAGGTAGGCGGCCAGGCTTAAGTTTGGTTTTCGCTACACAACAACCAAGTGCAATTGATTCAAGAGTACTAAGCCAGTTAGACGTGATAATGGCTCACAAACTAGTTTTTGATGATGACGTAAAAGCTATTTGGAAGAGAACCCCAACCATAATTCCTGGTTCTTACAAAAAACCAAATTTTATTAAGACTTTGCCAGTTGGAACAGCTTTGACAGGAGACAGACAAGAAACATCAACGAGAGCATTCATAATGAATATTAGGCCAAGAATGTCTCAACACGAGGGAAGAGACGCTGAAACAGTTGAAGTAAAACACAATCTTGACAAGAATCAAGTTGAAACACTTGCTTTAAGCGTTGTTTTAAAACAGTTAGAAAAGGATCCAAGTATTAGTCTTCAGAGTTTAGAACAAACACTCGACACTCTAAATAGTACTTACAAGCAAACAGTAACACTAGCTATTCTAATTGAATTACTAAGAAAAAAGGGTTTGAATGTTGATGATGAAAGAGTTTATGCTAAAGGAGTTTTAGAAGAAATTGAGGATGACAAAAAACAAGAGTTAGAAAAATTAAAAGAGAGTGAAAAAGAATTATTAACAACAGAAGAATTAATTGAAGATAAAACAAAAGAAATTAATTTGGAAGATGATTCTAAAAATGAAAAAGAAGATAATGATAATGAAGAAGAGAAAGAATTTGTTGAGAGTATTGAATTAACCGCTTTGAAAAATATTATAGAAGAAAATGATGCTAGAATCCTTTTAGCAAAACACAGGTTGAAAAAAAAGCTTGGATTGTTTGGTGAAGAAGAAATACTTGACAGATTATCACAAAAACACGGAATAATATATAAAATAAGATACAATTATTTTTCTCAAAAAGATGCTTACCAAATGGGCGAAGCCTACATTAATTCTTTAACAAGCGAATTTATTCATGATAATAATGGGCAATTAATAGAAAGTCGAGGATTAAAAGATTTAATTGATTTGAATGAAGCAGAAGTAAAAGCAATAAAATTATTGTCAAAAATAAGCGATTTAAAAAGATTAGCAATTGGTTTGGAAATGGAAGAGGGTAATGCTAAACGAGTATTAGAAAAATTAGCTACAAAAAATATTGTAAAAATAGTTAAAACAAAAGAAGATATTGAATTTTTCTTGAAAAAAACTTTTGATTTACCATCAAACCCATTACATGCAATTTTACCAAGCATTGGAAAAAGACCCATCATTGAAGTTGAAAGTGTTTCCATTGTTCAACCAAAAATAAATGAGAAAGAAGCTGTTGATTTATTAAAAAAACTTTGGCACAATATAAATGTTAGGGAAGTTACCCAAATTTATTTACCTATTTGGGAAGGCATCTTAAAAAAGAAAACAGGTGAAGAAAGAATAATAAGAATTGATGGCATTAATGGAAAAAAACTCTAATTACAAAAACATATTTAAAAAATAGTAAAAATGAAATTAACTAAATAAAAAAAAATAAAAATAATCAAATAAAAAAAATAAAACTAATTAGATAAATAAAACTAAGAACAATAAGTAAAAAAAATAATGAAAAAAATAAAGCTAATTAAATAATGAAAATAATTTTATTAAATAATGAAATTAATATTAATTAGGAAAGTTATTTCATTATTTCAAAACTTTTTATTGTTTGATGCAATGCAAAACAATTAGCTTCACCTTTTGAAACAAAAATTTTCATTCTTGGTAGATAAATTATAAATTTGCTTAATTTAAAATTTAATAAAATATTAAATATTTTTTCTTTGAACTCATTTTCAATAATAAAAGAATTTTCTTTTCTAAAAACATTAGGGGTTTTTTTCAACAAAATATGATCCCTTGTTTCAATAACAATTTTTTCTTCACCTGAAAAAGAAATTAATTTTTTTACAAAATTATTATCAAAAACAAATTTTCTTGAATCATTAAAATTTAATTCACGCAATCTTTCCTCTTGAACACCAATTAATGAAGCCATTTTTTCTAAAAACACTTTTCTTTGTTCTATTTTTTCTTGTAACTCACTCAAATCTTTTATTGTGAACAAAGCATTTTCTCTTGCATTCAACAACAAATCACTACTCTCATTTGCTCTTTCAGAAAAAACTATTAATAATTGAACGATTTCTTCAAGATTTTCAATTGGTTTTTTTATTAACTCGTTTAACTTTAAAACAAGTTTTTCTTTCATTTCTATTTGAATTGATAATAAACCTTTGTCAGTTATAAAAATTCTTGAACCCTTACGATTAACTAACCCCAAAGAATCAAGATTTTTTATCGCTCTTGATAAAGCAGAATAGGCTGAAGAATTATTTTTATATCTTTGAGAAATTCTTGATAACAATTCATTGAATTCTTCATTACCATTTTGTTTTAGAATCAGCAATATTGAATTATTGAAAGTCATAATAATATTAAATAAAGAGAAATTAAAAAATGATTAGAATTTGAAATTTGTTAAACAATAAAAATAAAACGGATTAACATGGGAAAATATAAAAAAAACAAAATAGAACCAAAAACAAAATAGAACCAAAAACAAAATAGAACCAAAAACAAAATAGAAAAGCAAATATAAATTTTTAGAAAATTTACTCTTGTTTTACTTTTTTCATTCTCTTTCCAAGAGAATAAGGAACTTTTGTCTTACAATCAGCACATTCAGCAACAAAAGTAGGAGTTTTATTTTGTTTTTTGACTGTTGCAACATACTTGTATTTACCACCATAACCGTGGCCAGTATTTTTCTCGTGTCTTACATTACCTTGAGCAAGTGTTCTTCCTTTACCAGATTTAAATTCTTTTAGTTTATGTTTTGTGTGTTTATTACACTTTTTACAAAATAATTTCTTTTCTTTTGGAAAATCCATTTAGCTCACCAGTATAAATGAAAAGTACAAGGAAAGCTTTTAAAAGCTTCTTAAAACACAAAAAAATATCAAAAAACCAAGTAATTTCAAACAATAACAAAACAAATAACAACAAACAAATCCAACAAAACCCAACAAAAAACAAATCCAACAAAACCCAACAACAAACAAATCCAACAAAACCCAACAAAAAACAAATCCAACAAAACCCAACAACAAACAAATCCAACAAAAAACAAAATCTGATAAAAAATCTCAATAATCAAACAATAAAAACAATAAAACAGTCAAATAATGTCTTTAAAATAGCTTTCAAAAACAGAAGATTATTAAATATCTATTTCTTAATAATATTGGTTTTGGTGTAAAAAATGATTGTAAATTCTTTAAAAAAAACTGTTCAAACAATGGTTTCCAAACCATTTATTTTTTTGCCAATGTTTATTGCTACTATTGCATCTTTAGCTTCAATGAATCTCACAAGTTTTGTTTTGGAAAAACCCTTGTCAGAAATGCTGCTTAATATTGATATTATAATGACAAGTGACTTAATCGCAATAATGTTTAATAGATATTTATTTGAATTTGTAATAATGATTTTATCAGGATTTGTTGTTTTCTTAATAAGCATAATTGCCTTTTTTATTCTTGCAAGATTTGCAAAAAAAGAAAATTTAGTTGAAGCAATAAACTCTTCGATAATTGAAATATCAAAATTATTACACTTAACTTTTTTTGTTTTTGTTGTTGGATTTTTAACATTTGTTGTTTTCCAAATTTTTTTATTTGTGTTAAGTATTGTAAATAGTTTTCTTCCAGAAGAAATAAATTTTTATTTAACATTATTTGCCATACCAATAATACTTGCTTTATTAATAATAATAATTTTGACCAAACTATTTTTTGTTATGCCTGCATTAATTGATAATAAAATAAAGGATTCAATAAAAAAAAGTTGGGATTTCACAAACGATAAATTCTGGAATTGTTTTTTATACATAATAATTGTTTTATTTTTAGGAGTAATTATTTTAAGTGTGTTCACTAATTTAGGAATTATTTTTGAAATTGATTTTTTGTTTGTTCCAATAGGAGAAATAATTTCAATGACTTTTATTGGTTTAGCACTTTCTTATTATTATTTTGATTAAGTTAAGTGATAAAATGACTAAATTAGTAAAACTAGTATTAAAAAACTTTAAATCCTTTAAAAAAGCAGAAATTCCAATAAGTAATGGTTTTACTGCTATTGTTGGAAGCAATGGTTCTGGAAAAAGCAATGTTTTAGATGCTTTATTATTTGTTTTAGGAATAACTTCTTTGAAAACACTAAGAGCTGCCAAATTAACTGATCTTGTTAATAATAATTCAAAAGAAAATTATGCAAAAGTAGATTTAATAATAAAAAATGATGGAAAAAATTTTGAGATTAGTAGAATGGTTGACAAACAAGGGAAAAGTGTTTACCGACTAGATGAAAGAAGAACAACTTTAAACGAAATAAATTCTTTGCTGATAGATTTGGGAATAGATATTTCTGGGCACAATATTGTTACTCAAGGCGACATAACTAAAATAATTGAAATGTCATCAATAGAAAGAAGAGAAATAATTGATAATATTGCTGGTTTAAGCGAGTTTGATGAAAAAAAAGAAGAAGCAATCAAAGAATTGAACAAAGTTGATTCAAGAATAAAGGAAGCAACAATAATTCTTAATGAAAGGAATAATTTTTTAGAAGAAATGGAAAAAGAAATGAATGCTGCAAAAGAATATGAAGCATTAGAAAAAGAAAAAAAACAAATAAAAGCTACAATAATATACAAAGAATTATATTCTATAGAAAAAAAGTTGAATGAATTAGAAAAAGATCTTAGTGAATATGGAAAACAAAAAAATGATTTAGAACAAAATATTAATAAACTAAAAGAAGAATTAGAACAAACGAAACAACTCTCAAAAGATTTGAATTCAAATGTTTTGAAAAGCAATGCTGAAATTTATGAAATAATTGGAAAAGATTTTGAAGCAAAAAAATCCAATTTTTTCATGGAAAATGAAAGAATTGAGATAAAGAAAGCACAAATAGAAAAAAATAATGTAAAAATAAAGAATAATGAAAAAATAATAAATGATTCAAAGAACGAACAAAACGAATTACAAAAAGAATTCAATAGTAAAAATAAAAAAATAAATGATATTGAAAAAGAAATAGTAGAAATAACAAAACAAAAAAACGAATTAGAAAAAATAGTTAAAAATAAGAATGAACAAATAATAAAAACTGAATCAGAATTAGATGAAAAAAACAAAGAAATTGAAAACAAAAGAAAAGAATTATTTGATTTAGAAGTATTCATAAAACAATGGGAAAAACAAAAAAATTCAAATCAAAAAAAGTTGAATGAACTTTTAAATGAAAAAGAAACTGAAATAAAAAAAATTAAAGAAATAAAAGAAAAAAAAATTGAATTTGAAAAATTAAAATCAGAAGAACTTGAAAGAAACTTGCAAATCATTGAAAAAAAAATAGAAGAAGAAAGAAATACAAAAAGTTTTTTGGAAGCCGAAATAGAACACGAAAAAAAAGCAGTAAAAGAATTAGAAAGAGAAATATCAAAGTGTCCTATTTGTGAATCAGAACTTGGAAAAGAAAAAAAATCCAGCTTAATAAATCAAAAAAATAAAATTATTCTTGAAAAAGAAACACTAACCAAATCAACTCTCACAAAATTAAAAGATTTATTTGAAAAACAAGATGAATTACACAAAAAAACAAAAATATTTAATAAATTGTTAATGGAAATTGAAGTAATACCTGAATTAGAAAAAAATTTATTAATTATTGAAAAAGAAATTAATGTTATTGAAGATGAATTAAACCAAAAAAGTTTTGAAAGTCAAATAAAAAACCGAAACCAAGTAAGTGAAAAAATAACAAAAATTTTTAATGAAAAAGAAGCAATAAAAGAAAAGCTAAAAATATTAAGAACTGAAAATATTTTTGAAAAATATTCAAAAGTAATAAACCAACAAGATGGACTTATACATAATAAGTCTTTGTTAGAATCCAACATATCAGAAATAAGTACTACCTTAAACAAAATAAATTTGAGAGAAGAATCAATTCTTATTGAAAATGTTGAATTAAACAACGAAATTGAACAATATCTTGAAGAAATTAAAAATAAAGGGCCTTTACTAAAGCAAATAGAAAATGAAATTCTTAATAAGGAAAAGGAAATGAGTTGCGCAAAGAAAGAAAATGAAAAACTGATTAAAGAAAAAGACTATGCTGAAAGCAAATTAGAAAAAATAGAAAAAGAAATTTATTCAGAAAATAGTAAATACAAAAAAATTGATTCTTTAATTAATAATATCAATATTGAAAAAAGTAAGATGGACGTTAGAAAAAAAGATCTTGATGATGAAGCCAAAGAATTTGAAAATATTGAAGTAAAAAACGAGAAAAGTATTGAAGAATTAAAAGAAAGAAATGTTGTGATAAGCAAAAAATTAGAAGAAATTGGAGCAGTCAATATGAAAGCAGTAGAGAATTTTACTGAATTAAAAAAAGAAGTTGATGAAATGCAAGAAAAAGCAAGCAAACTTGAAGTAGAAAGACTATCTGTTTTAGATATGATAGATAAAATTGATGTTAAAAGAACAAATGTTTTCATGAATTGTTTTAACGAAGTAAACAAAAACTTTCAAGAAATGTTTTCAAAATTCTTTAATGGAGAAGGAATACTTGATTTAACAAATCCTAATTCACCATTAGAAAGTGGTTTAATAATTGATGCAAAACCAAAAGGCGGAAAATTACAAAACATTGATTCAATGAGCGGTGGAGAAAAAACTTTGACAGCATTAGCATTCATGTTCGCAATACAATTATATTCTCCAGCACCATTCTATGCTTTTGATGAAGCGGATGCTGCACTTGACAAAGAAAATTCAATGAAAATGGCTAGTTTAATTGAAATGATTGCTAAAAATAGTCAATTCATAGCAATAACACATAATGATACAATAACAAAAAAGGCTTCACAAATAGTTGGAGTAGCATTAAACAAAGAAAATAGTTCTGTCATTGGATTAAAACTAAAAAATACTATTGAAAATAATTAATTAGGATCATAAATTAAAAAATTAATAAAAATATAAAAAAGAATAAACAAAGCAATAATTAAATCACAATTCATGTAAAGAAATAAATATAATAAGAATCAATAAAAAATTAAATAATACTTAAAAACAAAAACAACTTAATTAAATTATTTTTTATTCTTCTTAAATTTTTTCAACAATTTTCTCCTAATAACACGTTCTTTTTTTGCGTTATCCAATACTTCTGATTCTTTTTCATAAGTACCTTTAATATCAAATTCTGAATAACTCAAATTATTTTTATTAGTGCCCTTAACATTAAATTCTGAATCAACATTATCAGTTTTTTTATTAAAGTGTTTATCATTTTTTTCTTTAACAATTTTTTGTTTTAGAATGTTGTGTCTGTTTTCATGCAAATCCAATTCTAATTCTTTTATTCTTTGTTTAATATTAACTATTTCAGTATTTACTTCAGACAAATGACTAACATAATCATCAGGTATTATTAACCCAGCTTTATAATGTTTTTTCAAATCTTTTAACCCATTTTGCAAAGCATTTAACTTAGTTTTTGATTCATCTAAATTCAAAGTAATTTTTGAACGTTCTTCACGAAAATCATTTAACAATTTATACTCGTCATCATACTTCTTTTTCAAAAAGAAATACTCGGCATCATTAATTTTTTTCTGTGAAAGCGCCCTATCAAGACGATTTAACAAAAAATTAATTTTCTCTGATTTTGAAGCATCCCTAAAACCATGTGTTCGTCTTGAACCAATACCAATCAAAACAAAAACTAATAACAACAATAACAAACAAATAACTAAAATTAAAGTATAAATCGGACTATTTTCTTTTCTCACATAAGTTATTTCCATGATTGGGTCAGAATTTGAATTTGTAGCTAATACAAAGGATTCCATTTCGGTTTCATTCATATAAAGAAAAACCTGATTTTTGACTGATTCAATATTTTTTGATAAAATCATTAAATCATAAACTGTTTCAAGAATAGATTGACTTGCTTGTTCCCTACCAAGACTTTTCTCAAAATCAGAATTTTTTATAAAAAAAATAGCATGATCAAAAAATAAATTAGCCCATAATGATTCAAAATTATCTTCAATTATTAATAATTTCAATTCTTCTATTTCATCTTTAATTGGGTTTAAAAGATTAGAACGCTTTATTTCAGCTGAAAAAAAAGATTCAGCAAAAAAAGCATCATACAATGCAGCAAAATAAAAATTATTATCAAAAGATATTTTTGACGAATTTAATCTTCGCAAAACCTCTGATTTTGTTAATTCATTTATTTCTGAATTATCAATTAATACTTGAACAGAATTTATTTTAGCTTTTGTTTTTAAAATAAAATCTTCAGAAAAAAAAGGAGTTTTCAACAAAGAACTTTTTTTTGCTTTTTCAAAAAAGTCTTTTGAAACTTGTAACCATTGTTGAGCCGAAATAAATTCTTTTACTTTTGAATACTGTAAAAGCTCTTCATCTAATTCTAACTCATTTAATTCTAAATCATCATAATTAACATAAATATTATTTAAAGCATTTTCAGCATAAGCAATTCTTTGTTGTGCCCCAATCAACCATTCTAAATCATTAACAGGCAAAAAATTCATTTCTTTTTTAATATCAGCAATCTCCTTTCTCAAATCACCAACTTTCAAATCCAATATTTTTGAATTAATTGATAATAATGATGGCATTGAAGCAATTAACTCAATTGTTCCTGCTGAAACATCCGCATTAAAAGAATAATTTGCAGCAGAGTAAAGATAATTTTGATCCAAATAAATTTGTGATAACTCAACGTCGCGCTTAGCTTTACCTAATTGAGTATAAAAAGAAGCTTTAATTGCATCATCAAGACTACTTGTTTCTAATTCCTTTTCTGCCCGATCAATAGTATTTTTTGCTCGTTCAATATATTTTTTTGAAATATCCACCATTGGAAACAAATTTGATTTAAAAGAAATTGATTCAGGAATAAAATTTGATGTTCCAGATATATAATCAACCTCAATTTCATCAATATTACTATAAGCAAATTTAATCACATCATTTATATTTGAAACCTCAATAATTTTGAGTCCAAGTGTTTCAGGACCATAAGACAACAAATTTACTGACTTGCTTTTACCATCATTATCCTTAACATAAGTAACTGCTTGCCCTGACGGAATCATCAATAATTCTATCCCATTTTCAGAAGCAATTTTGGCTTTTGCTCCTATTCCCCCAACAACACCAACAGAGCCATCCGAATTAATTGTACCAGTTATACCAACTTTTTTATTCAATGGTTTCTCAGAAAGAACCGAATAAGCCAAAAGAGTCATTGCCGCACCAGCCGAAGGCCCATCAACTTCCGAAGCATTAGCTTTTATATCAAAAACAAAATTTTTGTAATCAATTGAAACATTTAATTCTTTTTGAGCAACGGTTAAAGCAATATTACCCGTAAGTTGAGTATCTTTTCCAACTAAAGAATTCGAGGTCACAAAAGCAACCTCACCATTACCAGGAATAGTGTATAATAATAAATCAGCTATTATACCATCGTTCTTTTCTGTTACAGCAAAAATCTTTATTTCACCAGTATCCGCAATTGCAAAAACATTTAATGACAAGAATAATATTAAGAAAAATAACAAAACTAATTTTGAAAAACACTTTAAATTAAATAACATAATACCAATATATAAAAAGATAAAGTAATTAATAAAGTTAATCTATTAACCCAAATCAAAAATAAAAACTCTAACAATTTTTTAAAAAAATTAGAAAATCTAAAACAACTAAAAAAAATTATTATTAAAAGTAAAAAAAAATACTAACTTAGTAAAAAAAAATTATAAGAAAATTAATTAAAAAGTAACTTTAATAGTAACCGAGAAAAATAAAAAAAATAGTAAGAATTATTTGTTGGTGGGAGAATCGAAAACTAATCCGTGAAGACACCTATCAAGTTGGTGAGCACTCATCTCCCACTCCAACAGGAACAAACTCTCTAAGAAAGCTCCAATAATAATATAATTATTCAAGTATTTAAACTAGCATGAAATTATTTAACTGTAAATAATTCATTAAGACAATTGTCTTATAAAATTAGAAAAATATTGTCACATGAGCATTTTCATGCTCATGTTAAAATACAATTTATCCGAACAGAGCGCCAAGGCCTGCTGCAGCTTCTTCTTCTTTCTTTGAATTATCTTCTTCAACTTCTGCTTTTGCTTCTGAAGCGCTTGCTGCTGTTGGTGCTGATGGTGCTGCTACTACAGCTGCTTTCTCAATTGCTTCATCAATATTTATGTTCTTTATAGAAGCAACTAATGCTTTTACTCTCGCAGAATCAAATTCTACTCCTGCTGATTTTAGAATCGCTTCAACACCTTCTTCACTAACATCTTTTTTTGCTTTATGAAGCAACATTGCTGCGTACACGTATTCCATAGCTTTTCCCTCCTCAAAAATAATTTTAAGCTCCTTCAGATTTGTTTGACTCAATGTCTTTCTCTTCTTTGTTCTCGACTACTGCTTGCTCAGCAATTTCATCAACCACATTTTTTTCTGAAGAATCATCATCACTTTTCTCTAATTGCTCAACTATTTCCTCTTCCTTTGTTTTCTCATCCGAAACAATTGAATCTTTTGTTTCACCCACAATATTACTTAATGCTTTTGCTTCTCTCTCAGCCCTTATTACTATTAACTCAGTACTATCCGCATTAAAGTAACCCGCATTAACTGACAAGTTCAATCCTTGTTGGTAAGCTAGAACAAACTTATCAAATAATTCTTCCTCATCAATATCAAGAACATTAGCCAAATAAAATTGTTTTTCTGATTTATCAAAAACACCCATTACTTGCATTCCTATTCGCATTGGTTTCATATTTAATTTTGATAAAACATCAGCTACTTGCGCACTAATAACATCTCCTTTCTTAGCAACTATTTTGTTTTCAGTAATAGAAATTGTTGGCCCTTGAACCTGAACTTTTAAACCAACTCCTTTTAATGATGAAAGAGCTGGACCAGGAGGCAAACCAGAGTCACCTGCTTGAATAACAATATCTTGTTCAGCTATATCCCCTTCTCTCGCAGATTTTTCACCCTTATTCTTTTTAATAAAAGAAAATAATTCAAAAGGATTTTTTTTAGAAAAAATAATTGCTACACTATCTTTTACAACAAAATCTAATTTTGTTGTATCAACTTTTGATTCCTCAAAAGCTTTTTTTATCACCCTTGTTTTTGCAACGATTATTTTTGAATCATTACACAATTTTTTTCTCAAAATTGATAAAATATTTGCGGGTAACTCATTCAAAGTTGCTATCGCAATAAAAGGGTACTCTTCAACAAGTTTAACAACTTCATTCTTTTTTGCTTCCTTCCATTTTCTTATGTGAGAAGTCATTGTAAATCACCTATTTTTACTGGTGTGCCCATTGATAATTTTATGTAAACATTCTTTATATTCTGTTTTTTTTGTGGGAGAGACTCTAAAACAGCTTTGTAAATTGCTAGCATGTTTTGTAATACTAGTTTATCATCCATTCCTTCTCTACCAACAACAGTGTGAACAACAGGCATGAATTTTCCTTTCTTATTACTAATTGTCACTTGTGTTTTTGCTTTTGCAAGCATTTCATCAAAACTATTAACATTCATTATTGGTTTAGGCATTTTTCCTTTTGGAGCCAATTGTTGTCCCAAAAACTTTGCAACAACAAGCATTGCTGAACTCTCAGCAAACAAAGCATCATAATTTAACAAATCAATAATTTTTTGCTTGTTTTTAGATAATGCTTCAATATCTTTTTCACTAACAATTAAATCAACTCTTCCCTTCAAAGAGTTTGCGAATTGATCAGTTTTAGTAAAAACACAAATTTTTCCAGAACCTTTTCCAGTAGAATTAGGCAACTCTACTTTCAAGTTAACTTGGTTTTGTGGCTTCTTCATATCCAAACCAGTAAAATTAATCATCATTTCAATGCTCTGAACAAAGTTCCTTTTCTTAGAAATCTCACGAATTTTTTTCAAAGCTTCCAAAGCATCCTTTTCCTTCATTCTTACACCTTCCACCAAAGTGGTAATAACGGCCTACAAGTAGGCTCAAACTTTTTGCAAAACCATTGGTTTTGCGACTTTCATAAAGCTAAAAACAGCTTTAATCAATAATGTAAAAAGCGTGTGAAAGGTTTTTAAATGTGAGTAAAAAAATTCAAAATTTATAATTACTTATTAAAAGAATTTAAACAAATAAATATTATTGTAAGTTTATTAAATTATTTTTCTATTATTCGTAAACACATTTGATATTTCCCCTTGTTGTTGTTGTATCTACAAAACACTCATTTATGGTTATTTCTCCACCATACCACCACATTCTAGAAAGGCCAACACAATTCTGGTAACCTATTGCCCAATAATCAGTATTATACAAGAAACCCAAATTTTGATCAATAGTAAAATGTTCATTTAATGCATTTTCAAGTTCGCCTCTTGTAGGCAATCTAACACCATTACCTTGATTATCACAAACACTTTTAATTTCATCAACAGTCAAATTAGCATATGCACCTAAACTTGGAGACCATTTTAAACCAATATCATCTTCAACCCAATCATCTAAAGTTACTTCTAAAAGGGATATTAAATTTGTTTGATCCACAACCCCACTTTCTTGATCAGTTGTAATTTGTACAGTAGTTCCCCCACTAATCGCAAGATTAGGATTAAAATTGCTACAATTAGTATAATAACAAACAACAATATCTTTACCACTACTTGCTAATTGTCCCAGTGTAATTGTAGTCCCCACAAACTCATAATAACGTGTTGTCCTAGCTGGAATAAAATATTGGTTTTGTTTTTCTGCAACTAATTCTTTCAAAGGATCTTTTAAACTACCAGAAGAATCGTCAACATTAGTACTAGCAGAACCCGACAAAGTAACCATTGCTATTATGACAATTGCCACAACCAATATAGCCGCGCCAATAATCAACAAGTACTCTATTGCTCCTTGAGCCTTACCATCCATAAAAAGAATACTGTTTTGGAATATTTAATTCTTTTCAATGAGTTTTATAAAAAAAATCTTGAATAAAAATAAAAAAAAACATTATTAAAAAAATTAAGAAAAACTTTGAAAAAATTAATAAAAAATAATGGTAAGTTAAAAAAAACACTAGTAAAAAAATAAAAAATAATGATAAGTTAAAAAAAACACTAGTAAAAAAATAAAAAATAATTTTAAAAAAATTACTTATAAAAAGAAAATAATTTTAAAAAAAATTGTTTACAAGAAAAAGAAATAATTAATAAAAAAGTAGGATATACTTTTAAAAAAAATATTTTGCTTACAAGAATTAACTTGTAGGCAAAAAAAGTGTTACAAATTTTTTATATTTTTTATTTTTAATATTATAAATTGTTTTTATTGGAATTTGTCATCAAACAAACCTGCTTCAACATCCTTCATTGTTTCTTTTGCTCTTTTTCCTTCAACATGAACACCCATTGAATCGCAAACACCAATAATTTCTTTTGTAGCAGCCTTCATGTTAATTGAATTCAAAGAATCAAATTTTTTTCTAGCTATTTTTAATGCTTGTTCAATTGAAAGATTACCAATAACATCTGTTTTTGGGTTACCAGCTCCTTTTGGCGCATTAATCTCTTTTTTTATTAGAGCACTTGTTGGAGGCAAACCAACACTAATATCAAAAGTCTTGTTACTATTAATAACTATTTTTACTGGAACCTTCATACCAGTTAATTCCATTGTCGCCTCATTTATTTTTGCAACAACTTGCCCAATATTAACTCCTGTTGGAGCTAAAGCAGGTCCAAGTGGCGGGCCAGCATTTGCTTTACCAGCATCAACCATTACTTTTATTTCACCCATTATATCACAATCCTATTATTTTTGAAGTTTTTTCCTTTGTGTAACAATAATTATTTTTCACTTTAACTAATTTACTAATTTTAATCTAATTATTTTAACTAAATTACCATTTTTATTTTAATTAAATTTAACTTTCGATTAATCCAATATTATATCATTTTCTTATTATTAATTCTAATTTTCTAATTAATTTAATTAATAAAATATTTATTTGTTTTTAATTAACTATTTTTATGTTCTCTGCTTTTATTGTAACAGGAATTTTTACTGCTGCTTCTAATAACTCAACAGTAACCTCTTCTTTTTGAGCATTAACCCTTGTTATCTTTGCTTTTTCTCCTTTGAATGGCCCAGAAATTATTTCTACTGTTTGGCCTTCTTCAAGAGTCTTCATTAATGGTTTTGCTTCTAACATTCCTGATAATTCTTCAATGTTAACAGCACCTTTTACTATTCCAGAGCCCCTAACATTTGGTGTGTCAGTTATTCCTCTTCTAACAGTTATCTCGTTATCGGCTTCAATTAGAATATAACCTTTTAATCCAGGAACAACTGCAATAGAATAAATATTCAAATCCTCTTTTCTTATTTTTGCTCCAAGAATATCTACAACGAATTGTTCTTGTCCAACAGTTGTTCTCACCGGAAAAATCATTTAATCAACCTCTTAAAAATCTTTTTTAAGCCCCTACTAAGCCCAATAAATTAAATATCAAGTGTATAAAAAAACCTATTACGCCTATAACAATTATTCCTATACCAATTATTATAGCCATTTTTTTGTACTCGTCTTTAGCGGGTTTTCTTGAAACAATAAAAATTCTTTTACTATCTGAAACAAAACCAACTATTTTTTCTTTAAAATTAATCATTAAAATACACCAGATAATAAATTTTAACAATGGAAAGGTTTAAAATTACTCACCATGAACAAAAAAAATTAAGAAAATAGAATTACCTTTAAAAAAAATAGGCCTTTAACGGCCCATTATTTTTTTAAGAAAAATCTATTCCTAAATCAATTTCTCCTGTTGCGCTAGTGTCCTCCAAATAAGGAAATTTTCCACCAGCAATTACTACCATTGCTTGTATTTGGTTTTTAGGGAGTGATTCGTCAACCATCGCACCCCAAATAATGTGAGAGCTTTGATGTATTTTTGTTGAAACTGTTTCAACAATCATTTCTGCTTCCCTCAAAGTCATGTCAGAGCCACCAACAACATTTACTAGTGCTCTTGTAGCATTTGTTATATCAACATCTAATAATGGTGAGGTCAAAGCGTTTTCAACAGCTTCTAATGCTCTTGACTCAGAACTCTCGTTCCTAGAACTCTCTCCCAAACCAATCATTGCTGCTCCACCTTTACTCAAAATTGTTCTTAAATCCGCAAAGTCCAAGTTGATTAAACCGGGTTTTGTAACCATTTCGGTTATACCTTTAACAGCGTTTGTTAGTACTTCGTCAGCAACCTTGAAAGCTGCGTTAATTGGCAAATCAGGAGCAATCTCAAGTATCTTGTCATTTGGAATAGCAATTATTGTGTCAGTATATTCTTGTAGTTTTTCTAAACCAGACATTGCATTCTCCATCCTCTTTTTTCCTTCAACAGTAAAAGGTAGAGTAACTACTGCCACCGTCAAAGCCTTTAATGACTTAGATATTTCTGCAACAACAGGTGCTGAACCAGTTCCTGTTCCACCACCCAAACCACACGTAATAAAAATAAGATCGGATTCTGAAAGAATGTCTCTTAATTCTTCAGCCGATTCTTTAGCAGCACTCTCGCCAACTTGTGGGTCAGAACCAGAACCAAGTCCCCTTGTAAGCTTTTTCCCAACAAGTAATTTTTTATCAGCTTTTGTTGACAACAAATCTTGTGCATCAGTGTTAACCGCAAAAGTAGAAGCACCCTTAATACCAACTTCGGCCATTCTTTCAATAGTGTTACATCCTCCACCACCACAACCAACAACAACAATTTTTGCTTTATTAGCTTCTAGCATTTCAACTAATTCGTCATCAGAATGAGATCTTCCTTTTGATTTCTTAAAACCAGTTTTCCTAACTTTTTGTGACTTTGAAAAAGCCTTATAATTATTTTTTAGGCTAGCATTTGATTCAGCTTGCGCCCTCGCAATCGCACTTCTCACAATATGGTCCATTTAGCACACTCCCTTGCCATTTACAGTTTATAATAGATTTCTGTCATAAAATTCTTTAAAAGGTTATCTCTAACAAAAGAATTCATAATCATTAAAAAACTAAACTAAAATTAATTAAAATCTGTTTAACAAAAACAAAATTAGAAATCAACTTTTAATTTTATCAAAAATAATTAAAATTATTAAAAAAAACAATCACATTATTAAAACAACAATACTTAATACAACTAAAAAACAACACTTAATACAACTAAAAAACAACACTTAATACAACTAAAAAACAACACTTAATAC
>CAZUCF010000007.1:0-833 GCA_964619405.1 uncultured archaeon | reverse complement strand
AACTAAAAAATATTAATACAACTAAAAAAAACAATACTTAAATTACTAAAAAAAACAATAATCAATTATCAAAAAAACAATACTTAAATTACTAAAAAAAACGATAATCAATTATCAAAAAAACAATTTTTAATTTTAGAATTACTTTTTTATTTCACTTAAAATAATTTGCTTTTATTTTAACTCAAACATTAGTTTAACTTTTTTGAAAAAATTATTCTAATTATTGAAGAAAAATTAGTTTAAGTATTGAGAGATTTTATTCAAGTTATTTTTTTGTTTTTAACTTTGATTCCATGTTAACTATTTCTTGTCTCAAATCTTTTAACTCGCTTTTCAATTTCTGGGTTTGTGACCTAGTTGATTGTTTTACAACAACTTGTTTTATTTCAAGAACATCTAATTGTAATTGTTTTATTTCGCGCTCGGCTTTCCTATCAATCAAATAATCGAATTGTGCTCTCTGCCTATCAATCTCAGCATGCCTATTCTGAGACATTAATATTAATGGTGCTTGAATAGCGGCTAAACAAGAAAGAACCAAGTTAAGCAAAATAAAAGGATAATTATCCCAAACACCAAAAAAAATAATAAAAGTGTTTAAAATGGCCCAAACAAAAATAAATAAACAAAACAATATAATGAATTTCCAAGAACCAGCCCATTTTGCAACATTATCAGCAGCTTTTTGGCCAAAAGTTAGTTTTGAATGATTACGAAGATTTTTCTCAAACATAATTAATGAACTACACAAGAAGTATATAATAATTATTATTACTAAGGTCGTGTAGAAATCCTATTGGATTTCTATTGTGAATGAAATAATTATTCTT
>CAZUCF010000006.1:1428-58025 GCA_964619405.1 uncultured archaeon | reverse complement strand
TAGCTCGCTTTCATCCGCACCTTAAAAGGTGCAGTTTTCTCGCTCGACTAGATAAAAATTATTTAAATTCAAAATAAAAAAGTAAAATTAATAAAAAATACAAAAAAATAAAAATTATTTAAATTCAAAATAAAAAAGTAAAATTAATAAAAAATACAAAAAAATAAAAATTATTTAAATTAAAAGTAAAAAGTATTTAACCAAATTATTTAGAAAAACAAAACCTTTTTCTATTAATATCAATAATAAATTTCTATTCTGGTGAGCAATTAATGCAAACAAAAAATAGAATTGATTTCAAAAAAAACTTCAAAATTTACTTAGGGTTAGCTCGGCCCTTCAAATTCTATTTTCTTGGAATAATTATTTTTGTAATATTAATTAGTATTACTGATATAATACACAAATTTATTTTTAAAGAAATTATTGATAATGCTACCTTTTTTTCAAGTGGAGTAATTAACTCTGAAATATTTGTTAATGGTTTAATTGTATTATTAATTGTTTTTGTTTTAAGCGCAATAATACAAGCAATTAGTCAATGGTTTAGGCTTCATTTAACCAATGTAATGGAAGGAAAATTATTATTAAATTTGAAAAAAAAGTATTATTATCACATTATTGAATTATCACATGGTTTTCACACTGGACACAGAACAGGAAGTCTCATATCAAGGTTAACAAGGGGTTCAAGAGCATTAGAAAGCATAACAGACATATTAATATTCAATGTCTTATCATTGTTAACAGAATTTAGTGTTGCTTTTTTTTCATTAATGCTAATTGATGTTACATCAGCAATAATACTTGTAATAATGGCAATTTGTTTTATTTTATACAGTTTGTTTGTTTCAATTAAAGGAGAAAAACACAACGTAGATATGAACATTACTGAAGACAACGAAAAAGCTTTTATTAGTGATACTTTAATAAACATTGAAACAATAAAATATTTTGGAAAAGAAAACAACATAAAAGACATTTATTTTATGTTAGGAAACACTACTAGAAAAAAACAATTAAGATTTTGGAATTTTTCAAAATGGCTTGCCACAGGACACAATATAATAATCGATTTTTTCACAATAATAATAATTGCTCTTGCAATAATAAGATTAATTAACGGAGAAATAACAATTGGGACAGTAGCATTCATTTACACTATTTATTCAAGCATTAGTTATGTTTTATCAGATTTTACTTGGAGAATGCGAGACCTTTATAGTGGGATAACTGATTTTGATTCAATCACAAAATATGGTGACATAAATAATGAAGTCAAAGATAAAAAAAATGCAAAACCAATTAAAATTAATAAAGGAGAAATCGTTTTTGAAAATGTTTCATTTAACTATCAAAAAAGAAAAATATTAAATAATTTTAATTTAAATGTGAAACCAAACCAAAAAATAGCTCTTGTTGGGCATTCTGGTTCAGGAAAAACAACAGTAATAAAATTATTATACCGATTTTATGATTTGAGAAAAGGAAAAATTATTGTTGATGACCAAAATATTAGCGAAGTACAACAACTATCATTAAGAAACGAAATGAGTATTGTCCCACAAGAAGGAATATTATTTAATGATACTATTTACAACAACATAATTTTTTCTAAACCAAGTGCAACAAGAAAAGAATTTTTTAATGCATTAAAACAATCACAATTCTATGATTTTGTAAAAAAATTGCCTTTAAAAGAAAATACTATTGTTGGAGAAAGAGGAATAAAACTTTCTGGTGGAGAAAAACAAAGATTGAATATTGCGAGAGCATTACTAGCAAACAAAAAAATACTTGTGTTAGATGAAGCAACATCAGCATTAGATTCAAAAACAGAAAGCGAAATACAAAAAGCATTGTGGAAACTAATGGAAGGAAGAACAACAATAATAATTGCGCACAGGTTAAGTACTATAATGCACGCAGACAAAATAGTTGTAATGAACAAAGGCAAAATAGTTCAAGAAGGAAAACACAATAAATTATTAAAACAAAAAGGCCCTTATTATGACTTGTGGAAGTTACAAAAAGGCGGTTATTTGTAACAAAAACAACAAAGTTATTTTTATTAACTGTATCTTGCTATAAATAACTATGATTTTTAATTTTTTAAAGAAATTTTTTTCAAGAAAAAAAAGGGAAGTAGTTCAAATAGAACCAATTATTCCTGAACATAGGAAAGAAAAAAACGAGATCGAAAAAAGACAAGTTGAAATAATTGAATTAAAAAAAGAACATTTAAAGAATAAAGAAGAAAAAATTGTTACAGATACAATTGCAGAAGAAATAAAGGATTCAAGATTAATTGATTTAAAAATTGATGAAGAACAAGAAAATTGTTTATTTAAAGTAAATGGTATTTATACTATCGGGCCAACACAAATGATTAATGGTTTTGTTGAAACAGGAAGATTAAAAAAAGGAATGAAATCTCTGGTAAATCAAACCCAATTAATCGTATTAGAAGTTAGAAAAGGAATGGAGAAAACAGATTATTTAATTGGCGGTCAAGAAGGAACAATTATTATAAAATCCAAAAAAAACCCTTTGATAAAGCAAGATGACTACCTTGAATTCGAATAAAAAAACTATTTAAGTCTTTGCTCATAATAAATTTTTGTAAAGAGCTTGTCAAAACAAGTTTTGCACGGGTTGGGGAGCGGTCAAACCCATCAGACTCAAAATCTGGTCGCTTAGTGCGTTCAACGGTTCGAATCCGTTCCCGTGCATGAGCCTTATTAAGGCTCGCGAAAGTATTTTGATATTGCTCTTGCAATATCAAGAATTCTAATTTTTAAAAGGACTTTTTTCAAAAATTGATTCTAAACAAATTAAACAACAATTTAAAGCATTAACTAACAAGAAAATAGTATATGTATAAAAAACAAAAATCTATTCTTGATTATTCTGCTAACGAACAATTTCAAGACTTATTTGTGGTTAGATTCACAAAAGAACTAAGAAAAACAAGTAATGGTAAATGGTTTTTTGAAGTAAAAATACAAGACGCTCAAGGCGACGGAATGTTAAAATATTGGGGTACAGAAAATAAAGAAGAAGTTGAAAAAATTTACAAAAAAATAAAAGAAGATTCTGTTATTTTTGTTGACGGACGAACTAGCGAGTACAACGGAAAACTAGATTTTTCAGTTAATCACGGAAAATTAATAATTTTAAATGAAAACGAATATAATATTAGTGATTTTATTAGAAAAAGTGAAAAAAGCGAGGAAGAAATGTTTTTAAAATTAAAAGAAATGATGGAACAAGTGAAAGACTCGGAATACAAGCAAGTACTTAATTCTTTTTTTGATGATAAAGAATTCGTAAAAAATTTTAAAAAAGCACCAGGTGCAATGTACATTCATCATGGGTGGGTTTCAGGTTTACTAGAACACACTCTCTCAATAGTTCAAATTTGTTTTGAACTAACAAAATATCATAAATTAGACAAAGACTTGTTAATTACTGGTGCAATATTACATGATATTGGTAAAATAGAAGAATTCAAAATCACAACACAAATAAAAATAACTGATAAAGGAAATTTGTTAAGCCACATGATTTTGGGAGTACAAGAACTAACAAGAAGATTAGACAAATTAAATATTGATGAAAACAAAAAAAACAAATTAATCCATATAATGATTTCTCACCACGGTTCCGTTGAATATGGTTGCCCCAAACCACCAATGTTTCCTGAAGCACTAATAATAGCAAAAGCTGATGAACTTGACGCAAACACTGTGACAATGACTGATGCGAAAGAAAATTCTCAAACAAATGATTCTTTTATTTACAACAAACAATTAGGAAACATTTATCTAAAATAAAAAATACAACAATAAAAAAAATTAAAAAATACTTCAAAAAATAATAAAAGCGTGATAATTAAAAAAAATAAAAAAACTAATTAATAAAAGAATTACAAAAATAAAACTTATTTTCAATTTTATTAAATAACAAATTTTCCATTCTCAATTATTTTCTTGTTATCCAAAAAAAGCGTTGGTTTTTCAATAACATAATCCATGTGGCCATTACACTTATTTTTTCCACCAAAATGCGTGTTTGCTCCAATAGCAAAATGAACTGTTCCAAAAACTTTTTCATCATTAATCATTAAACCAATTAACTTTGATTTTTTGTTTGTTCCAATAGCAAATTCAGCAATAGTATAAGGCGCTTTTTTCCAATTCTTCAAACCTTTTTCCTTGTTAAACAATTCTAATTTTTTTAAACCATTCTTTAATTTCGGAATGTTATTATCAATAAGCAAACCTTTTTCAAAAACCATTGTTTTTGATTTTTTAAGAAGAATTGTTTCGCCCAAAACTTTTGCACTTTTAACAAAAGCAATTCCTTGAGCAGAATTTTCTATTGGCGCAGTATATACTTCACCAACAGGATAATTTGTTGAATAATCTTTTAGAGAACCATCATTAGAAATAACTTTTCTTTTACCAAATTTAAAAGAAATATTAGTTCCTTTTGGACAAGTAACACAAGCTATTTTTGAGTTTTTAAAAAAACTAACTAATTTTTTGTTTAATTTAATTAATTCTTTTTCATCATGATTAAAAGCATTCAAGAAATCATTAATTTTATTATTTTTTAAAGCAATTAAACCATTAATTGAAACCATTTTCAAACCATTCTTTTTTAACAAAACATTTTTGTCAACTCTTTTACCTTTTTTGTGAAAATATAATGTCATTCCTGAGCCAACCAAAACTAACAAATCGTTTTTTTTAAGAGAAAAAACCATTTCATTAAATTTTGACGGAGCAAAATTTACTTTTTTTGAATATTTTCCTACAAAAACTGATACATTATAACCTTTTGATTTAAAATAATCAAAAAATGTTTTACCAAATATTGGAGAAGCAATATTATTTTCTTTTCCCAAATCACAATAAATTAAAATATTATTTTTTTTAGATATTGAATAAATTTTTTCAATTTTTTTTACAAATGAAAAAGGCAACACTTTTAATTTTGATAATTCATTAAAACTATTTTTCTCACACATAAAAAAACCAAAAAATAATTAAATTGTTTAACCCAACACATTATTTGAATGCTTCATACTTTAATATTATTTCTTTAAAAATTTTTTCCATGAATTTTTTTTCTTTTTCAGGAAAACCAAATTCTATACCAACACCAAAACCAGGTTTTGAATTCAGTTCAATAATAAAAATCTTGTTATTTGAAAAAAACATGTCAATTGAATAAATTCTGTTGCCAAACTTTTTAACAAATGAATCAACTTTTTTTATAATAGGAAAAACATTTTTTGGCACATTTAAATAAGAAACTTTTGCCCCCCTATGAATACTAGCAATAAAACCTTTTTTCGGCATTCTAACAAAAGAAAATGCTACAGAACCATTTATTACGATGCATCTGAAATCATGAGTAGTATTAATTTTTGTTCCAGGGATTCCTTTTGAAGTATCAACAAATTCTTGTAACACAAAATCTTTTGCTAAAGAAATGTCCGGAATTTTTTCTTTTTTAGAAAAAATTTTTATTCCCTCGCTTCCAAGGCCAAATCTTGGTTTAATTATTACTTTTTCACTATTAATTTTTTTTAAAACTAATTGAATATCTTTTTTATTTTTCACAAGAAATGTTTTTGGAAACAAATCAGGAAACTGTTTAAATTGAACATATTTGTCTTTACAAAACATTTCTAATTCAAACGAATTAAACAAAACATTTTGTTTAGAAAGTTTTTTCTTTAACAAAACACCTTTTTTTGTTATTGGTGATTTGTCATAAAATAATATTGGTTTTATTTTGTTTTTTGATTTCAACCATTTTTTATCAAAAAACCAATATTTTTTTACAAAACCATTACAATAATCAGAATAAAAGGCAAAAATTACTTTTACACCAAACTTTTTTCCAATATCTGAAAAAAGAGCGTAAGAAATATTATACTCAAAATCTACAAAAGGTTTTCTTGAATTCCATTTAATATAATTTTTAGAATCATCTAACAAAACACATAATATTTTTGGAATAATAATTTTTTCATTCAATTTTAACACCTTTTGGAAACACTGGTAAAAAAGTTGGTTTTTTCAAACCATCCACTCCTCTCACCAAATGCAAATCCTCTACAGAACATTTACCATAATATAAATCTTCAATAGGATTGTCTTTTAAAAAGTCCCTTACCAAAAACATTCCCCTGTAATAAAGCATGTCTTTTGTGAAAGCACCTGATTCTGAAGTTTTAAAAGTACCTCTTTTTGCTCTAACAGTTAAAGTAAAAGCATCTTCTTCAGAAAAAAATTGTTTTAAAATATTATATGTTTCAAAAAAACTTTTTTTTGAAGCATAATAAATCGCAACAACTCTGCCAGCATATTGTTTTAACGAATTATCAACTTCTAAACCATTTAATAGTTCAACATTAACCGCCAATCCTTCTTCAGTTTCAAGCATTCTTTTTGAAGTCCCTTGTGAAAAAATTGAATATGGTTGCAAACAACCATTTTCAAACCTATAAATATGCGTTTCGATTTCATGAGCAATAAATCTTTTTACTAAATCAGCATTAAAATTTAAATCCTTATTAATATATAATTTTCCAGCCCTTGAATCAACAGCAAACATTGAACTTGTTGAATCTCTTAATTCAATTTCATAATTCAAATGCTTTTTTTTTAAAAAATTTTTTATTGTTTTTAATGCAATATCAAAAGAAATTTTTGGACTATGAAATTCTGGAATTTTTTTTTCAACACGTTCTTTTGCTAATTTAAATAATTTGTTATCAACGGTTCCAAAAAATTGTTCAGAGTTTTCAGTAAAATTTGATGTGCCAATACTTTTAACCAATTCAATACTCTCCAAAATATCAAGAATCTTGTTTTCTAATAACAATCCAAGATAATCACTACCAACGCTTTGCAATAATTCTCTTAACTCACTTTTATATGTTTCAAAAATTGGTTTCATTGAAAAATAACTAAACAAAGGATTTTTTGACGGGTAAATAAAATTTGGATTATATTCATTGCCTTTTGCTATTTCTTCAAAAAAAAATTTTTTTTCTTCTACCAAGTTTTGGGGATTAATATAAAAAAGAATATTTAATTGGGTAGATGCAGCAATTTCACCTATTTTTTGATCCAAATTCCTATAATCAATAAAATGCATAATTCTCACAAAAAAATAATCTAAAAGAATATTTAATACTACTCTAAAAACAAAAAAAACAATAAAAAAACTATTAATAAAAAAAATCAAAAAAAATTACATTTAAAATTTTAATTATTTATTAGATTATTAATTTAAAATTATTAAGTCACAATTTATTTTTTTAATGAATTAATTTCAATATTTTTTTCACTATTTCAAATTTTGTTTTCAATTTTTTTAATATCACTCACAGAATCTTTTTCAAAAGCTATTTCTTGTTTCCTCAATTCTTTTCTTTTTTTAATCAAAGTTTTCCTTTTAATATATTGTATCCACTCGCGAATAACCATTGACCCCAAATATTTCATAAAAGGCCCAGGCATAAAATTAACTTCTATTACAACCCACTTCCCATTTTTATCCATTAAATCAACTGCACACAAATCAACTCCAAGAATTTTGGCTGAGCGTTGTGCAGCATCTAACATTTCTGGCGTTGAATTAACTAATTTTGCACTTCCTCCTCTTGATAAATTAGAACGCCAATCTCCTTTAGCAGAAGTTCTTTTAACAGATAAAACATAGTCCCCAATAACATAACACCTTACATCAGTACCGGGCTTTTTACTTTTAACAAATTGTTGCGTACAAATAAATTCTTCAAATAAATGAACTGCGTCAAGAATGGAATTCATTTGACTAGGATCCCTAACTAATACAACTCCTTTTCCAGCAAAACCAGAAATGAGTTTCATTACAAAAGGGAAACCAGTTTCTTTAACAGACAATTTAGAAAACTTTGGAGAAATAAATAATGTTGATAATACTCCTGGAACACCCTCATTACCCAATTTTTGAGCAGTATAAAATTTGTGATTTGTTATTTGATATGCTTTGAGATTAACTGGGCAATAAGCTAAACTTTGTTCAATAGCTTTCAAAACAGCTTCTCCTAACAAAAAATCACTTGAAGAAAACCTTGGATAAATAGCATCATAAGCCAACAAATTTTTTCCTTTGTAAAACAAACCAACTCCAGAATCAGATGTTTGTATTTGAATTTTGTCAACTGTAACAAACAAAACACTTTGAAAAAATTGTTTTGCTTCATCAATCATTGCATTAATAGTTGATTTTTTAAAATATTTTGAACCAATTATCAAAAAACTTAAATTTTCTATGCTTTTTTGAGAAGAATTAATTTCACTTTCAATAACTTTTGGAGAATTATTCATTTCAAAAACCTCGAAAAAATTGATTTAGATAATCTTTCAGTTAATTCAAAAAATTCATCACCAACAGTTTTCTTAACACCAATCGCATTAACTTGATCAATAAAAAAATTTGTTACATGTTCCTCCAAGTTTTCAGAACAAACTTTGTTGAATACTTCAAGAGGAATTTCTGGTTCAACAGAAATTACTCGTCCTTTAACTAAATCTACTCGCGCAATATTTAATCCACAAGCATTAGCCGCATTAATAACAAGTTTTTTTTCATCATCACTTGGATTATAAGACCGACCTTTTTCTAAACAAAGAATCTTTGTTTCATCACATTTCCTATCAATAGCAAAAACTTTTTTTCCAATAACAATACAAGAAATAACATTCCCGTCAATAAACTCTCTTAGCATAAAACCATCTATCTTGGTTTTAATACTATTAACAAAATTATTTAATGAATCATCATCCCTTACAAGCATTGATTGTTGAATGCTTTTACCAATAAATGATTTTGCTATCAAAGGATAAGCAATTTTTTTTGATACTCTCTCAATATTTTTTATTGAACCTGTCGAAAGAGTCTTAGGCGTGTTAATATTATTCACTGATAAATTAACAAACAAATAAGGCTCATTAACAATAATATAATATGATCCTGGTTTTGCATTACAAAATATTTTTTGGTCTTGTAAAATATCTATTAATGGTTCTATAAAAGGCGCAAGATTATTTCTCGCTTGTAAGAAAACAGCATCATACTTTGGAATATTTTCTTCCAATGCTTTTATTTGAGTATTTTTGTGTTTACTCACAAGATTTATTTTTAATAATTGTAAATAATTTGCTTTAACTCCCTTTGCTTTCATTGCGCTAACAAAAGGTTTTGCAACAGATTCTTTTTCAGCTAACACCAGAACTCGCATCAAACCCACCAATAATGATTAAATATAAAAACAAAAACCTTAATAACTGCTTTTTCCTAACCTATTAACTATGAATAAAAATAATTTAAAAACCACAAAACCAATTAAAAGAAAAAAAATAGTTGGTTTGGTTGAAATGGTTGAATTAATCGGAAAAAAGGGGAGAATAAAAAGAAGAGCATTACTTGATACTGGCGCAACAAAAACAAGTGTTGATATAACATTAGCAGCAAAAACAGGAATAGGCCCAATTATTTCAAGTATTAAAATAAAAAATGCGAGTTCTGTAACAGGTTATTTACGCAGACCAATTGCAGAAGCAAAAATAAGAATAAAAGGTATTACAATAAAAACTGGAGTGAATGTTGTTGATAGAAGTGACTTACCTTACCCAATACTAATAGGCAGAGACATAATTCACAAAAATTTTATTGTTGATATAAGTAAAACGCATAGTAGTTACCATGTGCGAGATTTGATAAAAATTGAAAAAAAGGAATAATTATGGAATCAATCAAACCAGAAGAATTCAAAGAATTGATTAAAGACAATAATATTCAAGAAGAAATTATTTTTGAACAAATAACTGATAATTCTTTAAAGGACATGGCTGAATTACAAAAAATTTTTCCGCATTGGACACGAGAAAATGCAATAAAAAAAATGAGAAATACTATTAGTGGAAAAGATATGCGATTCATTATAAGAAAAAATGGTGCAATAATAGCTCATTTGAAAATAAATTCTAGAAAAGGAATTCACGAACACATTGTTGAAATGACTTCTCTTTTTGTTAAACCAGAAGAAAGAAAAAAAGGCTTTGCTACAAAACTAATTAGTTTTTCTCTTAGCAAATTACCAAAAAAAGTAAAACTTGTTACACTTGCTGTTGATTCAAAAAATAAAAAAGCAATTAATTTATACAAAAAATTTGGAATGAAAAAATATGGCTTATTAAAAAAGGGTTCAAAAATAAAAGGTGTTTTTGTGAACAATTATTTAATGGTTAAGGAATTCAAGTAAATTAATGCTAAAAGTTAAGTTTTAATATTAAAAGGACATTAGATTTTTATGACTCTAAATGTTTTCTCAAAACCAAGCGATGCTTTCAAAAAAGCTTTGGAAGCACCATCAATGATTTCAGCATTAATAATCGTTTTTTTAACATCAATTCTTTTTTCAGGACTTGCTTTTTCTGTGACAAATAATCTTTGGACAACAATAATAATTTTTTTAAGCTTTTTTATTAACTGGATTGTTTTAAGCGTGGTTTACTGGTTATGCAGTTTCATGTTTAACATTAATAAAAGAAAAACCATTGAAAGCAATTTTATTGGAGTAATAACAGCAGTATCTCGATTATGGCTATTTTTAATTCTAATATTTATTTTTGCCTTGATTAGTGTTCTTGGTAATTTATTTGTTCCATTAGCAGGAATAGCAATACTTGTTTTGTTATTGTTACTTTTAATTGATTCCTTTATTTTAATGAAAGTTATTCTTGATTCAAATAATAGTAGAGCGATTCTTGCTTGGTTATTAGCAATAATTCTTTATGGTTTGATAAACACTATTGCTTTTGCATTAACCACTTTTTTCATGACAATACTAATATAATTTCGAATACTTTTTTATCAATCAAAAATAATAAATAAAAACTCGTTTTCATCTGAAAAAAACACAAAAAGAAAGTTTTTTAAATAAAAAAGTTAAAAAACTTTGTATGAGAAAAATATGTAAGGATTGTAGAATAAGGTTTGACGTTCCAATTGAAGAGTTAAATGACGGAGATCCTTTTAACTGCCCAGAATGTGGTTTAGAATACACCATTATTTTTGAGGGTAACAAACCAACTTTAATAGAAAGCAAAAAACTTGAAATGGAAGACGAAGACTTTGAGTTAGACGAAGACGAAGATTATGATTAATTCTCAAAAAGCAAATCCATAAAAAATAAACTACTTAGAATTTATTTATGACATTAAAAATATTTAATTCATTTGGAAACAAACTAGAAGAATTCAAACCATTAAACAAAAATAATGTTGGATTATATACTTGCGGGCCAACAGTATACAATTATGCCCACATAGGAAATTTTAGAGCTTATTGTTGGGAAGACATTCTAAAAAGATATCTTCTCTTCTTGGGTTACAATGTAAAACAAGTAATGAACTTAACCGATGTTGATGATAAAACAATAAAAGGTTCTATTACTGAAAAAAAAGCTTTAAGTGAATTCACTGAAAAATACAAAAAAGCTTTTTTTGAAGACATAAAAACACTTAATATTATTCCAGCTGATTTTTACCCTGAAGCAACAGAACACATAAAAGAAATGGTTGAAATAATTGAAAAGTTAATGAAAAAAGGTTTTGCTTACAAAGGAGAAGATAAAAGCATTTATTATTCAATAAAAAAATTTTCAGAATATGGAAAATTATCTAATATTAATGTAAAAAAATTGAAAGCCGGAGCAAGAATAAAACAAGACGAATATGAAAAAGAAGGGATAGGTGATTTTGCTTTGTGGAAAGCCTGGGATGAAAATGATGGAACTGTTTACTGGGAAACAAAACTTGGGAAAGGAAGACCAGGATGGCATATAGAGTGCTCAGCAATGAGTTCAAAATATTTAAGCGAAACATTTGATATTCATACTGGTGGAATAGACAACAAATTTCCTCATCATGAAAATGAAATTGCTCAAAGCGAAGCTGCTAGTGGAAAAAAGTTTGTTAATTATTGGTTGCATTGCGAACATTTAATGGTAGATGGAAAAAAAATGTCTAAAAGTTTAGGAAATTTTTATACATTAAGAGATCTAATTAAACAAGGATTAAACAGCATGGCAATAAGATATGTGTTGATTAATTCACAATACAGACAACCATTAAATTTTACTATTGAAAGTGTTAAAGATGCTGAAAAAACTATTCAAGGGTTACAAAGATTTATTGAAAGATTAAATGAAATAAAAGAAATCAAAACAAATGATTCAATAAACGAAATAATCATTGAAACAATTAAAAAATTTACTAACGCAATGAATAATGATTTAAATGTACCAGAAGCAACAAAACATATTTTTGAATTTGCAAACAAAATAAATAAAATGATTGATGATGATTTAATAGGATTAAATGCTGCCAAAGAAGCTATTAATCTAATGAAAAAAATTGATTCAGTGTTAGGAGTAATGGATTTCAAAGAAAAATATTTTGAATTAAATGATGAACAAGAAAAACTTTTAGAAGAAAGAAATAATGCAAGGAAAAACAAGAATTGGGAATTAGCAGATAAAATAAGAGCAGAACTACAAAAACAAGGAATAGAAATTATTGATGAAAAAGACGGCACAACAAAAGTGAAAAAAATAAACTAGTTATTATATAAAAAATACTATTAGCCAATGTTATAAAATTAACAACAAAAAATAATGTTTAATTACGCGAACTAACAAAAATAAATAATTAACCACAAAACTAACAACAATTAATGCTTGTAATCATTCAAAAAAAATTTTGAATAATAAATTAACAAAATTAAACAAAATAATAAAATTGTTTGCGAATAAAACAAATCGTAAAGAAAAGTAAAAAACAAGTAAAATGGATTTTCTATTTCAAGCAACAAACTCAAACCTTTGAAAATTAAAGCAATAATCCATATTGCAAAAATGGCTCCGAGAGAGCTAACAATTGGTGCAATATATCTTAATTTTGATTTGTAAAAAATCTTAAATAAATAATCCCAAACACTAAAAATTAAAATAAAAAAAATAAATGTGAACCAATTATTAAGAAAAAAAGTGTTTATATAATTCAAAAGAATATTTTCTCCAACCGGATTAAAATAATCAAAAACCCAAATCATAATTAATATAACAAAAGCAAAAATAATTGGTGGCAAAAATGATTGAATAAATTTTTTCCAACTAAACTTAGTCTCCGAATAAGCTTGTTCAATAAAATAATCATTTTCCAATTAACCACCTAAATAAAAAAATATAAAACAATAATAAAAAAATATAAAACAATAATAAAAAAATATAAAACAATAATAAAAAAATAAATAATTAAACATTTGTAAAACAACAAACATTTGCAAAATAAAAAATTAATTTGCTTAACAAAAAAATTATTTATTAACAAATTATTGTTTATTACAAAAACATTATTTATTTTTTAAAACAAATCTTATATCATCATCAGTAATAGTTTTTCTCCCAGCATGTTTTGCTAATAACGCTGCTTGTTGAGAAACTCTCATACCTTCTTCCTCCAAATGTTGTGATAATTCTTTTGCCGCTTCAAAACTAACTCTTAAACCAGAACCTTTTCTAATAATTCGTTCCATTGTTGCAATTGGTAATTCGCTCATAAAAAAACCTTATATTATCAATAAATACTAACTAACACTATTCTATAATTTAAAGGTATTCTTTCTAATCAAGAATTAACCAATTAACAAAAATTAATCTCTCGGAGAATAACCATCTATTAAAGCTTGTTTTTTTATAGAACCATGTGTTTCAGGTAACCTTGACATATCAAATAATCTTTGCCTAACTTCTTTTGGAAGTTCATTAAACAATTCATATGCTTGCTTAACACTCTTTGTGGGAGCATACCTTATTTGCCCCGCATTAAAAGAATAATTATTTAATAAACTACTTCTTTCAAGAGTATACATCATTCTTGAAACAGTTAGAGATGTATTATGTTTAGCATTAAATTTTTCTAATGCTTTTTCAAGAACCCTTATTGAAGCAGTTCGCAACTCAACCTCCCTTTTAAAATTAGGATTTCTTCTTCTCAATGACCCAGTATAAATTTTAGCAGCATTTCTTCCAGACTCAGTACTAACTAATTCTGAAACAGTTTTATTTCTAAAAGATCGAGCTTTATGGGATTCAACTCCTTCTCTTGCACCCAAACCCAACAAACCAACAAGTGCTGCAACCCTAGCACCCTTATTCATTGTTCTAAAAAATTTTTTCATCCCATCACTTTTTTTATTTTCAATAGGACTCCTTGCAATAATAATACCTTTTGCATTTCTCTTCTTTTTATTAGCTATTTGAACCATGTTAAATAACTGCGCTTTTATTATTTTTAAACCTTCTTAATTAAAAAAACAACGTATTATGCTCGGCATGAAACATAAAAGAGATTTAAAAAGCATATTTTACCAAATATAATATATGCCCTTCATAAAACACGAATTAGTGAAAGAAAATACTGTTGAATCAAGATTATATCAAGAAGTACTTGTTGCAAGAATTATTGAAAAAGGAAACACATTGGTTGTTGCACCAACTGCCCTAGGAAAAACAATAATTGCTGTTCTATTAGCAGCACACAAAATAAAAGCAAATAATGAAACAAAAATCCTTTTCCTTGCACCAACAAAACCACTAGTATTACAACACGAAAAGAGTTTTAAAAAATTTTTAAGAATTGATGAAAAAAAAATTGTTTCAATAACAGGAACAACAAAACCAAAAGAAAGAGAAAAAATATACAAAGAAAAACAAATAATTAATGCTACCCCCCAAACAATAGAAAATGATTTGCTTAATGGAACACTAACATTGAAAGATTTTGGATTAGTAATAGTTGATGAAGCACATAGAGCAGTAGGTGATTATGCATATGTTTTTATTAATTTACAATTACAAAAACAAAACAGAAATTCTTTGATTGTAGCATTAACTGCTTCGCCAGGAAGCACTCAAGAAAAAATACAAGATGTTTGCAAAAACTTGAATATTAGTAACATAGAAATAAAAAATAGTGAAGATGACGATGTAAAACCATACGTTAATGAAATAACAGTTGATTGGGTAAAAGTTGACTTGCCAGAAGATTTTTTGAAAATAAAAAAGAAATTAGAAGAATTTCAACAAGAACAAATAAATTTTTTAAAAAACATGCATGTAGCAATAACATCTAATAAAAAATATTATAACAGAACAAGAATTATTGAAATGCAAAGAAAAATTCTTGCTCTTTTAAAAAACGGTCAAAACCCCTCAATGTATATTGCTATGTCAAAGTGCGCAGCATTATTGAAAATAGCACATGCTGAAGAACTAATAGAAACACAAGGAATTAGCGCGTTAAAAAATTATTTAAACAAATTAAAAGAAGAAGCAGCACAAGGAAAAAGTAAGGCCGCAAAACAAATAATTCTTAGTCCAGAAATAAAAGAGGTTTTTGAGATTACTGAAAAATTATTTAACCAAAATATACAACACCCAAAATACAAAGAATTAAAAAAAATTGTTTTGGAACAATTAAAAAAACAACCAGAAAGCAAAATACTTGTTTTCAACCAATACAGAGATTCTATACAAGAAGTAGTAAAATTTTTGAATGAGGAAAAAGAAATAAATGTTTCAAAGTTTATTGGCCAAGCCACAAAAGGAAATGAAAAGGGAATGAGCCAAAAAATACAACAACAAACCTTAAACGATTTAAGAGAAGGAAAATTCAATGTGCTTGTAACAACTTCGGTTGCTGAAGAAGGATTAGATATTCCTTCAGTTGAAATGGTTATTTTTTTTGAACCAGTTCCAAGCGAGATAAGAACAATTCAAAGAAGAGGGCGAACAGGAAGATTTGGAAAAGGGCGAAACATAATTTTGATGGCAAAAAATACGAGGGACGAAGCATATTATTGGGCTTCAAGAGCAAAAGAAAAAAAAATGAAAACAGTTTTAAACAACATGAAAAAATCAAATATTTTGCCTGAACAAAGTACTCTAAAAAGTTTTTCTGAAAAAAATGAGGAGATAATAATTTTTGTTGATTCACGAGAACAAAACTCAAATGTTTTAAAAGAATTATTTGAAAAAGATTGTAAAATAATAACAAAACAATTAACTATTGGCGATTACGTGTTAAGCAAAGAAGTTTGTGTTGAAAGAAAAACAATAGAAGATTTTATTAACTCAATGATTGATGGTAGATTGTTTAACCAAATGATTGATTTGAGGGAAAATTATGAAAAACCATTAATAATTATTGAAGGAAACATGAATGAAATATTTACTATTAGGAACATGCACAAGAATTCAATTATTGGTGCAATAACATCAATTGCACTTGATTACAATATACCAATATTAAATACAAAAAACGATAAAGAAACAGCTGATTATTTGTATGTTATTGCAAAAAGAGAGCAAATTGCTCGAGAAAAAGAAATTAGTTTGAGGATTGGTAGAAAAGGATTAACAATACAAGAACAACAACAATATTTTATTGAAGGGTTACCATTAGTTGGGCCAACAATGGCAAAAAAATTATTAGAAAAATTTGGTAGTATTAAAGAAATAATTAATGCTAGTGAAAAACAATTACAAGAAGTCGAAAACATGGGTGGAAAAAAAGCAAAAAAAATAAAAAAAATAATAGAAGAAGAATACAAAAAAGAATAATTTACAAGCTAATAACTCATATTTAAAAACCTGCGCATACTAAAAATATTTAGTTAATTATTTTTCAAAGGTGAAAAAAAATGGTTGAATGGCATACTAAATCTGACAGAAAAAAAAGTGGTGGAAAAAGAAAATCACTAAAAAGATGTACTAAAAAGAACGCTTGGAGAGGTGGAACATCAGCCAATACAAAAACTACTAAAGATGAAAAAGAAAAAAGAGAAGTGAATAGTGGTAGAGGAAATACAAAAAAAGTTAGGGTTCTATCAACACAATATGCTAATATTAATGATGGAAAAAAAGTTATAAAAGCACAAATAATACAAGTAATTGAAAATGATGCTAATAGATTATTTGCTCGATCAAATACTGCTACTAAAGGAGCAAAAATAAAACTTAAGATGGGCAACGATGAAAAAATAGCAATAATAACAAACAGACCAGGTCAAGACGGAATAATAAATGCCAAATTGGCTTAAAACCTAATTTAAATGCATTTAATTAGAAAAATAACAAAAAAGCTATTTTTGAAAAGATTTATAAATCTTCCCCAAAGGGTGTTATATATTACTGGTTCTTTTGAACTCTATAATAGGTTTTAAAAAGGTGATTTATTTGGTTAAAAAATGTCCTGAATGTGGAAGTAATAGAATAAGAGTAGATCATTCAAAAGGAGAAGCTGTTTGTTTGGATTGCGGTTTGATTGTTAGCGAAGACGAAATGTTTGATACTGGAAAAGAATGGAGAAATTTTGATCAAGGAGATGGTGAAGACTCAGCAAGATCAGGTAGCCCAATGAAATATGTTAAACTAAACAAGGGTTTAGTAACAATGATTGATCGAAGAGGAACAGATTTAAGAGGAAACAAATTATCAAGCAAGGGAAGAGCCCAAATGTATAGACTTATTAAATGGCATAAAAGAGCCTCTGTTTCAAGTTCAATGCAAAGAAATCTTTCAATTGCTTTAACCGAAATGAGGAGAGTTGCTTCTTACCTAAATATTCCTGACACACTAGTTGAAGCAGCAGCATTATTATATAGAAGAACAGTAAAAAAAGGTTTGATTAGAGGAAGATTAATTGAAGCGGTTGTAGCAAGCGTTTTGTACACTGTTTGTAGAACATACCATGTTCCAAGAACATTAAACGAAATGGCAGAAGCCTCAGGTTTAACAAAAAAAGAAATTGGTAGAACATACAGATTCCTTGTAAGAGAACTAAATTTAGAAGTACCTTTAACTAACCCAATACATTACATTCCAAGATTTGCTTCAGAATTAAACTTGAGTGGAGAAGTACAAGAAGAAGGAAGAAAAATTCTTGAAGAAGCAATCAAAAAAGGATTAATCTCTGGTAGAGGCCCAACAGGAGTAGCTGCAGCAGCAGTATATATTGCAGGATTATTAAAAGGCGAGAGAAGAACACAAAAAGAAGTTGCTAATGTTGCAGGAGTAACAGAAGTAACAATAAGAAACAGGTACAGAGAACTGAAGAAAAGATTGAACATTGATGTAGCTGCATAACAGGGCTACCGAAGGTGTCCGTTCGATGAACCGGAACGCCGGTTCCAAAACAGGTACAGAGCGCTGAAAAAGAGATTAAACATTGATGTTGCTGCTTAAAGTTAATAAAAACAAAAAAATAATTTTAATGTGCGACCAAATTGGTTGCACACAATTTTTTTTTAAAAAACTTTTTTTATTCATTTATTTTTTCTTTTATCGCTTGGCCAAAATGTCGACCAGTATTATCAACACTTACTAAAATTTTATCCCCTTTTTTAAGTTCTAAAACAGAAATTGTTTTGTCTAATTGAACAAGCCGAATTGTTTCTGCATTTTGTAAAATTACCCCACTAATTTTTCCATTTAATTTTGCTTCAATTAAAATCATTGGCCTTTCCTCAATTTTGTTTCTACCAACAACAAGGTTTTTTGTATTACCTTTTCTATCAACGCACAAAACTTCATCCCCACTTTTTATTTCAGAAAGATACTTAGTTTTATTACTTGGAAGTAAAACATAAGAATGAATTGCTCCCGCATTAACTCTAAATGGACGAGTATCACAATAATCTGATTCTTCTGATTCAGAATTTACTAAAAACAAAAAATTATTACTATTCCCAACAAGCATTCCTTGCCCTGATGACATTAAACTACAAGTATCAATACAAGCTCTGTCACCATTTGAAAGCAATTTAATTTTTGTTATGGTTGCTTCAACTAAATCTAATTTGATATTGTCTTTTTGAATTATTTTTATTATTTCTAAAACTTCCCAAATATTTCTTGGTTTAAACACAATTCCTCTAACTCCTTTTTCAAGAACTGAAAGAACAGCTTTCGCCTCTTTCAAATTTACTCGTGAATAAATATTATCTGATTTTGAAACAAGGTTTTCTAAAGGAATTATTTTCCAAGACGAAGTTTTTACAACAACAATTGCTTTTTTTGATTTTTCTACGATTTCTTCCTCATCATTTTTATTATTTATTTGAATTTCAATAAATTCTTTTCCAAGTTTTATGTCACCATCTTTTGCAATGGTTTTTACTTTTCCAAGCTTGTGTACTTCAGGTGTTTTTCCTTCATCAACAATTATTTTTTTTACCCCTGATTCAAGAGCAATTGTAATAATGTCTTTATTATAAGGCCTTACATCTATTATCAATTCTTTCATTTAACTTCGACTCCAACATTGCTTGTTCTACATTCATTCCTTCATGAATTATTAATGCGACTGCTTTTAAAAATTGTTTTGGTTTCTCATGTTGAAAAGAATTCCTACCCATTGCTACTCCTATTGCTCCAGCAGTAATAGCATCTCGAATCATTTGAAGTACTTCTAAATCAGAACCCTTACTACCCCCAGCAATTATTACTGGAACAGGACAACCATCAATAACTTCTTTAAATGATTCTATACTTCCTGTATAATTTGTTTTTATTATATCTGCTCCTAGTTCAGCACCAACTCGTGCAGCTATTTTAACCATTTCCACATCTTTTTCATCAGAAACTTTTTTTCCTCTTGGATAAGTCATCATCAAAAGAGGCATCCCAAATTTTTTACAATCACAACTTATTTTTCCAATATCCTCTAACATTTTTGGAGTGGATTCAGCACCAATATTTAAGTGAACAGAAATTGCGTCAGCTCCAAGAGAAACTGCTTCTTCCACACTAGTTACAATAACTTTATTTAATGGATCAGGAGAAAGCATTGTTCCAGCACTCAAATGAACTATTAAAGCAGAATTATTCATTCTCCCAATACTTGATTTAACAATACCTTTGTGCATTATCAATGCATCAGCATTTTCTGAAACATTACCAATAGTTTCTCTTACATTAGACAACCCTTTTATTGGCCCATCAGACATTCCATGATCAATTGGAACAAACAAAGCTTTGCCCGATGAAGAATTCAAAATTCGTCTCATCCTAATTTCTTTCCCTAACATATATTTTCCCCCATGTTAGAACCAAAACCCGTTTCAACTAAATCAAATAATAGAATTAGAATAAACCAGGATTAGTCCCAAATTTATTCAAAATAGTAAAAGTAACCAAAGAAAAACCAGTAAAGGCCCAAAAGGATACTTTCAACCATGAATAATTGTTTTTCTTTTTAATATATATAAAATAACAAAAAATAAGTGTAACATTTTATACACTAAAACAATTGATAAAAAATAAGTAACTTAAAAAATAAAAATTAAAAAATAAAAATAATAACAATAAAAAATAATCAAAGTAGTTTTTTTTTAAAACAAAAATTAAAATAATAAGCAAAACATTTAATTTACTTAAAATAAAAATAATAATCAAAAAAATTAATTAATCTAAAAACAAAAAAATAATCAAAATAATTATTTAATTTAAAGTAAAAAAATAATTTTCAAATTAACTTTTTTAAAACAAATAAATTATTTTTTTGAAAAAGAACACTTTTTATTACTTTTTCTTTAATAGCTTGTTATGAAAAACCAATTAAACGAATCATTAGATGTTGCAAGAAGAGCTTGTTCAAGGTGCTACGCACACAAAACATTTAGGCCAAGCAACGAAGACAAGGAAACTGCTCAAAAAGCAGTTAAGAGAGCACGAGTATTATTAAATGAGGCTTTTGAAGAAAAAAGAAAATGTGATGAAACAACAATAGAACAAATTAATGCTTTAAAAGAAGCAAAAATTATTTGTTTGGACGCACTAGACACTTGTAATAATTGTGACAAAGAAAGGCCAAGAATAAAAGAAATATTGTCAAATATAAAATAAAGTATTTTTTGAAAACAAAAACTAATTTAAACTACAAAAAATATATTATTTTGGTGATTTGAATGCCTGTAAGAAAAAATCCAACTCAAATTAGAAGAGAAGCAAATATCAAAGGAAGAAAACTCAAAATGCCCCAAAGTGAAATAAACCGAGTTATTAAAGAAGTAATTGGAAGAACAAAACCAAGATTAAGAATTGCTGATATAGAGGGAAAAAAAGGAGATCATACTGCAACTATAACAAAAAAATAAAAATTTTTTTAAAAAAACAAGTTTAATAATTACTTCATTATTTTTTATTAGTATGCAGAGAAAGATTAAAACAAATTTTAGAAGGGTACTAAGAACAACAAAAATTAAATTTCAATTAACTAGAAACCAATTAACCAAACCAAAAAGCACGCGATATTTATCTGCAAGAAAAAAAGCATACACTAAATTTGGAAAAAATTTTTTTGAACAATTTGAACCAATAATTTTTCAAGGAAGAAATAATAGAAAATATACTTTTACAACACTCGCGCCACACCTTGAATCAGAATATGTTTTAGGTATTACAGTTCAAACAAAAGAAAAAATGCGTTATTTTTCAAACATTATTTCTAGACTAAGTATTGGCTTTGAGAAAGAAGCATTAATAATTGAGGGTATGCAAACAAGGAAAAGCTATAAAAAAAAGCTTAATGAATTTCGAAGGGTTACAAAAAAACAAACCCTTGATTTTATGCTCGAGCAAGCAGAAGAACGAGCAAGAAAACTTGGTTTTAAACAAGTAAAAATTAGAAAACCAGAATTTTTGTATTGGTTTCAAAACCCCGTTCCAGTAGAAGACATGACAAAAAAACAAGTGCAAAGACAAATAAAAATATTATACCAAAAAATAGCTTTGAGACACAATTATAAAATAGAAGCAGATTTTTTTGTAAAGGACTTGTGAGAAAATGATTATAGCAGGAATTGATGAAGCAGGAAGAGGCCCTTGTTTTGGCCCAATGTGCTTAGCAATAACAATTATTGAACAAAAAAGTGAGAAAACACTTAGAGCAATGGGTGTAAAGGATTCAAAAGAATTGTTGCCAAACAAAAGAGAAAAATTATTTGGTGAAATAAAAAAAGAAATTGTTGAATTTCAAATAATAACAATTAGTTCAATTGAATTAAATGATTTAATGTCAAGAAAAAATTTGAATGAAATAGAAGCAGAAAAAATTGGTGAATTAATTAATAATTCAAAAACAAAGATTGATGAAATATTTGTTGATAGTCCTGATGCAACTAAAGGAAAATTTGAAAAGAGAATAAGAAATTATTTGAAAAAAGAAAAACAAGGAATAAAAATTGTTGCAGAGAACAAAGCTGATTCAAAATATGTTATTGTTGGCGCAGCAAGCATTCTTGCAAAAGTTACAAGGGATAGAAGCATAGAAGAACTTAGAAAAAAATTTGGTGATTTTGGTTCAGGTTATCCAAGTGATCCCAAAACAAAAAAGTTTTTGTACGAGTATGTTGAAAAAAATAATAAATTACCTCCTTTTTCAAGAATATTTTGGAGTACTTGTGAAAAAGCTTTGAATGAAATGGAATCAAAAACCAAGCAACAAAAATTATTCTAATTTTTTATTATTAAAAATATGAAATCGCAACAGAATAAGTTTAAATAGTTTTAATTAGTATTTAGTTCATGTTAGAAATAGAAAAAGCTTTTACTAATCTTAGAAAAAGAAACAAAGTATTATTCACAATAATTGTTGCATCAGCAGTAATATTATTCTGGAATGGCACATGGACTTTATTTGATATTTTCTTTGATAAAATACTTTTCCAAGGGCATTTATTTTGGAGTAATTTGGTAGCAATGATAATTGGTTTAGGAATTTTGTTAGCAGCAGGAGTTGCATTGGACAGGCTATCGTGATAACATGAATGGAATATTAGGAAAAGGGCCAATGAGCTCAATAATTAGTTTGTTCAAAAGAAAACATAAAGCTAAGAACAAAAAAAAAATAATAATGAAATTAAAAAAAATTAATAAAACAAGATTCTAAATTAATTAAACTTTTTTGTAAAATTAAATTTTTTGCATTACTTCAATCGGAGAAAAATTTCTATTCCCACAATTCAAACAAAACCAAGAATCGTTTATCTGAGGCAATTGTTGCTTTATATTACTGCTCTTGCAATTTGGACAAACTTTTACAAAATCACTCATAAATTTAACCACCCTTAACTAAAATAACAAACCAATAATTCATTAAAAAACTATTTCTTCTTACTAAAATCTTTCCCAAACGCCCGAAACTTCAGGCGGCGCAGTGTCCTTTTCGCTTTCAGCTCAAGAAGACTAAACCAAATCAATAAAACCAAAACCAAAAATCATTTCTTCTTACTAAAATCTTTCCCAAAATATTCAATAAATTTTGTTGTTGTTGTAAGAACACAAGTTCTTCCTTTTGGTTCCTTCTTCAAAAAACCATTTTCAAACAAAATCTTTAAATGATCATAAGCCTTGTTATTCCTGTACTTAACAACAAGAGCTTGTTCTATTGGTTGTTTGTAAGCAATCAAAGCAAGTGTCTTCATTACCCCTTTAGAAAACATTGAATCTGTTGCAAGATGAGAAACAAAATCCTCGTATTGTTTTTTTATTCTCATTTGATAACCAACTGGTAAATCAACAATCTCAAGAGATGACTTTCTACTATTATAAAAACTTATTAATTCTTCTAAAAGAACTTTTGTTTCTACTCTCGAATCAATAAGAGCAATTTGTTTTAACTCGTCAATGTTCAATGGTTTAGGCGACATAAAAAGAGCCGCTTCCAAAATCTTTTCTTTTTCAAGCCTATCCATAAAACCAACTAATATATAACAAAATAAGAAAAGGTTAAATGAATTTAAACTTTTTGATTGAAAACAAAACAATTAATTCTTAATAAATAGTATAAAAAGAGATGTTTATTACAAAAAGCATTTAAATGTTAAAACACACTATTCTAAAGGTGATAACAATGGTATATGAACATACTAATAGTAAAGGAAAAAAATATTTTTTGCACGGAAAAGGAAGATTGTTTTATTTTTCTTCAACACAAAAAGAAAATGCTATAGATTTACCACAAGGATACAAAGTAGTTGAAAACTCAACAACAGGACTACCAATGCTAAAAAAAGAATAAGAGAAACAATCAAAAATAATAAACAATAATAAAACAAAAAAAACCATATTACTAATAAAAAAGTTAAAAAAATAATTAAACAAAATCAAGAAAATTAATAAAATAAAACGAAAAAATTTGGAATTGAAAATATGGTGAAACACGTAATTGCACCGAACACTTTTTCAAAAAGAGGCAAAAGTTTTCAAGCAAAAACTTTTCATGGAAAAGAAGGTTATGCTGGTTGGGTAAATGAATTACAAGAAAAACACAGAATAGATTTAATGAAATTATTAAGAAGAATTGAAACTGGTCAAAGAAGAATTAAGAAATTCAAGAATTTATCTCAAAAAGAAATTTTGAGAAGAGAAGCATTATTTATTAACAGGCAAGCAGCATACCTTACTGATGCAGTCATTGATCAAAAAATAGGTGCGGAAAAATATTTGTCAATGAAAAGAATTGAGAAGAGCAAAATCTGGGCAAAAAATTTTTCAGAAATCATGGAAAGACTAATAATGCCTAAAATAAAAGAAATACAATTAAAAGAAGTAATTGAAAAAATGGATTTTTATTTTGCTCTCCCAGAAAACATTCACAAAAGAAGAGGCGGCCCAGCAGTTTGGCCGAGACTAAAAAAGATTAGGGACGAAATAATCGCTAACAATATTAATCCGAGAGAAAATTTGTTAAACCAAATTGACAAAATAATGTTTAAAAGAAAACAGGGTGAGAATTACAAGGTAAAAGCAATGGATGTTTGTGTTGCCGCATCAATTTATGCTGATATTATGAAAAAGAGTAATAATGCTAGATGGACTGCTTCTTACAGAGAAGCAATGGAAATAGTTTTCTCAAAAATATCTGTTGACGAAAAATTAGTTGAATCAATAATACAATTGTCAAAAACAAATCCCCAAAAAGACTAATTTTTTAAATGTAAAGAACATTAATTTTGATGGAGTGGTGATTTAAATGAAGTTAAAAGAAATTTTTAAATTGTGTGTTGAAGAAGGAATCAAAGTTGATCCAAGAGGAAAAAACAAAATAGACAAAATTTTAAAGAAGAGGAATGAAGCTTACAAAAAAATGGAGAAAGATGAAAAAGAGTATTTTGATAACGAAACATTATGGAATCCTTTTGATGACTCACGAATTATTGTTGACGATGAGAGACAAATAAAAACTGTTATAATAGGAATAGACATGGAAACACCAGAATTATTATTAACGAATGAATTAAATAAGAATGGTAAAAACATTGATGTTGTTTGGGCACACCACCCAGAAGGAAAAGCCTTAATAGGATTAGACAAGGTAATGGCATTACAAATTGATACTCTTGCAAGAGCAGGCGTACCAATAAATCAAGCAGAAGCAATAATTCATGGAAGAATAAAAGAGGTTTCAGAAGCTTTGTCACCACAAAATTCTGAAAGACTAGAACAAGCAGCAAAATTATTAAAAATAAATTTTTTTAACACTCACACTCCAGCAGATAATCACGTAAATGATTATTTAACAAGCTTGTTTGAAAAAAAGAAACCAGAAACACTTAATGATATAATAAAAATTCTGAAAGACATTCCAGAGTACAAAGAAGGAATGAAACAAAAAATAGGTCCAGTAATTTTTGTTGGCAGTGAAGAAAGTTCTGCAGGAAAAATTTATGTTGATATGACTGGTGGCACAGAAAGCAATAAAGAAGCTTACAAAAAACTTGCTGAACAAGGAGTAGGCACTATAGTAGGAATGCATGTTGGAAAAGAAATGAAACAACAAGCAGAAAAAAATAATATGAACATTGTTATAGCAGGACACATACCATCAGATAACTTAGGAATGAATTTGTTACTAGACAAAGTTGAAAAGAAAACAAAACTAAATATTATTGAAGCATCTGGTTTCAAACGCATAAAAAGGTGATTTCATGAGTACTCCAATAATTCTTTTCAATTTCAAGAATTATTGGATGAATCCTTTTATTGGAAAATTTATTAACCCTAATTTTGAAGGAATACTAATTTTTGAGGAAAACAAAAAACCAATTTTTATTAGCCACCCATTTAATTTTGAACAAGCAAAAAAAAAGTACCCTGAAATTATTGTGAAAAATTATTCTAACCAAAAAGAATTAGAAAAATTACTAAACCTTTTTTTTAAAAAAAAAGTTGGTTATGATTCAAAACACACAACAATTAACCAAATGAAAACACTGAAAAAAATATTAAAAAAAAGAACTTTTATTGATTGTTCAAAAATAATTGCAAAAAATAGGGAAATAAAAAATGTTGATGAAATAAAAAATATTTCTATTGCTTCAAGAGAAACAAAAAAAGTTGTTAAAAAAGCAAAGCAAAAATTAGTAAAAGGAATAACAGAAAAAGAAATTGATTTTTTTATTAGAAACGAATTTCAAAAAGATAATTTTGAAACAGCTTTTTGCATTATTGCATTTGGAAAGAATACAAAAAACTTGCACCATATTCCAACAAACAAAAAATTATTTGATGGCCCAGTATTGTTTGATGTTGGAGCAAAATATAATAATTATTGTGCTGATTTTAGTACGAGTTTTTGGTTTGGAGAAAAAACAAAAAAATATATTAAATTTGAAAAAGATTTAAAAAAAGTTAATGATTGTTTGAAACGAATTGAATCAAAATTAAATTCTGGGAGAAAAGCAAGTGAATTATTTGCAGAAGCAAATAATTTGAGGATACCACACGCTATTGGACACGGAATCGGTTTAGAAGAACACGATTTTCCCGAAGGAATAAGTTTGAATAGTAATTGGAGGTTAAAAGAGGGAATGGTTTTAGCAATAGAACCAGCCATATATAATAATTTTGGGATTAGAATTGAAAAAAACTATTTAATAAAAAAAGATGGTTTTAAAGAATTGTGATTGATAAGAGTATTATGATAAAATTTGAAAATGCACAAGAAAAAATTCTTAATTCATTAAAAAATCAAGAGTTGTGCATTATTGTTGGAGAATGCTTTGTTTCATACCAAGGAAGAGCATCATCAAAATTAACAAAAGGAAATAGATTAATAATAATTAAAGCGGATTGTTCTGTTTCAATTCACGAAAATAGATTGGTTAGACCAACTAATTACATGGTTAATGGAAAAATTTCTTGTGAAATAAATAATGAGAAAAAAGAATTAGTATTAAAATCAAAAAGAATTAAACCTGCAGAAGAGTTAATTATAACTTTTTTTGAAATACAATCAATTAACAATTTTGATTTACCAATGAGCAATGATTTAAGGTTAAGTGGTTCTGAAAAAGAATTGAATGATAGTTTAATGGATGATTTAAGCTTTTTAGAACCTGGATTAAAACCAATTAACCAACAACAAGCATTTAGAAAAGGAGTTTGTGACATAATTGCAGAGGATTCAAAAGGAAGATTGGTTGTTATAGAACTAAAAAGAAGACTAGCTGATTTTGCAAGTGTTACTCAACTAAAAAGATATGTTGAGCAAGTAGAAAAAATGAAGGGAATAGAAACAAGAGGAATTTTACTCGCACCCGAAATCAGAAAAAGTGCTATGGAATTATTACAAGCATACAATTTAGAATTTTTTAGTTATGATTTTAAGGTTGGGGAAAGAAGCAAGATAAAGGGAATAGGAAAAAGTCAAATGAAATTAAGCGAATATTAAACCAAACAAATATTAAGTCAAGCGAATACTAACCTCAAACTTTTGCAACCTTTCTCGCAACTATTTTTATTGGCCACAGACTATACTGATTGTTAGGATTTTTTTGAATTGCTTCGCTTATTTCTTTTAAAAATAATGTTGAATGCATTTCACTCGGTTTCATTGGCCTTGAATAAACTTCAAAACCAGCTTTTTTTAATAAATCAATAGTTAATTGAGAATTAACAGAATACTCAGTTACAAAAAAACGCCCATTGCTTTTTAGAACACGGCGAACTTCTTTCATTAAAGCTAATCTTTCAACATCAAACTTTTTTTCCACTAAAATATTTTTTCTTAGTGAAACATCAGATGATTCTTTACCATTAATTTTGAATTCAGTGAACAAAAAATCTGCTGTAACAACTTTCACTGAACCTTGTTCCATTCTTCTTAATTTTGAAATTGCATTTCCAAAAATTAATTTTAAATTATTATATCTTGTATTCAAGTTAGATTTTGCCCACTCTATCCCAAGAAACTTTTTGTTCTTGTGTCTTCTTTTTGAAGCAAAAGAAATTAATTTTTGTGCATCTTCAAAACCAATATCCAACATATTAATTTTTTTTGAAACTAATTTTGAATTTCTTAAAATATTTTTTGGCTTTGGTTTAGTTTTATTTCTTCTAGTATTATTAATTGAAATAGGCATAAAAGAGTATTATATAATTAATATATTAAATTAATCTAAATCGCAAATTTCAATAACATCTAATTGCTTGCAAACACAATTCTTATTTATAATTGAATTCAATGATGGTTTTGTTCGTTCTTCATCACCCGAAATAAATTCTTTAACATATGTTCCATGCGAGGTTCGCATTTTTAATTCAAATTCATTATCATTAATTTTTTTAAACGACAAAAAAGTAACTTCTTTTTTTCTATTTAATAATGCTCTTCTTTTTTGAACTCTAACAGGAGTTAATTGTTCAACACACATTTTTTTATTCAACAAAGTATTTATTTTACTAATATCTGTTTGGACTAAATTTTCAGAACAATAAATAATAGCAGAATAAATTTTGTCATGAACAGAATTTTTTACAACAACAACATCTTTTTTTGAAACAATTTTTAAAGAATTAATCGAAATTTCTTTTAATGAATTATTTACTTTTTCTTGAATTAAATTTAAATCAACAAACCTTTTTTTTGGACAAACTATTTCCAAAATAAAGGGTCGACCTTTTCCAAGCATTAAAACATCAGAGTCTTCTCTACCAGCACCATGCAAAATTAATTGTTTTGCACCAAATTCTTTCACAATAATTTTTGAGAGTAATTGTTCAACACTATTCTCTATTATGTGCCCTGAATTACCGCATTTAGAACAACCTCTGCCATGGCAGAACCTACAAAAATGTTCTGTTTGAGCAATTTCTCTTGAAAACTTACAATAATTTCCTTGAATATAAACTGGCATTAAATACAAGAAAAGCGAGCTTTTACCCAAATCAATCAAAAAAAAAGCATCATAATCAATAGTTTCATGCTTTTTGTTTAAATCATTAATTAACAAATCAATAAGCCTATCCCTAACCGAATACTTGAATTCTATTGAAATATCCTTGTTTTTTGGCCAAGAAAAACCAATTTCGAATGAATTGAATTGGATTTCTTTTTCAAGGGATTCTAAAAAACAAAATAAATTATGTATAAGAACTTCTTTTTTTTCTAATTCAAAAACCTTTTCGTATTCAAAAGAATAGTTTGAATAAAAACTTGAATTAATTAAACGCTTACCCATTTTAAAATTAGAAACAAAAAAGAATAAAAGAGAGCGTGAAGCCCTCTTTCAAAAACTTTTAAACCACTTGTTCTTTAGCCAACGAAATTATTTGTTTTAATCCTACTACTAGTGCAGCAGGTGCGGCCAAAGTAACAATATTTCCAACGATCGAATTTATTAGCATTACAATTGGATCAACTACTAGTGCAGCAGGAGTCAATGCTACTAAACCAACCATTGCAACAGCAATTGTTGCGATTAAGAAATCAGTAACTTTTTTCTCTTGAATGTTTAGGAAACCAACAATCAAACCCAAAATAACTAGGATTATTGCTATCCAACCAGATGTTCCTTCCATAAGAGAAGTGCCCATCATGAAATCAAGTGCTTTAACAAGCCCAGCAATTATTGCAATTATTATTCCAGCAAGAAAAGCATAACTACCAACTTTTTGTGAAACCATCAAAAAACCTCCTTAATCAAAGAAAGAAAAAGTAATATATAAATGTTATCAAATAAGTCAACAATAAAAAATAAGATATTATCTCAAATAATTCATGAAAATTTAATGAAAATCAATTGCAACAACATCTAGAAACCCAAGTGTTTTTTCTAAATAAATTATTCATACCACTTCAAATATGGGTAACCAGCATTTATTTGAGAGTGCATTCCCCAGATTTCTTCAAAATCCCAACCCGCATCTGCAAATGTTGATTGTGCTTTCATTTCAGTGGTTGTTTTTCCTGTTACTCCTCCGCTACTGGTGTTAATACAAATTGTTGAATCATAAAAAGTATTTGTTGTTTGACTATTGGTAGAATTTGAACCAAAAAAACAATTGCTTTCAGATGTTGCTACTGAATAAGAATTTACTATTACATTATTGCTTTGGGGGGCTGCCCCTGAAAAGCTCCCAGTCCCAGTTCGATTATTTTGTATATGTCCTTTTACATATGAATTTTTTATTGATTGTGAACTCATTGAATATGAATTACCTACTAACAATCCAACATATGCCAAGTTAGCACTGTTTGTTAAACTAATGTTTGTAAAACACTCTTCTATTTTTGTGCTACCTTGGGGAACACTTGTAATTCCACCAAATTGTGTGCTTGTTATTGTATAATTGCCTGTTGCTGAACACCTATAAAAATCCATATTTGTTGAATAGCCAATTATCCCGCCAACTCTATATGCTCCATTAAGTGTACCATCCGTATTAACATAAGTCACATCGGAATTTTCTCCCCATGCTGCTAAGGGAGCTGAATAATCTTTTCCAATTATACTAAAATCTTTTATATTCAAATTACTAATTTCATTACTATTAATTTTTCTAAAAAGAGCTCTTTCATTTGTAGCGGCGTTATTAATTGTTAAATCATATATAGTGTTCCAATTCCCATTAAAGTTTCCACTAAAATCAAAATTATTCCATGTTGAGTTACATCCAAAAGTTCTTTCGCAACTTGTTTGATCAGCACATCTTGCTTCAAAATCTTGGCAATAAGGAGTTGAAATTTCTTCCCAAGTTGCTGGTTGAGGATTCCAAGAATATCCAGTATAACAAGTATTTTCACAAACATATTCATTTGTTTGACACGCATTTTCCTCATCATCTAAATAACACATTGGGTTAATCCATGGGTCCCACCAGCACATAGGATCCGTCACACATTCACCTTCTGTATACAAACTTTCACACAAACTAGTCATCGGATCAATATCACAATACTCATACAGTGGATCCCAAAAACAACTTGATTCATTATTACATTCTGTTTCACCCAAAATATCATAACATGATGACATACACAAACCCCAATCCTCTTCAACCCATGCGCCGTCACATGAATTTTCACAATGTGTTTGACTATCTGCACAAAAACTATTAAACCACTCATATTTTAGTTCATCAGAATCACAATACGATGTATCTCTCCAAGTTGAATTACAACCAAGTGCAGATTCACATGTTGTGTCAGTTGTACATGCTGGGTCTTCGCAACTTTCAGCTTCACCTATTGAATCCCAACCAGTTCCACTATTAAAATACTCATAATTTAAATCTTCTTCACTCAAATCCTTTAATAAAATAAAATCACTTGTCAAATAATTTCGAATATTATCTAACTGATTCCAATCACAAATTTGATAAGGATCACCAGAAGTCCCAATTCCTCCAAAAAAACCATTTATATTATTTTGACAAGATATACACTCGCCATCAAAAAGGAATGTAGGAGGATCACAAATTATTGAAAAATACCTGTTAGTGTTTGCTTGCCCTGTTCTTGTGAATTGATCAGTACATCTAACATTCCAATTGTATTCGCCATAATCTTTTGTATTACTATTAATAATAAAAGAATTTATTTGATTTTTTAAAATATTGGTGTTTTGGTCAATAATTTCACCATTTATTAATAATTCGCATTTTATTATTTCAAAATTATTATCTGGAATATAATTAAAAGTTATTTCTTCATTTAGATTTTGAATAAATTTGTCTCTATTTGGTGAAAATAAATTTATTGTGCTTGGTCTTGAAGCCACATTGCTACTTGTTATTTCATGTGTTTGACAAGGAACTTTAACATTATCAAATCGCTCTGTTTTTTGTAAACCTTGTCTTGTAGTATAAAATACTATTATACTTGTCGTTACCGTGCTCCCTTCTTCGCAAGAAACTTCTGATAAAACAGGGTATACTTTTTCTTGACTAATAACTAATGAATTATTACTAGAAAAACTTTCAGTGTATCCATCAACAGCAATACTATCCACAGTTATATTTTCAGATTTGTTTAGTTTCAAATTCAATGTGTATGTTCCGTCTGGATTTATAAGAACTGTTTCTAATGCAATTTCTCTTGTTAGTTGTGAAGTTTGCTGAGTGGTTGTTGTTATGCCTTCTGGATCAAAAACATTTGTTAATAATCCGACCACTACTAAAGAAATAACTATTACTATTCCAATAATAACTAAATACTCAATGGTTCCTTGTGCGGAAGAAGATTTATTCAAATAAAAAAACATATTAAAATATACATTTTATACTTTAAAAACATAATGATTATTTTTTGAAATAAAATTTCCACGATTTTCTAAATGAATAACCGCGCATTAAAGTACGCGGTTTCGGTATAAAGCAAATGCGAAGTATTTTTGTGAACTTTTATCAAAAGTTCTGCTTGAGCATTTGCAATGCGTTCCAAAGAACGCGCATCCACTACTTGAAAAGTAGTGGTTTCATAATAAAATTTTCAGACTTTATTATGCCCATAAAAAATTTAGTTTTTATTTTGTCGCGAACCTTCCAATTAAAACCCAAGTTTTAATGGAGCAGAAAAATTTTTCATTTTTCTAGCTTTCCTAAAAGGTTCAAATAAAACAAAATAAAAAAACACAAAATAATTTAAATTTATAATATTTTATTAATATTTTTAAAATTTCATTTTTGGAAAAGCTTTTTTTCCAATAAAAGGAATTAAATATTCTTCTTCAATTTTTAATAATTGATTATATTTTGCAAGTCTTTCACCCCTACAAGGAGCACCAGATTTTATTTGCCCACAACCCAAACCAACAGAAAAATCAGCAATAAATTTTTCATTAGTTTCACCACTCCTATGAGAAACTTGAACACCCCAATCATTTTCAAAAGCTATTTTAGCAGAATTGATTGCCTCAGTAATAGTTCCAACTTGATTAACTTTTAACAATAAAGCGTTAGCCATTTTTTCATCAATAGCTTTTCTAACAAATTTTTCTTGAGAAACAGTTAAGTCATCACCAACAATTTGAACCCGCTTACCCAACCTAGAATTCATTTCTTTCCAAGCAACAAAATCATCTTCATCAAAAGGATCTTCTATTGAAACAATATTATAACTTTGAATTAAAGCATTATACTCATCCAACAATTGTTCCATTGAAAGAACCTTATCTTCAACAACATAAGTTATTTTACCATCATCTTGTTTCCTTGAAAAAGAAGATGCTGCAACATCAAGAGCAACAGCAACTCTTCCAGCAAAACCGGTTTCCTCAACAGCTCTCAAAATCTCGTCAATTGGTTCCTCAACCTTACTCATTCGTGGTGCAAAACCACCCTCATCACCAACATTAATTGATTCCCCACCATAACTTTTTTGCAAATTGTTTTTTAGCTGATGAAAAACTGTTACACCAGCAGAAAACGCTTCCTTAAAAGAATCAAATTTTATTGGAAGCAATTGATACTCTTGAAAATCCAATTCGTTGCCAGCATGTTGCCCACCATTAATAATATTTAGAGCAGGAATTGGAAGCACTTGTTCTCTACCTGAAAGTTCAGCAACATATTGAAACAATTCTTTTTTTGTAGCAATAGCACCTGCTTTTGCACAAGCCATTGAAACTGAAAGCAATGCATTAGCACCCAATTTTGATTTGTTCTCAGAACCATCTTCTTTTATCAACGCATCATCAATATTTTTTTGTTCCCTACAATCCAATCCTTGAATAGCAACAGACAAAATTTCGTTAACATTTCGAACAGCATTTTTTACTCCTTTACCATTAAACTCTTTTTCATTATCACGAAGTTCAACAGCTTCCTTTGAACCAGTGCTTGCCCCAGAAGGAACAGAAGCAATAAACTTACCAAAACCAGTTTTAACCTCGCACTCAATAGTAGGATTACCACGAGAATCAAAAATCTGTCTCGCAAAAACCTTTCTTACAGAATACATTGAACCAAACATGATACTAAATAGGAACAAGAAGTATTAAAATATTGTCATTAAACAAACAAACAAACAAATTTAAAACAAAATTATAAAAACAAAACCAAACTTAACAAAACAAAAAAAAACCAAACTTATAAAAACAAAACCAAACTTAACAAAACAAAAAAAAACCAAACTTATAAAAACAAAACCAAACTTATAAAAACAAAACTAAAATTAAAAAAACAAAAATTATCAAAACAAAAAATAATTATTTTATTCAAAATTAGATAAATTCATTGTTAGATAAATTCACAGCAAAAATTAAACAACACTTTTCTTAAAAATGTTTTCAATAATCAACAACTCTTCTTTTCCTAATTCAGGCAATGCATTACTAAAAAATTCTTGTATAATCCCTTCAAAAAAAAGCATTTTTTTATAAAATTGAATTTCTCTTTCAAGAGGAATTTTTTCAATTAACCTCAAAATATTTAATTCTTGTCTCAACATTGAATTATAACCAAATAAATCAAAATCCTTTTTAATATTCAAAAAAAGTTCAGGAAAAACATTCGCTAAAACAGAAACATTTCCAGAACAATTATAATTAAATGATTCTATTGCTAATTCTTCAGAACACTGAAAAATTTTTAATGACTGATGATAATCACAAATTGCTTTGAAATAAGACTTGTTTTTTGAATGATCAAAAACACCTATCAATTTTTCCCAACCAGCAACCCTATTAAGACCAACAACCGGAACATTCCTCTTAAAACGAATCGGATTATTATTAATAATTAATTTTGATTTTGTTCTAGTAAAAAGATTATCAAAAAAATCAACAAATTCTACTTCATTAGTAAGAGCGTTAAAAGGAATGTTAACCAAACAATAATCAGCATACTTTTCAGCAAAATTAACTTTGTCAATAATTTCATCAGTTGAATCAGAAAAACAACCAACAATTAAATTACCCTTATTATTAATTTCTTTAGAAATACTAACAATTAATTTTTTTTGAGTAGAATAATCCAAAAATTCATATTCACTAAACTCGCCAAGCGCTAAAAAATTTTGAACACCCTTATTCATTAATCTAGCAACCAAATTTTTTAAACCAAAAAAATCAACATTAAAATCATCATCCATAGGCGTAAGCAAAGAAACAATTAATCCATTCAAATTATTGTACAATCTTACCACCTATCTTTTCTTTGATTTTATTAAAATCAACATCCTTCAAAAGCACTTCCTTTATTGAATCAAAAACATATTTCTCTAAAAAAGAATAATCAACAATAGGAAATTTTTCTAAAAAGTTTTTTGGATTAGAATCAAAATCAAAATAAGCAAGACCAGAAATAGGTTCAAACACTTTTCCTCTTTCCCTAACATTTTTTTCAAAAATAACAAAATTTATTTTAGAAAATCTAACAGTATAATACCCATCAACCCAAACATCATTACAAAATAAAACAGCATCATTCTGAAGAACATTTTTTTTATTTAAAATATTTAAAATCAATGTTTGCTTGAAAAAACTATCTACAAAAAAAGCATCTTTTTCCAAATTATTTTCATGTATTTGCCTGTCAGACTCTTTTTTTGAATAAATATAATTATCATTAACAAAAAAGAAATTTTCTTTTTTAAAATATTTTTTAACAAAACTATTTTGAAATTTTTTCAAAGCAACTTTTTCATGAAAACCAGAAACCAAAAACAGTTCAATATTATTTTTCAAACAAAAAGCACGAATATTAATAACAAACTGCTCAGCTTTTTTCTCGTCAACACAATAATCTAATTCATTGTCGAGAAGGCCTTCAAATTCTAAAAAACAAAGCCTCTTCATAATTAACTTGTAAAAATAAAGTTTATAAACAAAATTGAATGAAAGAATAATTTTTTAAACTAAGGAAGAGTAATTATGTCATGTCAACACGTTTTCAAGCTGGATTGTTTTTAATAGGAATTGGGTTAGGAATAGCTTTGCCTTCTTTACCAGAGCCAATAACTGTTTTGAGCCCATGGTTATGGATACTATTTATTTTGGTTGGCGTAATACTAATAGTTAAAAGTAATTAAATTAACAATAAAAAAATAAACAAAATAACAATAAAACTAATAATTAAAAACAAACAAATTAATAATTAAATGCAAATTAAAATTAATTTAAAATCTATTTTATCTTTTATCATTTCACTTTTTTTAAATGAAAATTATTGACTAACAATGATTTAAATTAGTATTCAATTCAAAATTATATATGATTTATTTTCAAGAAGAAAAACACTCTGATGAAGAAATTTTCTCAAAACTTAATCCTATTGTGAGGGAATGGTTTCAAAAAAAATTTCAAAAATTTACTGAACCGCAAAAGTATTCAATTATAAGCATTCACGAGGGAAAAAACACTTTTATTAGTGCTGAAACAGGAACAGGAAAAACATTAAGCGCTTTTACAGCAATAATAAACGAATTATTCACTTTATCAGAAAACAATATTTTAGAGGACAGAGTTTATTGTGTTTATGTTTCACCATTGCGCGCACTAAACAATGATATTGAAAAAAATTTGAATGAACCATTAGAAGAAATCAAACAAATCGCTGGCAAAAAAAACAAAAAAATAGATATACGAGTTGGAGTAAGAACAGGCGACACTAAAACAAGCGAGAGAAGCAAAATGTTGCGAAAACCACCACACATATTAATAACTACTCCTGAATCACTAGCAATAATACTTAATAGCCCAAAATTTATTGAAAAGTTAAATCAAACAAAATGGTTAATAATTGATGAAATACACTCTCTTGCAGAAAACAAAAGAGGAACGCATTTATCATTATCAATGGAGCGATTACAAAATCACTCCAAAAATATTTGTAGGATAGGTTTGAGTGCTACCGTCGCACCAATTGAAGAAATGGCAAAGTTTCTTGTAGGATTTGAAAACAATAAAGAAAGGGATTGTGGAATAGTAAATGTTAATTTTATAAAAAAAATGGATTTAAAAGTAATATCACCATTACCCGATCTAATTAATACTAGTCAAGAAAAAATTCACGAAGCATTATATGAAACATTAGACAAATTAATTTCAGAACACAAAACAACCCTAATTTTTACAAACACTCGGGCAGCAACTGAAAGAGTAGTACATCACTTAAAAGACAAATTTCCAAGTAAATATTTGGATGGGAATGTAGGGGCACACCATAGTTCGCTAAGCAGAGAACACAGATTAAATATTGAAACCAGATTAAAACAAGGAAAATTAAAAGCCGTTGTTTGTTCAACATCACTAGAATTAGGAATTGATATTGGTTTTATTGATTTAGTAATACTTTTAGGCAGTCCAAAAAGTGTTGCAAGAGCAATACAACGAATGGGGCGTTCAGGACACAGGTTACACGAAAAAGTAAAAGGAAGAATAATTGTTTTGGATAGAGATGACTTAATTGAATGCTCAGTATTATTAAAAAATGCTTTAGACAAAAAAATTGATAAAATAAAAATTCCTAAAAATGCTTTAGATGTTTTATCACAACACATTTACGGGATAGCAATAGAAAAACCAACTCCAATAAAAGAAGTTTTTGAACTTGTTAAAAAATCATATTCTTTTCACGAGCTAACAAGAAAAAATTTTGATGACACAATTGATTATTTATCAGGAAAATATTCTACACTTGAAAACAGACATGTTTACGCAAAAATATGGCATGATGAGGAAACAGAGACAATTGGAAAAAAAGGAAAATTAGCAAGAATATTATACATGACTAATATTGGCACGATTCCTGATGAAAGCAAAATAACAGTAAAAATAGGAAACCAAAAACTAGGTTATTTAGACGAAATATTCCTTGAAAGAATGATTCCAGGAGATGTTTTTGTTTTAGGGGGCGAAACATACATATTCAAGTACACAAGAGGAATGACATTACAAGTTGCCACAGCAGGAAAAAGGCCTCCAACCGTCCCAAGTTGGGTTTCAGAAACACTACCATTATCATTTGATTTATCAAAAAGTATTCAAGAGTTTAGAGCATTAATGGAAGAAAAATTTGTTTTCAAACTAAAAGAAGAAGAAATTGAAAAATTTGTTTTAAACTATTTAATTATTGACGAAAAAGCTGGGAAAGCAATTTACTCTTACTTCAAAGAACAATACTTGTTCTCAGAAATACCGCACATAAGAAAATTATTAATTGAACATTACAAGGATGGGAACAAAAAATACGCTATTTTTCACTCATTATTTGGAAGAAAAGTAAATGATGCTTTATCAAGAGCAATGGCTTACATGATTGGATTTAACACTAGAAAAGACGTTGAAGTTTATATTAATGATAACGGATTCATGTTATCATCAGAAAAAATGCCGATACAACAAATGTTAAACGCTTTAAACGAAGAAAGTTTAGAAATTGCTTTAAGAAAAGGAATAGAAAAAAGCGAGATTTTTAAGAGAAGATTCAGGCACGTTGCAACAAGAGCATTAATGATACTTAGAAATTATAAAGGGCGAACAAAAAGTGTTGGGCGACAACAAATGGCAACACACTTTTTAATCCCAGCAATAAAAGAAATTGACGAAAATTTTCCAATTTTAAAAGAAACAAGAAGAGAAATAATGGAGGACGCAATGGATTTAGAGAATGCTAAAAAAGTTGTTAAAATGATTAATTCAAAACAATTAAAAATAAGAGAAGTAGAAACAATAACACCAAGTCCATTCGCATTCAATTTATTCGCACAAGGAATAAGCGAGGTAATGAAAATGGAGGAAAGAATAGAATTTGTTAAAAGATTACACAACAAAGTTCTGGAAAACATTAAAACAAAAAAAAATAAATAAAAATAACTAATAAAAAAAATAATACTACAAAAAAATAATACAAAAAAAATAATACAAAAAAAATAATAAAATAAAAAAAATAATATTAAAAAAATAATTTCAAAGCAAAAAACAAAATAAAAAAATAATTCAAAATTAAACAATATTAATCAACAATTAAAAAAAATTATTTTAATAAAAAAGGTTTTTCACATGGAAAAAAAAGTTTTAAAAAACACTGAAATTATTTCAATGGCATTATGGTTCAAAAAAGAAAAAATACTTGTAATAGGAGACCTTCACTTAGGCCAAGAAGAAGAGTATAATAAAAAAGGAGTATTTGTTCCAAGAAACAATTTTTCAAAAACATTGGGAGAATTGGATTTTGTTTTAAAAAAAACTGGTCAACTAAAAAAAATTGTTTTATTAGGCGACATAAAACACGAATTTGGAACAATAAATAACCAAGAATGGGTTGAAGTAATCAAAATCATTGATTTTTTAGAAACAAAGTGCGAAAAACTAATTATAATAAAAGGAAACCATGACAAATATATTAATAGTATTGCAAAATGGAAAAATTTTAAGGCAATAGAAAAATTTGAGGAAAATAATTATTGTTTTTGCCATGGTGACAAAATAATTGAAACAAAAAAGAAAATAATTATTATTGGGCACGAGCATAGTGCAATCATTTTATCAGACGAATACAAAAGAGAAAAATTCAAGTGTATTGCTAAAACAAAATACAAGAAAAAAGAAGTTATTGTTTTACCATCATTTGGTTTTATTAATATTGGAACTGATTTATTAAATGAAGATTTAATAAGCCCTTATTTAAAAAAATCAAAAAATTTTGAAATATGGGTTATTGAAGAAAAAAAGAATTTTTACTTTGGAGAAATGAATAAAAAATTTAAATAAAAAAAATTAAAATAAATTGATTAATTTTAATTCATTATTTTTTTTAATTTAATCCTTTTTGATTAAATCACCTAAATCAAATCGCTTCTCTTCTTTAGAAACACTATTTTTTTCCTCACCATGATATGGTTCAACAGCCCACTTTTTCTTGTTAGAATTTAGAACAGGGCTCTTCTTCTTTTTCAAACCAGAAAAAAATGATTTGAATGGAGAAACTCTTGTCTCATTAAGAGAAGATTCATCTGATTCAACAGGGTTCAAATCAGGCGCAACATCATCATCACCAAACAATGAACTAGAATAAATTGAACCAGTTCTAGACCTAATAAAAATACCTACAACAATTAATGCGATTAAAGCAAACAATCCTATTAAAATCCCAGAATTTTGTGCACCAAAAGCAAACATTCCAGACAAAGGAGAATTTTTTTGATTTTCTCTTTCAACAAGCAAGTCATTCAAATCGCTTTTCATCTCCAAAATTATTTCCTCACTTGACTTACCTTCTTGTTCTAACAACCTTAACTTTGACTCCAATAAAATTAAAGCCGAATCTAATTCAGAATTCTCTTTTAACAAATCTGAAATCTGTGAGTCCTTAACTTGGTTTTGTTGCTCCAAAGTCGAAATAGTACTTTTAAGAGAATTTATTTGCCCTTCTAAAATAGAAACATCATTTTCCAATTTTTCTTGATCTGACTTACTACTTGGCTCAAAAAAAACAACGCTTGCCCCAACAGAATCATTACTTGATTTTAACTCGATATCATAATTCCCAGTACTCAAACCAGAACAAACCAAAGTCAAAAAACCATTATCCTTGTTTAAAATACTATTAACTACTCTTGACGAAGACGTAACCTCCAAGTATAAGTTATCAACCTTGGTAACAACAAAAATTTGTTCAGAATCCAAATAAATTCTTACATTCTCACCATTATTAAGAGAAGACAAATTTGCATTAATAGACCATTGTTGGCCTTGCGAAAGAGGACTATCAACTGAAACACTTAAAGAGTTTACAAACCCCAAAGAAAAAACAAGAATTAATAATAACAGAATTGGTTTCTTGTAAGCCATAAAATAAATAAAACGGAGAAGTATTTAAACCTTTCACTAAAACTCATTAATTTGTTATTTTAACCAGCAAAAAATAAATTTAATACGCTTGTTTAAAATACTTTTTTTCTTAATTTTGTAATGATAAGGAAAATAACTTTGAGTGACAAAGAAATAATTCTTGTTGGAACAGCGCATATTTCAAAAGAATCAATGATACTAGTTGAGAAAACGATTGAAGAAGAAAAACCAGATGTAGTTGGAATAGAATTAGATAATGAACGATTACACCAATTGGTTAGCGGTCAAAAATGGCAGCAAACCAATATTATTGAAGTTGTTAAAACTGGGAAAACCTACTTGTTTTTATTAAATATATTACTTTCAAACTTACAAAAACAATTGGGTGCAAAAGTAGGTGTACAACCTGGTTCCGAAATGATGGTTGCAATTAAAAAATCACAAGAAAACAAAATACCAATTAGATTACTTGACAGAAATGTAAATGTTACATTGAAAAGAGCTTTCAAAACAATGACTCTGCGAGAAAAATTAAGGTTAGGTAGCTCAATAATAATGGGTTTTTTTGGCGGAATGAGTAATGGAGAAAAAATTGATGCAATAAAAATTGAGGAATTAAAAAACGAGGATCTAATAAATAAATTAATGAAAGAATTGGGAAGACAAATGCCATCAGTAAAAAAAGTTCTTGTTGATGAAAGAGATGATTATATAACAGAAATGATAAAAAATAGTCCTGGAAAAAAAATGGTTGCTGTCGTTGGAGCAGGACATTTAAATGGTATTTGTGAAAACATTAAAAAAAACAAAAAAACTGATTTACAAAAATTAAATATTATTCCAAAGAAAAGAAATTATTTGAAATACTTGTCATACTTAATACCAATATTATTTTTCGTATTCCTTGTTTTTTTGTTCACAACAAAAGGTTTTAACACAACAATAAATGCTTTGATAATTTGGTTTCTTGCTAACGGAATTTGTTCTGCAATAGGAGCAACAATAGCAAGAGCACACCCAATATCAATTTTAACTGCTTTTTTAGCAGCGCCATTTACTTCATTACACCCAGCAATAGCCGCTGGTTGGATGACAGCAATAACTGAAACCAAATTTAATTCACCAAGAGTAATTGATTTTGAAAATTTAAGTAATGTTTCAACAATTAAAGGTTTTTACAAAAACAAAGTATCACACATTTTGATAGTAACAGCATTAACAAACATTGGTTCAATGATAGGAACACTAATTGCTGTGCCATACTTAATTACATTATTAGCTTAACTACATTATTAGCTTAATTACATTATTAGCATAACAAAAAATTAATTAATAATCAATACAAAAATAAAAATATTTGATTTTAAAAATTTTTTCATTTTTTTAAAAACTATTTTAATTTAAAAAATTATTCTAATTTTGTTCCTTGTTCAATAGAATCATCAGCAAAAAAAACTTTGTACTCATTAACAGAGTTTTTCGCAGCAAGAATCATTGCTTCAGAATTTATTCCAGCTAGTTTTACTGGATCCAAATTAAAAACAAAAACAGCTTTTTTGTTCAACAAATCCTCTTTTTTGAAAAAAAATTTTAAACCAGCAATAACAATTCTCTTTGATTCTTTAAAATCAACACTTAACTTGTACAACTTGTCTTTGCCCGCAATATCTTCAACATTTTCAATTAAACCAACTCTCAAATCAATTTTTTGCCAATCCTCAAAAGAAACCATTAAACCACCAAAAAAATTGTATTCAAAAAAGTATTTAAATCTAAACAAATTTATTATTAACGATGATTCAAATAATAAAATCAAAAATAGCTTTTTTTGATATTGATGGAGTATTAACAGAAGGCGATGTTTATGTTCAAAATGTTTCACCAAAAATAACTGACGAATCAATAAGAATTCTAAAAAAATTTAAAAAAAATGGTTTCAAACTAGTTTTTATTACTGCCAGATCAATAAGAGAATTAAGAATTGGAAACGGTTTTATTAGCCGATTAAAAAAAGAAAATTTGTTTAATGAATCATTAATTTTTGGTGCACTTGGATTAGACCAATTAAGTTCCACATATGAATTCAAAACAAAAAAAAGCAAAATTGTTTTTAAAAACCAAAACGCTGTCCTAATAAAAAAATATGTTATTAAACGAGAAACTTTTTCAACATTAGATCAATTCTTATTATACAAAATGTTAATTGGAAAAGAATTAAACCAACAATTAAAATATAATGGAATAAAAACAAAACCAGCTTTAGTTGAAGAACTTGTTGGGGACGCAAGAATTTGTTTTGAATTAGAAAACAATACTAATAAAGAGCGAGCAAAAGCAATTAATATTTTGAAAAAACTTGTTAAAGAACAAAAAAAGTTTTTTGAGATAACAAAAAAGTTTGGTAGCCCTGTTGAACTAGTTGTTCAAGATATTAAAACTGGAATAGCTATTTACCCAATAGAACTAGGAAAACATTTAGGCGTTTTAAGAGCTCTAAACAAATTCAAAATTGAACCAAGTGACAAAATAATTGCTTACGCGTTTGGAGACAAGGACAGTGATTCACAAATGAAAATAAGAGAAGACATAACTTTTGTTAAAGTCAATAGCAATAAGGATTTTGTAAAAAAATCAGAAAAAATATTGAAAAACTTTTAAAAACAAAAAAGAATTAAATTAAAACTACAAAAAAATAAAATATAAAATAAAAATTAAAACACAAGAAATTAAATTCATAAAAAATAAGAACAAAATATAATCAAAATAAAAAAGATTCAATCTTTAAACAAAAATACTTAATTTTTTAAAAACTAATTTTACTTTTTTTAATATTGAATTTATCTTTCTTTCTTCTTTTTAATATAAGGCAACAAAGAACCCTTCTTCTCAGCCTCAACAATAAGTTTTTTTGCATAAACCATTCTCTGGACAGTACCAATTAATGATATTACAATAATCAAATACAAAAAGTATTCAATAAAATTAAAACCAATTGAAGCAAATAATAGAGAAATTAAAACAATTAACAATTTATCACCATGCTCCCCAATAGCCGGCCAATCCCTATTATCAGTAATTATTATCAAAGCAACCCTTGGTTTAGCGTAAGAAGAAAGCATTGAGGAACCCAAAGCAAGAACAGATGCTATTTGAAGACCAGGAACAAAAACAAAAGAACCAAGCATAGCAAAATCAACCATTTTGTCAATCATTGTCTCAAAATAATTACCCCAATTGCTCACTTTGTTAAGGGTTCGCGCCACTTTCCCATCAATCAAATCCATTGTTGGAGCCAAAATAAAAAAAATTAGAGCTACTAACCAATTTTGTTGGAAAACAAAAAAAGCACCAATAATAGCTAACAACAAACCAATAACAGAAATAAGGTTAGGAGAAACTCTTAATTTAATAAAAGGCCAAGCCAAAATATTTTGCAACGGAGTAATTTTGCCTCTAACCTTTGAAATCATAATTATAGAACAACTTACTACAATAAAAACTTTATTCAAACTCTTTTCTACCAACTTTTTTTAATGCTGAACTAAACTTTCTATTTAATCTCCTTCTAAAAAAATCAGGTCCAACAAAATTTTGTGGCACCCACTCTCTGTAAGAACTCAAGTAAGGAGTAGATAATAATTCTTCCCATCTTTTCGGATTTGAATTCAAATCAATTTCAACTGGAAAAGGATTTGTAGGAATTTTTAATTCTTTTTGAAGAATATTAGAGAAATCACGCCTATCTTTCTCAGCCAGTTTCCCCACAAAAATAAAATCTAAATCGGTTGGAGGAGATTCTTTTTTAACAATACCCCCAAAAATAATTACTCCTTCAAAACCAGGACACTTTTTAACATAATCTTTGACAAGAGAATCCATTGTTAAAAAAACTTTTCTCCTTGAAGAAGCAGTTCTTCTTAACCTAACCAAAGTTGATTTTTCCAAACTTTTTTTGGATTTCAAAACCTTTTTATAAACACTTTTTCGCTTAGCATTATCAAGTCTTAACAAATTTGACAAAAAAAATAAAGCTTTTTTTTCAGGACCTTTTTTTGGAAACATTTTCCTTATTTTTTTTGTTTTAAAAGACAAATAATCACCTTTCACTAATAATATTTTTTCTTGCTAATTGTGTTTGAAAATGATGCCACACTCTTGCTTTATCATTAATAATAATTTTTGTTAAACCTTTTTTTATTTCTCGCCTAAATTCTTCCTCGTTAATAGCATTTATCTCAGTTAACCCATTACCTATTTCTTCAGGAGTATGAGCATCACTAACCCCTAGCGCAGCAATCTTTTTTTCTTTAACAACATTATTGAAAAAGAATTGTGATTTTTTATTCAAACCAGCATAATATGCTCTCGCATTATAAACTTCCATTGAATCAAATTTTTTCCAATGCTCTTTAAAACCAGAAAAGTTTTTTCTTGGCCAATCAAAAGGGTGTGGGCAAGAAAGAAGAGCATCTTGTTTTTTCACTTCATCCAATATTTTTTCAAACGTTGTTGGAACAATTTCTTTTTGCAAGCAATAAACTATTACCTCGCCAACACACTTATTGCTATTTTCTTTTTCAAGAACCCTTATTTCTTCTCCTGAAATTAACAAAACACCCATTTGTTTAGCAAGTTTTTTAGCATTACCCTGTGAATAAGCACTCATATTATTATGATCTGTTATTGACAAACCAAAATTATTTTTTTTACAAATCTTTAACATGGTTTCTATTTTTGATAAAGCATCAATACTATATTTTGAGTGAGTGTGTAAGTCAAAAAGCATAACAATTATTTAGAATAATAGGTTAAAATTACTTTCTTTTAATACTTTTTTTATGAATGTTAAAAAAATAAGAAAAGATTTCCCTGTTTTAAAAAGAAAAATTAATGGAAAAAATATTGTTTATTTTGATAATGCCGCAACATCATTAAAACCAAAACAAGTTATTAATGCTGAAAAAAAATATTATGAAAAAAGTTGCGCTAATATAAACAGAGGGATCCATGAAATGAGTGAAGAAGCAACAATTAATTTTGAAAACACAAGAAAAGAAACTGCTAATTTTGTTGGTTCAAAGAACAACGAAATAATTTTTACAAAAAACACTACCGAATCAATTAACTTGATAATGTATTCTTTTATGAATAATAATTTTTTAAAAAAAAATGATAAAATTGTTTTAAGTGAAATGGAACACCATAGCAATATTTTACCATGGCAATTCCTTGCAAAAAAAACTGGTGCAAAAATAGAATTTGTAAAAATTAATAAAAACCTTGAATTAGATACAAACGATTTAGAAAAAAAAGTTGTTAACTCAAAAATTGTTAGTATTAGTGGGGCAAGTAATACTATTGCAACTAAACCAAATTTAAAAGAAATTGAAAAAATTGTTCATGAAGATGAACGAGTTTTTTGTGTTGACGGGGCACAACTAACACCAAACAAAAAAGTTAATTTTAAAAAATTAAATATTGATTTCATGTCTTTTTCCTCACACAAAATGTTTGGCCCAACAGGAGTTGGTTGTCTAGTTGGAAAAAATGAATTACTTGAAAAAATGAGTCCTTTTATTTTTGGTGGTGACATGGTTGAAAGTGTTTCAATAGAAAAAAGTGTTTTTGAAAAGTCACCAAAAAAGTTTGAAGCGGGAACACCAAATATTGCAGGAGTATATGGTTTTAGAGAAGCAATAAAATACATCGAAAAAATAGGTTTTGATGAAATTGAAAAACAAGATAACTTATTAAAAAAAAGGTTTTTGCAATCAACAAATGAATTAGAAAAAATTGGTTTAAAAGTTATTAGCAACAAAAATAAAAGTGCACCAATAGTTTTAATGGATTGTAAGAAAATTAATTGCCATAATTTAGCAATTTTGTTAAACGAAGAAGGAATTGCTATTAGGAGTGGTTTTCATTGCGCAGAACCAATTGTAAAAAAATTTAATAAAAATGGTTTAGCAAGAGCAAGCTTTTCTTTTTATAATACTATAGAAGAAATTGATTATTTTATAGAAAAATTAAGCTTTATTTTAAAACAAATATAAAACAAACAAAAAAATAATTACTAAAAAAATTATTTGAAAGAATAATTAATCATAAAAAAAATACTAAAAAATTGAATTTAAATTGTTATTTTTTCAAAAATCACTTCATCATTATAATCTATTATTGATTGCGTTGGCACTTTCAAAAAAGTTTTTTCACTTACTTGGCAAAACAAAAAACTTTTTTTTTCTAATGAAGAATCAAGAATAATTCTTATACCGAAAATAGAAATTGGTGGAACAAAACCTTTTTTGTAACCAGTAATATTAATTGTTTCATCATTGTTTTGTTCAATTAAATCATTATTATCTTTCAACAAAAGCAATTTTTTTATTTTTTTTAAATCTAACTCTGAATTAAAATGTGTTATTATAATAACCGGCTCATTTTTAACGGAATTAAATAATTGTATTTTTACTGTTGAAGAAAAAGGCAGTTTTTTTCTTTCAACTGCAACATTTGTGTTTGTAGAAGTTGGAAAATTGATTAATTCTGCATCTATTTTGTTTACTATAATAAAATCTTCAAGCATAAAAGAATTCACATAAAAAAGAATAAATAACTAACTATAAAAACAAAAACAAAATTCAAACAAAAAAAAACAAATAACTATAAAAAAAAAATTCAAACAAAAAAGAATAAATAACTAACTATAAAAGTTAGTTACAAAAATTATTTCTTTTTAGAAGACTTTGATTTTGAACCTGATCTTTGAGCAACAAAAACTATTATTACGAGTATTATTAGTAATAATAATATTCCTGCAGCAGGTGCAATTAATTGCGCAAAAAAGCCAGTTATTGCAACCTCATCGTATACTGGAGATTTGTTTGCATCTGAAAATTTAATCAATTGTTTCTTTTGGAATTCTCCAATAGAAGTTAAAATATCAATATTAACTTCTCTGTCTTGAGGCTCTTGATTTTCAAGGAAGCTTACAGTTATCCTTGCTTTAGTTGAATCATTTGGAGAAAGAAAAATATTTCTCTCAAACTTTACTTCAGCATCAGGATACTCTTGAACTTTAATGTCAACCACATTAAAACCAACATTTGAATCATTTGTAATATTAAATTCAACATCTATTTCTTTTCTAGTAAATATTTTTGTTAAAGCAATTTCACCATTAACATTTAAATCAGCGTTAAGACCTACTCCACAACTCCCACCAAACACATTCAAATTAAAATCAAATGTTTTTGACAAATTCTTTTGATTTTTTATTTCTATAGTACCAATTAATTGTCCATTAGTCCCAATAGGTGGAGCAAAATAAACATAAACTATTTTTTCTTCATTTGGACTTAAAGAAACTTGCGTGTGTGAAAAAGAAACCCATTCAGGAGCAATCTTTCTAATTGAAAAATCTTGAACAAAGTTACCAGTGTTCTTCAATATTATTTCTTTTATTGCACCATCACAACAATTAACATCAATTACATCATTATTTTTTATTACTTCAAAAGAATAACAAAATTCTTCTGAAAGAGCATTTATTTGCAAGGTTCTTGTTAAAGTTGAATTATCTGAAACAGCTGTTATCAAATACTCTGATTCAATTTGTTGGGGAACATCCAAAGACAAAGAAACTATTTTTTCAGAGTTTGGTTCAACACTCACCTCAGAATTATTTACAATAATCCAATCGGCATTTGTTGAAACATTAAATGTTTGTTGTTGAGTACCATTATTTTTTAATTTAATATCAACAATTCTTTTTTCTGTAGAACAAACAGATATTTCTGGAACTAATAATTCTGCCCCATAACAATTCTCAAAATTCAAAGTATAATTAATAGTGTCTTTTGAAAAATTTGTTTCAGCAGAAACAACAATATTCTTTGAACCTTCTTGTTCTGAAAAACTAAAAACAATTTCCTCACTTAAACCAGACAATATATTAACCTTTTTTGGCTCAACATTTACTCCTGTTACAGAAATATTAACATCAATATTTTTTGTGCCATTATTTGTTACTAAATATTTTTGAGAAACATTACCCAAACAATAATTTTCTTGAGTACCAATTCTTTCTATTGAAACATTATAACAATCATTAATTACAAGATTAACACTTTTTGAAAATGTACTATCATAATTATTTGATTTCATAGAAAAAATGAATTCTGTTGTTTGAGGAGAAACTGGGTTTACTGACAAAACAACTTTTTTTGTTTCTTGTGGAGCAAGATACAATATTTTTTTGTCAACTAAAATAAAATCTTCGCCTTCAATAATTATCTCAACTTCATCATCCTTGTTTGAATTGTTTGTTATTAAAACATCGAAATTTGTTTTTTCTTCTGAACAAACAGAAATATTTGTACTCAAATCATTAGTCAGTGAAGTAAAATTGTTTATTCCTTGAACAAGATTTCTTGTTGAAGAAGCATTTGTTTTTGTGTTAGACAAAGTTAATGTAAAAGGATAACTACCCGATGGTGTTGAACACAAACTCTCAACAAAAAGACTTGTGTTTAATGATTCGCCACTACCCAAAACAAAAGATTCTCTTGGATAAGAAACCCAAGAATCATCTAAACCTTTTTGTAGTAAAACAAACTCATCAGTAAATTTTCCAGTATTAGCAATTGAAATATTAAAAGTATTTTTTTCACAAGGATTAGAATTATTTATTTCAGGAGTCACATTAAAATTAAATGTGTGACATTGTTCAACAAACAAAGAAACATTTTTTGATTCATTATCTAGTTCACCAGCAACATTTATTGTAAAAGGAAAAGAACCTGAAATAGCATAACACTCAGGAGTAACAAAAACAAAAAAATCTTTACAAGAACCAGCATTAATATTCAAAGTTGAAGGAGCAATTTCAACCCATTTTGCACCCAAACCAGAAACCGACACAGAATAATTGCCAGTAATATCAGCACAAACCGAAAAAGTTTGAGCCTCAGTATCACACTGACACAAAGACATTGACGATGGACCATTAATTGTTAATGCGTTAACGCCATTAAAACTAATTAAAACAAAAAAACTAATTAAAACTATTAAAATTTTTGAATTCATTCTTTAACACCAACCCAAACTTCTTTTTTTTCAGAATAACTAGCTGAAAAAACAACACTCAATATAACTATTAAGAGTAAAAAAGTTAATAAACCCATTACTCCAATGAAAATAAAAAAACCGCTTGAACCATTATCATCAAAACCAAGTAAATTAAAACCAAACAAACCAGTGAAAACATTTTGGCTTGAAGGTGATTGAACATTAATCTGGAATTCTTTTTTATTTAATAATTGATTTGGTAACCCTTCAATAACTTTTTCTAAAACAAAAAATGTTGAAAAAGAACCATTTACATCATTTGAAACAATTTTACCACTTAATGTCAAAACTTCTTTTGGTTTTATTGAATCAATAAACTTTTTTTCTATTTCAATCCCATTAGGAGTATTTTCAAATGAAAGTTGAATATTCTTTATTTCAAAATCAGTATTATTTCTTACTTGAATATAATATATTTTTTCTGAATTAGAATTCATTTCTATTAATTGAGTATAACTCATTATTTCAACATTATCAAAAAATGGTTTCTCAACAATGTTAAAATAAATTCTTGATTCTAATTTAAGTCTACCATCTAATTTTATTAAAATACTTTGGTTTTCAGCAATACTTGAATCAGTTGTCGTTGAAACAGAAACATAAATTATTTTTGAACTCTTTTTTGGAACTGTTACTTGTTGTTCAGAAAAAATAACATTTACTCCAACTGGTTTTTGTAATGTTGACAAAGAAAATGTTTCATCAAAGTCCCCATCATTAATTATTTCTAACTCAAATATTTCAGAATCACACCAAACAATATCTTTTGATTCTGTTCTAAGATTTATTGAAGAGCTACTTGTTCCCAAAACATTTAAACAAATTGTTTCATCTTGCACGAAACCTGTTTCAGCAAAAGGGCCTTCTGGCAACTCTTGTCCTGAAACTGTTATAAATCTTGTTCCTGCTGAAGCATCACTAGGTATTTTTAATGAATAATAAACTTTTTGTGATGTTGTACCTGAAAGAGAAACTATATTATTTGATAATTCATTTTGTAACCCATACATTGATAATTTAACACTCTTTTCATTGAACGAACAATCAATACAATCATTACTAACCCTTCTTACATTAAAAGAACCTTCAAAAATTTGTCCTTTTGCAACATCAAAACAAACACTAGGTGTTTCAATTAAAAAATTTCTTTCTTTTATATCAGAACAATCTTTTACATCAACAATTAATCTTTTCTCAATGTGCTCATTGCCTGTTGTCGCACTCAATTGAATATTTTGTTTTCCTAAAACATTTTTAGCATTAATTGTTAGCATTACTTCTCTTGAACTAAAAGCAGGAATATTTATTTGATCTCTTGAAAAATAAGGTAATAATAATTGATTTTCAGCATTAAGAACAAAAGTTTTTTCTTCAATACTATTATTTTTTATTGTAACTACAAAATCTTTTTTTGTATTATTACAAATAAAACCATCAAATTCTCTTACCTCTATTTCACCAAAATAAGTACAATTTCCTATTTGGTATTCAAAATTCAATTCAATATCATTTTCATAATCCTTTACTTTAATATCATAAAATGCTCTATCAGCATTACAAGTATTTACATTCAAATAAATTTTTCTTGATTCATTTTTATTCATACAAAATGAACTATTTGAGAGAGTAGCATTCAAATATTCATCATGCTCTAATTCAAAATCAAAACATGTATACTCAGAATTGTTTGTAAGAGTTAGTTCTTGCGTGTGAGAAGTACAATCTTCTAAACAAAAAAACTTTTGTTCTGATGAAAAATCAAATTTCTTATTTTCAAAACACATTGTTTCAACTAAAAAGCTTTCTTTAATTGAATTATTTGCAGAATCTCTTGCAATTATTTCTATTTCATTAAATGTCTTTGCATTTGTATTAATATTACAAGAAACAAAACTATTGTTTAACGAACAAACAATATCATTTTGAGAATCTTGTAATAAAGTAAAATTTAAATTGTTTCCATCTTCACTATCAAAAAAATATTCTTTCAAATTTAATAAATTCACAGTATCCACATTTATACAAAAATCTGGTATTGATTTTTTCAAATAAGGTGGAAAATCTTTTATTGAAATTCTAAATGTTGTTTCATCATATTCAGAAAAAATATCTTCAGTTCTTATTGAAATATCAGAATAATTGTTATCACAAATATTTATTATACATGACAAATAATGCTCATCTACAATAGAACAACTTATTAAATCATTATTTGATTGACTAACAATACTATATTCTAACAAATTTTTTTCTTCATCATTCGAATAGTCTCTCAAATCAATGAACTTGATTAAATTTGCTGAACAACTTTTTTCAAAGTCAGGAATATTTATTGTTGGCGGATTATTTTCTATTGTAACAACAAATTCTCTTTTCGCAGAAGCATCACAATCATCTGTTGCGGTTACTTCAATAATAGTGTTTCCTAACAATAATGATGATGAACAATTCAAATACCTATTATCGTTTAGAGAACAAACCAAATTATCATTATTAACATTAAAAGTAAATTCTAAATCACTTAACCTATCATCAGGATCACTTGCATAATCCCACAAATCAATAGAAAACGAAGAATTATATTTTATAATTTTATTGCTTATTTGTCTTATAATTGGACTCTTATTATACTCACAAGAATCTGGGTCAAATTGTTTTGTACAATCTAAAGTAACTCCTACAACAGCATGTGATTCGTAACCATAAATTTTCAAAACATTGTTTTCTTGTAAAACAATTGTTTTTTGGCCTAGGTTTTGAGTGTCAATACCACAAAAAGTACAGTTTTCTGTTGATGGACCATTACAATAATTATCACTTGTTGTGCCAACATGTTCTCCGTTAACATATAATGCGGTTACCTCGTTTGATTGCCCTTGAGAGTGAAAAGCAGATAACTTTACTATTATTGAACAAATATTTGTTCCGGGTTGTGTTGAATGAAAAGAATATTCTATTGGTTGAGAACCAAGAGCATAACTTGTTGCAGTACCATAATGAACTAACAAACCAGGGACTGCTCCTGGAACAGATTGACAATATGATTTTATAGAACAATTAAAAGGGTCATTACAAGTAAAAGAATATGTTTCTGCTCTAGCAAAAACAGTTATTGATAATAAAATAAAAATTATTCCGAGTAATTTGAAGATATTATTTAATCTACCATTGTTATTCATTTCAAACCCTCCTTGCTATTCTAACAATCAACATTATTAGTAATGCTATTATTATTAGTGTTAAGAAAAACATTGCTATAAAATTCAATGAAATATTTTCAAAACTAAAAAAGGTTAGTAAAGAGAAAAAGCTTGTTATTGAATCTAATCCCAAAAAATTCCCTGAAATATTAGTTGAATTTGTTGTTGGGTTAGGATAAAATCTCACAGAAATTTCTTTTCTCTCTAATTCTTCACCCAAATAAACTTCTAAAGTAGAATTTATTTTTGTGAACTCAGAAAAATTGTTTCTAACAAAAACTTTTGCTGTAATAGTTGTATTGGCAGGAATTTCTTTAGGAGAATTTATTTGAACATCAGTTGGAACAAAAAAATTTATATCTAAACTTCTTGTATCATCATAAGGGTTTGTTACTTCAACAAAAAAAAATCCTTCAGAATTATTAACTTCTATTTCACTAGGATTAATAACTGGAAAAGCTGGAACAAAAGAAAACAAAGAAAACAATATTAAAGTTAAACCAAACAACTTACAAAAGTTATTTAACAAATCTTTCACGTCAACACCCCTGAAACTAAAATTAACCCTTTATAATAAAGGTTAAAAACCAACTACTGAATTGAGGCCATAAAAAAAAGACCAAATTAACTTTGAACAATTACAAAGTTGGTTATTATATTTGGTGCTGTCAGAGTTTATAAATGTAACGTTTTAACTGGAATTAGGTATTAAGTAGGAATTTTTGGATTCTGGCATACAACAAACTGATATTTTAACAAGTAACAGTTAAAGAATCATTAATCTGAGAAAAAGTTTTTCCTTGACAATTAGTTGGGATTAAAGGACTAGTAATATTGAAAGAATAATAACTTCCACTCTTATCAAGCTCAGCATCAACAATAAACTTTCCATTAACCGCATAATCACAAACCTCTTTCTTATCAGTTAAACCATAAACAAGAGTGTTTTTCCCACCAAGAGCATTCCAAATGCCTTCCCAAACATTAAAATAACAATCCACTTTTGAATCATTCTCGTAAACACTCAAATAATTTATACCATTCCACGAACTCTTCTCAAAAACTAATTTTAATTGTTTACCATCAACAGAAGGAAAAATAATTGTTGACTTTCTTGTAGGCAAAATATTATTCCAAGTAATACTAGCCCCACCAGAAACTTCCGCAGTCCCATTAGATTTTTTGCCACTATCAGAACCAGTTTTCCCATCAATGTCACCTTTAAGCTCACTAACACTAGGCCCAAGATCACCAATAATCTTTTTATTAGAAACCTTCAAATAATAAGCAAGCGACTGGCCTGACAAAACATCTTTATCATCAGTTTTAGTATCAGCTTTTTTTTCTCCTTCATAAGAAATAGCAAACTCACCTTCTAAAAAGTTTTCAAATATTGTATTAGGATCGCCTTTACCAACAACAACAAATATTGGCACACCAAGTATAGCAGTTGTCAAAAAGTATTTATATTTTTTTAACTCATTATAATTTCCTTTTGCATCAACTAGCTTTTTTATAAACCGCAAATCTTCTTCTGGAAAAATATCATTTATAAAATTAAACCCAAGAGTAGGTTCTCTTGTTAGATACTCATAATATTTTTCAACAAAAGACAAATAAATATCTACTTCATCCATTCCTTTATCAGTAAAAACATCATTATCCAAATCATATAACTCGCCTAACGCATGTGAACAAAATAATTTATTTGTTTTTGGGTTTGCCGGCATATTGGTCACAAGACCACACTTTGCTTTTTCAAAAAAACCTTCGAACCCCCCACTAGATTCTCTATCAGCAAGTGCTCCTATTGACAAATAACTAGGTGCACCATACATTTGGCGATAATCTAAAAGATAAACTCCCTCATCAAAATTATTATAGAACTCACAATCAATTACTTGATCATTGTATTTTGAATTAGCTTTACAAGAATAACCCTCAGAGTAAATTATGGGATTTTTTAAATTAATTGACTGAACACTAATTTTTCCACCATCTACTGGAGGCAAATCTTTTAGTAATTTTTGTAGGCTATCAACCGAATTAATTAATGCTCTTCTACGAGCAGACGAGAAACCAAAATTTACTTTGTCAGCAACACTAATAGCCCCTTTAACAAATTTATCCCAAACACTCATTTTCCCCAATTTTTCTGGTTCATTAAAAGCTAGTTTACTAAAAAACAATGTAGAATAAACATTTGAAAGATTTGATCTTTGCTCTGTAACAAAAGACAACTTTTTATTAGGAGACATATTGAAAACAGGCAAAATTCCTTTTTCGTTATCAGCTGGAACTACTTCTTCTAAAAAAGCAAGATCTGTTTTTAGAATAAAGTTAACCTGACTATTCTCAGCATCGTCAATGTTTCCAAACACATTAATCGAACTATTATTTTTTGAAACACCAGTCACTTCTTCATGGAAATGATTTATATATATGGTCTCATTATCTGAGTATGCAATTCCCTTAGAATAAATTGTTTTTAATTTACCAATTGCTTCAGAAACATTGTTCGCCCAATCTTTCATCAACCGATACTCTCCAATAACCCCGCCAGCCATAGAACCAATAACCACTGATGAAAAAAGTCCTTTAGCAGACCAACCAGCAATATGACTCAATGTCAACCTACCTATTTTTGTACCCATAACCAATCTCTGAACAATAGAAGACTTCGAATAAGTTAATCTGCCTAACTTACCACCAAGATTAAATAATCCCACGCCTAATGAGTAAGTAAACAATCCACCAACACCACCAAGAGCATACTCAGTCAAACTTGTTCCTATTGAATCAGTTTGAATATCTGCGCTTAATTCATCTTCCAAAACATCAAAATTAGTAATGCTTCTCGAAACAACAAAATCATCAACACCCCCTAAAATAGCTGCTAAAGTCCAACCATTAATAACTTTAGACAATTTAAATCTTGGTTGTGGATTAATATTAGGAATACCCTGAGGAGGAGTAACACCACCAGTAGTAGGAGTAACAGGAGTAGGAGTAACAGGAGTAGGAGTAGGAGTAACAGGAGTAGGAGTAGGAGTAACA